>NZ_BAXL01000048.1:0-655 GCF_000698185.1 Geomicrobium sp. JCM 19055
ACAAAAAAAAGATGGTGGAGCCTAGCGGGATCGAACCGCTGACCTCCTGCGTGCAAAGCAGGCGCTCTCCCAGCTGAGCTAAGGCCCCATCTTACATAGAATTTTTATAATGGTCGGGAAGACAGGATTTGAACCTGCGACCCCTTGGTCCCAAACCAAGTGCTCTGCCAAGCTGAGCTACTTCCCGTAATAATGGCGCGCCCGAGAAGAGTCGAACTCCTAACCTCCTGATCCGTAGTCAGACGCTCTATCCAATTGAGCTACGGGCGCATATATACTTGTTTGGAGCGGAAGACGAGATTCGAACTCGCGACCCCCACCTTGGCAAGGTGATGTTCTACCACTGAACTACTTCCGCAGTAGTTAAAATGGTGAGCCATGGAGGACTCGAACCTCCGACCCTCTGATTAAAAGTCAGATGCTCTACCAACTGAGCTAATGGCTCATCACATAAGTTGTTCATTTTATAAAAATGAAAAGTGGTGCCGGCCAGAGGACTTGAACCCCCAACCTACTGATTACAAGTCAGTTGCTCTACCAATTGAGCTAGACCGGCAAAAACTAAAAAGAAATGGTGGAGGATGACGGGCTCGAACCGCCGACCCCCTGCTTGTAAGGCAGATGCTCTCCCAGCTGAGCTAATCCTCCAAAAATC
>NZ_BAXL01000047.1:0-707 GCF_000698185.1 Geomicrobium sp. JCM 19055
GGGGATCACTGGCAGTACTGGACTTACTGGGACTACTGGCATTGCTGGGAGCACCGGTACGACAGGCGCTACTGGCGCTACGGGCAGTACTGGTGCTACAGGAACAACTGGTGTCACAGGAACAACTGGCGCCACAGGCAGTACCGGGATCACTGGGCCTACCGGGGTGACGGGCAATATCGGAATCACTGGACCGACTGGCGCTATTGGCGCTACTGGCGGTACAGGTGCAACAGGAACTACAGGCAATACCGGAAGTACTGGAACTACTGGTGCCACGGGCGGTACGGGAATCACCGGATCGACGGGCACCACTGGCATTACCGGTAGCACTGGTGCCACCGGAACTATTGGTGCCACGGGCAGTACGGTAGTACCGGTGCAACAGGCGTCACGGGCAGTACCGGAATCACTGGATCTGCTGGGGTTACAGGCAGCACTGGTGCCACGGGTAATACCGGAAGTTCTGGAACTACTGGCGCTACGGGCAGTACCGGAATCACTGGACCAACGGGGCTACTGGCATTACCGGAATCACTGGACCAACGGGGGCTACTGGCATTACCGGAATCACTGGACCTACTGGTGTCACAGGCGGTACGGGTAGCACCGGTGCCACTGGCATTTCTGGAATCACCGGATCGACTGGCGCTACGGGCAATACCGGAAGCACTGGAACTACTGGGGCCACGGGCGGTACGGGAATC
>NZ_BAXL01000046.1:0-806 GCF_000698185.1 Geomicrobium sp. JCM 19055
GCTTCCGGTAATGCCAGTAGCCCCTATTGGTCCAGTGATTCCGATACTGCCCGTAGCGCCAGTAGTTCCAGTACTTCCGGTATTACCCGTGGCACCAATAGTTCCGGTGGCACCAGTGCTGCCTGTAACCCCAGCAGGTCCAGTGATTCCGGTACTGCCCGTGACGCCAGTCGATCCGGTTGCACCTGTACCGCCAGTAGCGCCAGTAGGTCCAGCGATTCCGGTACTGCCCGTAGTTCCAGTTGGTCCGATGGTTCCCGTACCGCCCGAGGGGCCGGTAGTCCAGTGTTTCCGGTATTGCCAGTAGCGCCAGTAGTTCCGGTGATTCCGGTACTACCGGTGGCACCAATAGGTCCAGTGCTTCCGGTAGGTCCAGTGCTCCCGATACCGCCTGTGGCACCAGTTGGTCCAGCGATTCCAGTACTGCCCGTTGCGCCAGTAGGTCCGGTGGCACCTGTACCGCCAGTAGCCCCAGTGGTTCCGGTGCTCCCAGCAATGCCTGTAGTACCAGTACTTCCGGTACTGCCAGTGATCCCCGTTGGCCCGGTTGATCCGGTGCTCCCTGTATTGCCAGTAGTTCCAGTGCTTCCGGTACTGCCCGTAGTTCCAGTAGGTCCGATTATACCCGTACCGCCCGTGGTGCCGGTCGGTCCAGTGTTTCCGGTATTGCCTGTATCGCCAGTAGTTCCAGTGATTCCGGTACTGCCTGTGGCGCCAGTAGGTCCGGTGATTCCGGTACTGCCTGTGGCGCCAGTCGTTCCTGTAGCACCGGTACTGCCCGTGGCACCGGTAGGCCCAGTGATACC
>NZ_BAXL01000045.1:0-897 GCF_000698185.1 Geomicrobium sp. JCM 19055
GTTCCTTTTGATCCACTCGCTGCACCAGGCTACCCTGTTGGGCAGATCGTTACGTTTGAAGGCAGCACCTATTTTGTGAACACCGCTCCTCCTACGGGTACTCCTGGTACTTCACCGGATTATACGTTGATTGCGGGGGCTGGAGCTACGGGCGTTACTGGTGTTACTGGTGTCACTGGGGCTACGGGCATTACCGGAGACACCGGGCCTACGGGCGCTACGGGCATTGGACTTGATGGCGTCGTTCCTTTTGATCCACTCGCTGCACCAGGCTACCCTGTTGCAGATCGTTACGTTTGAAGGTAGCACCTATTTTGTAAACACTGCGCCTCCTACGGGCACTCCTGGTACTTCACCGGATTACACGTTGATTGCGGGGGCTGGAGCTACTGGAATAACTGGTGTTACTGGCGTGACCGGGGACACCGGACCTACAGGAGTAACCGGACCGACGGGAGCTACTGGCATTGGGCTTGATGGCGTTGTTCCTTTTGATCCTGTTGCTGCACCAGGCTATCCTGTTGGACAGATCGTTACGTTTGAAGGCAGCACCTACCTTGTGAACACTGCTCCTCCTACGGGCACTCCTGATACTTCAACAGATTACACCCTAATTGCGGGTGCTGGGGCTACGGGCATTACTGGTACTACCGGAGTCACAGGTGCGACGGGGTTAGCTGGGGCTGACGGGATTACCGGAGCTTCTGGACCTACCGGCGTTACGGTACTACCGGGCTTGATGGGGCGATTGGACCGACGGGTGCCACTGGCACTGCTGGAGTGACCGGGGTTACTGGAGCTTCTGGCATTACTGGCGCCACTGGGTCGACAGGCGTCACTGGAGCTTCTGGCATTACTGGGGCCACTGGACTGACAGGTGTCACTGGGGCTGCTGGC
>NZ_BAXL01000044.1:0-988 GCF_000698185.1 Geomicrobium sp. JCM 19055
GGTAGATCACACGGTTTCGGGTCGACGTTCACGTACTATTTCGCCCTATTCAGACTCGCTTTCGCTGCGGCTCCGTCTCTTCAACTTAACCTTGCACGTACACGTCACTCGCCGGTTCATTCTACAAAAGGCACGCCATCACCCCTTAACGGCTCTGACTACTTGTAGGCACACGGTTTCAGGATCTCTTTCACTCCCCTTCCGGGGTGCTTTTCACCTTTCCCTCACGGTACTGGTTCACTATCGGTCACTAGGGAGTATTTAGCCTTGGGAGATGGTCCTCCCTGCTTCCGACGGGATTTCTCGTGTCCCGCCGTACTCAGGATCCACTCAAGAGGAAACGAAATTTCGATTACAGGATTCTTACCTTCTGTGATGGACCGTTCCAGGTCGCTTCATCTATCTCGTTTCTTTGTAACTCCGTATAGAGTGTCCTACAACCCCAAGTGGCAAGCCACTTGGTTTGGGCTATGTTCCGTTTCGCTCGCCGCTACTAAGGAAATCGCGTTTGCTTTCTCTTCCTCCGGGTACTAAGATGTTTCAGTTCCCCGGGTCTGCCTCTTATTAGCTATGTATTCACTAACAAGTACTACTCTGTGAAAAGTAGTGGGTTTCCCCATTCGGAAATCTTCGGATCAATGTGTACTTACAACTCCCCGAAGCATATCGCTGTTCGTCGCGTCCTTCATCGGCTCCTAGTGCCAAGGCATTCACCGTGCGCCCTTCTTCATTTAACCACAGGTTCTTTTCATGGTTTGATCATTTAAGATCACGCTAGGTCGGTTGTTCGTTAAGATGTTTGCACATCTCAATCGATCAACCCGGTCATGATGTCTTTTCATGCTTTCCGTTATTCAGTTTTCAAAGAACGAATGTGCCAGTCTCCATCATGGTACTTGACCATATACGGATCGTGGTGTTTTACAATTTGAGTAGTTGCCCACTCAAAACTGAATGAAAGATTAAGCGATTTCCTGCCCTCTCATAA
>NZ_BAXL01000043.1:0-1291 GCF_000698185.1 Geomicrobium sp. JCM 19055
ACCATCATGGAGGTCAAGGTCATCACCATGGAGGTCATCACCATCATGGAGGCCAAGGTCACCACCACGGAGGTCACCATCACCAAGGCACAATCATGTACATGGAACATGATGAGCACAACCATCACATGAGTCAAGGTCACCAATCTCAGAGCAATGAGTCGATGCAAAATTGGATGAATGAGCATTATCCGGCACATGCTCATGAAAATATGCGTTTCACTCCTGAAGGATCCCATCAACAAGATGCGAGAATTTTTGGTGGTTTCGGACCAGGTTTTGGATATGGATACGGTCCAGGGCCATTTTATGGAGGAGGACGCTTTCGTAGAATCGCGCTTCCTTTAGCAGGTCTTGCAGCTTTGTCTTTAATCTTTTAGTATGTTAACTGAGAACTGTCATTTGACAGTTCTTTCTTGTTTTTAAAGCTGTAAAAGGCGATAATTGAAATGGATAGGAAGCAATATGAACGTTAATTGCTCGTCTAATTTAAAAATTGAGTACAGAAGTGGGTGGCAATCCATGAGTTATACCGTATTTCTCGTTGAAGATGAACAGAATTTATCAGAGGCACTGAAAGCTATATGGAAAGAGAAGGTTGGACTGTCCAACTATTCCACGATGGGGACAAAGCGAACGAAGCTGTCGAAGAAACCCCTCATCTCTGGGTGCTTGATATTATGTTACCAGGTACAGACGGTTATCAAATCTTAAAGAACATTCGTGAGAAACAAGGCGATATTCCAGTCATTTTTATCTCTGCAAGAGACCAAGACCTCGACCGGGTGTTAGGGCTTGAAATGGGTAGTGACGACTACATCTCAAAGCCGTTTTTGCCTCAAGAGTTAATCATACGAGCGAAAAAAAATTGTTAACTCGTACTTACGGACAAGAATCCGAAGAGAGCAAGAAGATTGAGCTTAACGACTATACGATCGACGCTGAGGCACGTACAGTTACGGATAATCATCAACCAGAGCAACCGGTTGATTTAACAACAAAGGAGATGGATCTTATTCTCCTTCTAACTGAACAAGTTGGAAAAGCGTTATCGCGTGAAGATATTATTGAAGAAGTATGGGGAGAAAATTATTTCGGCTCTGAGCGTGCTGTGGATGATGTTGTCAGACGTGTACGCAAAAAGATGCCGCGTATTCATTTAGAAACTTTGTACGGTTTTGGGTATAGGATTCTTTCCTCATGATTCGCATGAATTTAACGAGAAGGATCTGGCTGTCATTTGCAGCTTTGCTCATTCTTGTTGCCGTTTCAATGGCTGTTATTTATCCGA
>NZ_BAXL01000042.1:0-1715 GCF_000698185.1 Geomicrobium sp. JCM 19055
CCCTTTGAAAACTGAATGAAAGATAAGCGAATTAAAGCAATAAAAGCTAGCGCTTCTATTATATAGAAGTACGAGCCTCGTTGGCACCCCCGTGCTAACGAAAAAGGAAACACTTTCAATGGAGAGTTTGATCCTGGCTCAGGACGAACGCTGGCGGCATGCCTAATACATGCAAGTCGAGCGGACCCGAGGTGCTTGCACCTCAATGGGTCAGCGGCGGACGGGTGAGTAACACGTGGGCAACCTGCCCAACAGACTGGGATAACTCCGGGAAACCGGAGCTAATACCGGATATCCTCTTTTCACCACCTGGTGAAAAGAGAAAAGGCGGTTTCGGCCGCCACTGTTGGATGGGCCCGCGGCGCATTAGCTAGTTGGTGAGGTAAGGGCTCACCAAGGCGACGATGCGTAGCCGACCTGAGAGGGTGATCGGCCACACTGGAACTGAGACACGGTCCAGACTCCTACGGGAGGCAGCAGTAGGGAATCATCCGCAATGGGCGAAAGCCTGACGGTGCAATGCCGCGTGAGTGATGAAGGTTTTCGGATCGTAAAGCTCTGTTGTGAGGGAAGAACAAGTTCGGGAGGAAATGCCCGAGCCGTGACGGTACCTCACCAGAAAGCCACGGCTAACTACGTGCCAGCAGCCGCGGTAATACGTAGGTGGCAAGCGTTGTCCGGAATTATTGGGCGTAAAGGGCACGCAGGCGGTTCTTTAAGTCTGATGTGAAAGGCTGTGGCTCAACCACAGAATTGCATTGGAAACTGGAGAACTTGAGTGCAGAAGAGGAGAGTGGAATTCCACGTGTAGCGGTGAAATGCGTAGATATGTGGAGGAACACCAGTGGCGAAGGCGACTCTCTGGTCTGTAACTGACGCTGAGGTGCGAAAGCGTGGGGAGCAAACAGGATTAGATACCTGGTAGTCCACGCCGTAAACGTTGAGTGCTAGGTGTTAGGGGTTTCGATACCCGTAGTGCCGAAGCAAACGCATTAAGCACTCCGCCTGGGGAGTACGACCGCAAGGTTGAAACTCAAAGGAATTGACGGGGGCCCGCACAAGCGGTGGAGCATGTGGTTTAATTCGACGCAACGCGAAGAACCTTACCAGGTCTTGACATCCTTTGATCGCTCTAGAGATAGAGTTTTCCCTTCGGGGACAAAGTGACAGGTGGTGCATGGTTGTCGTCAGCTCGTGTCGTGAGATGTTGGGTTAAGTCCCGCAACGAGCGCAACCCTTGACCTTAGTTGCCAGCATTCAGTTGGGCACTCTAAGGTGACTGCCGGTGACAAACCGGAGGAAGGCGGGGATGACGTCAAATCATCATGCCCCTTATGACCTGGGCTACACACGTGCTACAATGGACGGTACAACGGGAAGCGAAGCCGCGAGGTGGAGCCAATCCTAAAAAGCCGTTCTCAGTTCGGATTGTAGGCTGCAACTCGCCTACATGAAGCTGGAATCGCTAGTAATCGCGGATCAGCATGCCGCGGTGAATACGTTCCGGGCCTTGTACACACCGCCCGTCACACCACGAGAGCCAGCAACACCCGAAGTCGGTGAGGCAACCGTTTACGGAGCCAGCCGCCGAAGGTGGGGCCGGTGATTGGGGTGAAGTCGTAACAAGGTATCCCTACCGGAAGGTGGGGATGGATCACCTCCTTTCTATGGAGACTTACTTTCCCTGAGCGGGAAAGATAAGATACGCCCTCTCG
>NZ_BAXL01000041.1:0-2273 GCF_000698185.1 Geomicrobium sp. JCM 19055
ATGTCCAGGGTGAAGGTCGGGTAACACCGACTGGAGGCCCGAACCCACGTAGGTTGAAAGCTGCGGGGATGAGGTGTGGGTAGGGGTGAAATGCCAATCGAACACGGAGATAGCTGGTTCTCCCCGAAATAGCTTTAGGGCTAGCCTCGGTTTTGAGAATCCTGGAGGTAGAGCACTGATTGGATGAGGGTCCCTACCGGATTACCGAGTTCAGTCAAACTCCGAATGCCAGAGATTTATAACCGGGAGTCAGACGGCGAGTGCTAAGATCCGTCGTCAAGAGGGAAACAGCCCAGATCACCAGCTAAGGTCCCAAAGTGTGTGTTAAGTGGGAAAGGATGTGGCGTTGCTTAGACAACCAGGATGTTGGCTTAGAAGCAGCCACCATTGAAAGAGTGCGTAATAGCTCACTGGTCGAGTGACGCTGCGCCGAAAATGTACCGGGGCTAAACACACCACCGAAGCTGTGGCAACTCTTAGGAGTTGGGTAGGGGAGCGTTCTGTAGGCAGAGAAGGTTGACCGTGAGGACAGCTGGAGCGTACAGAAGTGAGAATGCCGGTATGAGTAGCGAAAAGAAGGGTGAGAATCCCTTCCGTCGAAAATCTAAGGTTTCCTGAGGAAGGCTCGTCCGCTCAGGGTTAGTCGGGTCCTAAGCTGAGGCCGAAAGGCGTAGGCGATGGCAAACTGGTTGAAATTCCAGTACCACCTTGTCTCTGTTTGAACAATGGGGGGACGCAGAAAGGTAGGGAGAGCGTACAATTGGATGTGCGTCGAAGCGTACGAGGCCGTTGGATAGGCAAATCCGTCCAACACATAAGGCTGAGTCGTGATCGCAAAAGGGCATAGCGCCCTTGAGTCCCTGATCCTCCGCTGCCGAGAAAAGCCTCTAGTGAGGAGACAGGTGCCCGTACCGCAAACCGACACAGGTAGATGGGATGAGAATTCTAAGACGCGCGGGAGAACTCTCGTTAAGGAACTCGGCAAAATGACCCCGTAACTTCGGGAGAAGGGGTGCTCCTTGGGGTGAATAGCCCTGGGGAGCCGCAGTGAAAAGGCCCAAGCGACTGTTTATCAAAAACACAGGTCTCTGCGAAGTCGTAAGACGAAGTATAGGGGCTGACACCTGCCCGGTGCTGGAAGGTTAAGAGGAGGACTTAGCTTCGGCGAAGGTTCGAATTGAAGCCCCAGTAAACGGCGGCCGTAACTATAACGGTCCTAAGGTAGCGAAATTCCTTGTCGGGTAAGTTCCGACCCGCACGAAAGGTGCAACGACTTGGGCACTGTCTCAACGAGAGACCCGGTGAAATTATAGTACCTGTGAAGATGCAGGTTACCCGCGACAGGACGGAAAGACCCCATGGAGCTTTACTGCAGCTTGATATTGGGTTTGGGCACAGCTTGTACAGGATAGGTAGGAGCCTTGGAAACCGGAGCGCTAGCTTCGGTGGAGGCGCTGGTGGGATACTACCCTTGCTGTGTTGAAATCCTAACCTCGAACCGTGATCCGGTTCAGGAACAGTGTCTGGTGGGCAGTTTGACTGGGGCGGTCGCCTCCTAAAGAGTAACGGAGGCGCCCAAAGGTTCCCTCAGAATGGTTGGAAATCATTCGAAGAGTGCAAAGGCAGAAGGGAGCTTGACTGCGAGACTTACAAGTCGAGCAGGGACGAAAGTCGGGCTTAGTGATCCGGCGGCACCGTATGGAAGGGCCGTCGCTCAACGGATAAAAGCTACCCTGGGGATAACAGGCTAATCTCCCCCAAGAGTCCACATCGACGGGAGGTTTGGCACCTCGATGTCGGCTCGTCGCATCCTGGGGCTGAAGTAGGTCCCAAGGGTTGGGCTGTTCGCCCATTAAAGCGGCACGCGAGCTGGGTTCAGAACGTCGTGAGACAGTTCGGTCCCTATCCGTCGTGGGCGTTGGAAATTTGAGAGGAGCTGTCCTTAGTACGAGAGGACCGGGATGGACACACCGCTGGTGTACCAGTTGTTCCGCCAGGAGCATCGCTGGGTAGCTACGTGTGGCAGGGATAAGTGCTGAAAGCATCTAAGCATGAAGCCCCCCTCGAGATGAGATTTCCCATCATGTAAATGAGTAAGACCCCTGAGAGACGATCAGGTAGATAGGTCTGGTGTGGAAGTGTGGCGACACATGGAGCTGACAGATACTAATCGGTCGAGGATTTATCCACAAACTTTTTAAGGTTGCTGGGTCAAATCCGGTCAAATGTCTTGCGAATCCGTTATTCAGTTTTGAGAGAACGAAACTCTCATT
>NZ_BAXL01000040.1:0-2470 GCF_000698185.1 Geomicrobium sp. JCM 19055
GAACAAGACAGGGCAAGAGCGGAGCAAGAGAAGGCAAGCGTGAACAAGAGAAGGCGTGCTCGGAACAAGCCCCGTTTTTTTAACTACTCCATCTTCACTCTTTATAAAAGGAGGTTAACAAATTGGTATTAAACATTATTGTAACGTGTGTATTAGGCATGTTTGGAACAGCGCTATTGCTAGCCGTGATGTCATTTCTAGGGATCAGTATTGAGTTGTTCTTCTTTTTGATACATGGAATGATCTTTGCGATGTGCGTACTTATCTACATACATTTGAAAGGGAAGTAGTCGTGATTTGGGAATCAATATCCAAATGATAATTTACTTAAGTACGAATTGTATATAGCATAGTTACTAAGTAAAAAGGAAGGGGAGGACGATGAACATTCAGCTTTTTTGATCATAACATCTGTGCATGAGGATGCTAATCAGGAGAATAATGAATGTCTCGTTTCGTTATCCCCGATCGCGATCGAAAAGGAAGAGATCGTAGTCACAGAATACGTTGATAAACTTCAGCAAAATGGTTGGAACATCTGTACTTTGGTAGAGTAAAAGTAATGAAGTACTAAGGGGTTTTATTTTGAAGAAAAGTAAGCATACCGAAAAAGATAAAATGAGTGTTGGCGGGAAGATTGGTCTTGCTGTTTTAATTGTATTTATGGCTGCTACACTCGTTTTAAAAGCCATCGATCCGAACAGGGGTGGCGGCGCTAGGCATCTTATTGATCTATTTTCGTAAGGAGCGGGATCATGAATGACTTTTATGAGGCGTTTGCATATGTGAATAAGCTGATTTATGAGCCAAATCAATTTACAGTAAAATCAATCCAAGAAGAAGTCCACAACAGTAAGTATGGCGCAGGCAAGTTTCACTTAATGTCTAAAACCGTGCGATTTAGAGTTGCGCATCAAACGCCTACGAAGGTTGGTCAGTTTGTATCACTTTGGGAAAAAGATAAAGCTGGTAAAAATCAGCCGTATTCTTATGACGCATCTCCAGATTTCATTGTAATAACGACCTTTCGCAATGAGCGCCAGTTTGGGCAGTTTATCTTTCCAAAAGAAATTCTTTTCCAAAGAGGAATTCTTCGATCATCCTCAACAAAGGGGAAAATGGCAATGAGAGTGTACCCTTGCTGGGATGAGCCGAACAATAAACAAGCAATCGCTACTCAGAAATGGCAATTACCTTACTTTATAGATATGAGCAATCCAAGTCGTTTACCTTTCGATCGTTTAAAGAAACTCTATAGTGTGTAGTCCCCTCTTGTCATTAAAAGAGGGGATTTTCTGTTTACCTCGTAGAATATCTATAATCAAAAGGAGGTTCTTTGCAATTACGCTCATCCATAAAGGGTACGGGTTAGACGAGCAAGGGTACATCCAAAGTGATGTTGTGACAACTCAAATTAGTTTGTACAACACGTGTATTCAAGACTGCGTCGCTCAATTAAAGCAGGCTTTCCCTAAACAAGTGCATAGCGTTTACGTTTATGGCAGTGTAGCACGGGGAGAAGCTGTGAAGAAGAAGTCGGACTTGGACTTGCTCGTCCTGTTTAGGGAGGATGTGTCTGAGCAAGAGAAACGTCGATTAAACGTGCTGGGCCAATCATTATCGAAAACGTATGTTGATGATTTTCGTGAGGTTGGCATAGCTTTTACGAATTATGACTATACGATGGATCCTAAGAACTACGATGAACAGGCGTTTTTGAAAGAGTTATCAATCTGTGTGGAGGGTAACGATTTACGTTCATACTTCGGTCCATATCGCTTAACTTCTGAGATTGCAATTCGTTTTAATGGAGATATTAATGCAGTATATGAACGAGCGATGAAGCGACTGTATCATGGGGATGATGAGGAGTTTAGGCAGACGACGATCGCGTTTGCGAGAAAGCTCATTCGTACGTATTATTCAATGGTCATGCTTCGTTCTCAAATTTGGACAACAAGGCTTCATGAGCAAGCACAAGTGATTGTCCAGAGTCTTCTAGAGAAAAGCAGCGTCATCAAAACCTTACTAAACTGGATTGATGAACCTCCTACAAACCCATTCGTTGTACTCAATTTGTATGAGCAAGAAGGGAACTGGTTAAGTGAACACTTCCATCGTGAAGCGAAGAAAGGATGAGCCGTGTGAGCGTACTTGATACGTTAAAAATCTATCCGCTAAAAGATGAGAAGCTTGAGTTGGTAACGTTTCTCCAACGTGAGCACTGGCCTTATCATAGCAATTATGAATCGAGTGAAGCGATGTATGAACAGCTTTTGATGAAGGAAAATATCACGGTAAGAATCTAGCGTTTTGGGTGGAGCAGTTTGATAAAAAGATAGGCTTGGTAGTTTTAGAAGACATCGATGACCATAATCCACTATTGGATCTACGGTTAGCTTCAAACGTACGTGGAAAAGGACTCGGTAAGCATATTTTACGATGGGTAACGAACCATACGTTTGCAAGC
>NZ_BAXL01000039.1:0-4181 GCF_000698185.1 Geomicrobium sp. JCM 19055
GACCAAGCAGGAATTAGTTTGGCAGCAATTGAGCATTTTACAGGGAAGATTCCTGTTTTAGGTGTTTGTTTAGGGCACCAAGCAATCGGGCAAGTGTTTGGTGGTCAAGTCGTACGTGCACCTCGGTTAATGCATGGCAAAACATCAAAGTTAATGCATGATAACCAGTCGTTATATAAAGAAATTCCACAAGGAACTGAGATTATGAGGTACCATTCACTAACGGTGGATGAAGCGTCATTGCCAAGTTCCCTCATTGCAACTTCCCGTACTGAGGAAGGAGAGTTGATGGGTTTTCGCCATCGTACACATCCGACCGAAGGGGTACAATTTCACCCTGAGTCAATTATGACTGCATTCGGGAAGCAAATGATGCAACAATGGTTAATTCAGCATCGAGAGCAAGTCGTAACATCCATTTAGAAGGGAAGAAAAGCATGATACAAGAGTTAGAATTGAGTTGGGGTCAGTGGCGGTTGGACTTTGCTAAGAAAACATACATTATGGGAATCTTAAATGTCACTCCTGACTCATTTTCTGATGGTGGACGCTATAACAATCTCGATGCTGCGGTCGAAAGAGCGAGGCAAATGGTAGAGAATGGTGCGGACATTATTGATGTTGGTGGTGAATCGACTCGTCCGGGGTTTACGCCAGTCAGTGTGGAAGAAGAGATTGCTCGTGTCGTGCCGATTATTGAAGCGATTTCTTCGTCAGTCGACGTCCCAGTAAGCATTGACACGTATAAAGCGGCTACAGCTGAAGCTGCGGTAAAAGCGGGCGCTGCAATCATTAATGACATTTGGGGTGCGAAGTACGATACACAAATGGCATCGGTTGCAGCAAAACATGAAGTTCCGATCGTGTTAACGCATAATCGCAATCAGGCGGAATATCATGACTTTTTGCAAGATGTGGTAGACGACTTATTAGAAAGTGTGGACCTTAGCATACAAGCCGGTGTGCCAAAAGAGCGAATTATTCTTGATCCTGGTATTGGGTTTGCCAAATCGCATGAGCAGAATTTGGAGTTAATGAGACGGTTAGATGTTATTACGTCGTTAGGCTTTCCTGTCTTATTAGGTACATCAAGGAAGTCTTTAATTGCTAATACACTTCAAACGCCACCCAATGATCGTTTAGAAGGGACAAGCGCTACAATCAGCTAGGTATTGAAAGAGGTTGCCATATTGTACGAGTCCATGACGTGAAAGAGATGAGTCGTACTTCTAAGATGATGGATGCGATGCTCGGTAAAGGGAAGGTGAATCCTGTTGGATAAAATCTTTGTTAATGGCATGAAGTTTTACGCTTATCATGGTGTCTATAAAGAAGAGAATACATTAGGTCAACGTTTTGCAGTCGATGTTGTATTAGAAGCAGATTTAACGAAGGCATCGTTAAATGATGATTTAAATTACAGTGTGAATTACGCTGAAGTTTATGAGAAAACAAAACAAGTCGTTGAAGAGAATACATTTGATTTAGTAGAAACCATTGCAGAAGAAATTGCGAAGACGTTACTCGGTGACTTCGCAATTGTTCAAAGTGTAACGGTAAAAGTCATTAAGCCGGACCCACCAATTCCCGGCCATTATGATTCTGTAGCAATCGAATTGAAGAGGTCAAGATGAAACATACTGCATATATCGCTTTAGGATCGAACATTAATCCAAGAGAAGAGTATTTAAAGAGTGCTTTACAGGCAATGGTAGTTCATGAACAAATCGCGATCAGTTCGGTTTCTTCAATATATGAAACTGAACCGGTCGGATACTTAGATCAAAGTCAATTTTTAAATATGGTTTGTAAAGTTGAAACAACACTACGGCCGATGGACTTGCTTTTGGAACTTCAACGCATTGAACGAGAACTTCATCGTACGCGTGAGATTTTAAATGGACCGAGAACAATTGATCTTGACATTCTATTATTTAACGATGAGAATATTAAGTTGGAACAGTTGTGTATCCCACATCCTCGTATGGAGGACCGGGCGTTTGTGCTCGCTCCACTACAAGAAATTGCTCCTTTAGAACAGATACCAACTCTTAAAACGTCGGTGCATGACTTATTCATGGCTTTGCCGGAAAGATTAAGAAAAGGGGTACTTCTATGGAAACAACAAAAGCAGGTGGAAGAGTTCGTGCCTTTCGAAAATTGAAAGGTTACACGCAACAGAGTTTCGCTGATAAAATGCACATGTCGGTTTCCGTTGTTGGTGAAATTGAACGTGGGACGCGGGCCGCAGAAGAAGACTTCATTGAACGAGCGTCGCATCTATTAGATATATCGGTTGAAGAGTTGCTCGGACAGGATATAAAACGCTAGTACAGAAATTCGCAAAGGTAGTAGACGAAGTTTTTTTGTTTGCACGGACTGTCAGTCTTCACTGGCAGTTTTTATGTATGTAGAGGATCATTAAACAAAGGAGATGAACGTCATGACAGAATCTGATTTACAACAAGGAGACCAAAGACTCGTTAGGCTTGAGAAATTAGAACGTTTGCAAGCAGAGGGGTATAACCCATTTGGAACGCGTTTAGATCGCACACATAATACGGTCGAGATGCAAGCGCAATACGACCAGTATTCTAAAGAAGAATTAGTCGAGTTAGAAAGTGAGCATGTGGTCACGATTGCAGGAAGGCTCATGACAAAGCGTGGTAAAGGGAAAGCGGGCTTTGCGCACATTCAAGATTTACGTGGTCAAATCCAAATCTACGTGCGTAAAGATCAAGTAGGTGAAGAGGCGTACGAAAAGTTCCAGACGTGTGATATCGGTGATCTTGTAGCCGTATCTGGTGTACCTTTTAAAACGAACGTTGGGGAGCTTTCAGTAAAAGCTACTACATTTACGTTAATGTCCAAATCATTACGTCCCTTCCGGACAAGCATCACGGGTTAAAAGATGTAGAGCAACGCTATCGCCAGCGCTACGTAGATCTAATTGTAAATCCAGAAGTAAAAGATACCTTTATTACTAGAAGTAAAATTCTTCAAACGATGCGTAGATACCTTGATGACCAAGGGTTCCTAGAAGTAGAAACACCAACAATGCACAGCATTGCCGGTGGGGCTTCTGCACGACCATTTGTCACGCACCACAATGCACTCGACATGGAACTATACATGCGAATTGCTATTGAGCTTCATTTGAAGCGCCTCATTGTAGGTGGAATGGAAAAGGTCTATGAAATTGGACGAGTGTTCCGTAACGAAGGAGTATCAACGCGTCATAACCCAGAATTTACGATGATTGAGTTGTATGAGGCATATGCTGACTATAACGATATCATGAATTTAACAGAGAACCTTGTTGCTCATATTGCACAAGAAGTTCACGGCACAACGAAAGTTCAATACGGTGAAGATGTCATTGACTTAACCCCAAATTGGCGTCGTGTGCACATGGTAGATCTGATTAAAGAAGAGACAGGCGTAAACTTCTGGGCAGATTTAAGTGATGATGAAGCGAGACAACTTGCTAAGGAACATCATGTACATGTAGAAAACTACATGACGTTTGGGCATGTCGTAAATGAGTTCTTTGAACAACTAATTGAAGAAAAGCTTATTCAACCTACATTCGTCTACGGTCATCCCCTTGCGATTTCACCACTCGCTCAAAAGAACGCAGAGGATCCTAGATTTACGGACCGTTTTGAATTGTTCATTGTTGCACGTGAACATGCCAATGCGTTTACAGAGTTAAACGATCCTATTGATCAACGGGCTCGATTTGAAGATCAGTTAAAGGCTAAAGAGATGGGTGACGATGAGGCGCATCCATTAGATGAAGACTTCCTTGAATCACTAGAGTATGGAATGCCTCCTACAGGCGGTTTAGGAATTGGGATTGATCGACTCGTGATGTTGTTAACAAATTCAGCGTCAATTCGTGATGTACTCTTGTTCCCGCAAATGAAAAACAGGGATCAGAAGAGTAGAAATATAGGTTGAGCAACGAATTTTTCGTTGCTCAATATTTTTTTAAAATAATACTTGCAACTTGTCCGGGGAGATGGTATATTTCTATTTGTGCTTAACAGAGCGCAAACATCACATCGCAAATCGCGAAAAAAAACTTTTCAAAAAAAAGAGTTGACGCGAAGCGCAGATGGTGATAATATACTAAGAGTCGCCACAAGAGATGACGGCGCTTAAAACGAACAAAATTG
>NZ_BAXL01000038.1:0-5562 GCF_000698185.1 Geomicrobium sp. JCM 19055
TCGATTGTTAACGATTTTTGCTGATGCTGTTTTATTCTTTGCCTTGCTTAAGGAAATGGAATCTCGGGTAAGTGATCCTTCAATGTTTACTTGGTTTTATGTCGCGTATTACGCACCTTTATTATTTCTAGCTTTACCGATCGCTCATGGATTGAAGGAAAGAATTTGAAACGGGTTATTCGCTTTTCAAACAGTATACGAGCAATCATTGTCATTGTACTAACTTTGTTTTTGTCATTATTTTCGTTACCAATTCTTTTCGTTTTGCTTATGTTACTGAGCATCTTTGATTTATTTTTCTTACCGTCAAGTCAAGCGCTCGTTCCGCAATTCGTGAATCGTGATCATCGTCCGAAAGCAAACGCGTTATTCCAGATGTCGATCACAATGCTGCGAATCGTTGCTCAAGCAGTTTCTGGATTTGTTTTAGCGCTTCAATTTCCAGTCGAAGTGTTGCTTATTGCTGCCATTGTGGCATTACTCATCGCAACGTTATGTACGGTTAAAATTCCGAAAAGTCCCGCAACTAATCAAGGGAGTGAACGATTAATTGAACAAATTCGAGCGGGATTAAGAGAAGTTTGGTCTTCAAAACGGTTTCGGATGCTTTACACCTTCATAGCCATTGGAATGTTAATTGCAACGGCATTTGAGCTTATTCTTATTCACTTTCTAACTGACGAGTTGCATCTAGGCGTGGAGAATATGGCCTGGATCGGCATTTGTAACATTGTAGGTATTACGTTAGGAGCTTTTTTTTGCACCGAGGTTGATGAAGCGTTTTGAACGTAAATGGCTGTTGTTTCCTCCATTTTTGTTTTTAGCGGTAACATTTATAGCGGTCGGATTTGCTAATTCTCTTCCTGTGCTCTTGCCTTTTTTTTCGTCATTCAAGGGTTTGCACTCGGTCTTTTTCAAGTGACAACCGTCACGTTAATTCAAGAATGGTCGAAGCCCGCGTATTACACACGAATGTTTACGATGTTTTTTTTAGCTTCAAATGGCATGATGCTTCCTAGTATCTTGATTAGTGGCTGGCTGTTAAGTACACTGACGATAACAGAGACGGTCGCCATTATGGCAACAATTCTTATCGTGACAGGCGCAATGGGTGTGATTACTTTCCCGAGAATTGGGATCGGTGGAAAAGAGGAGACAAACATACAATGAGTTTAAGGCACGGACTACTTGGGTTATTAACGACGTGGGAAGCGAGCGGTTACGACATAAAGCAGGAGTTTGATGGGTTTGTTAGTGTGTTTTGGCATTCGAACCTCTCGCAAATTTATCCTGAACTAGCAAAGTTAGAGAATGAAGGTTTAATTGAAAGTAGGCTCGTTACGCAAGTCGGGAAGCCAGATAAGAAGTTGTATCAGATTACAGAATCAGGGAAAGCGGAAATGATACGATGGCTTAGTCAGCCTCCAACCCTTCCGAAACGAAAAGATCCATTTCTGATGCAAGCTTTTTTCATGGATCAATTGCCTCTTAAGGATGTATTGTTTCAATTGCAAACCTTTGAGCGTGAACAGAAAGAAAAGATTGAACAAATGGAGCAGTTTCTAGACGATACTTCGGCAAGCATTCGTGAACGACAAGCCGTAAAAAAAACGAATCGTTATGGCTTCAGCAGTCTATTCGCATGCCATTTATCAAGAAAAGCTCTATTTAAATTGGATTCAATCAACGCAAGCGATTCTTGAAAATGCTGAGGAACTTTGGGAAGAAGAAGAAATTACGTATGACGAATTTGAGCGGTTGTTTTTACAGTTTCATAAGCATAAAAATGACGGAGGGGTGATGGAATGAGTGGAAAAAAAAGTAGCGTTTGTACTCGTTGACTTTCAAAAGGCGTTTGAAGAACCGAGCTGGGGGGAATTTAGTACTCCTAAGGCGCCTCAACATGCAGGTGAGATCTTGCATTGGATCCGTGAACAAGAGGGTCTCGTCATACATATTCAACATACGAGAACCGATCCAACTTCATTGTTTTACAAAGGGAGTCAGACCCATTCATTTATGGAACAAGTTCTGCCTGCTGAAAATGAGATCATTATTCAAAAAGATGTCAACAGTGCGTTTATCGGTACGAATTTGGAAAGTGTTTTAAAGGAACATGGAGCGTCAGAGGTCATTATCGCAGGGTTTACAACGCAACATTGCGTATCCACAACAGTTCGAATGAGTGGAAATCTAGGTTTTAAAACGACGTTAGTATCTGATGCAACGTCAGCAGTTGCAATTGCACCTTTTGACGCACAGACCATTCACGATGTGACGCTCGCAACATTGCGTGATGAATTTGCTGACATTGTGACGACAGAAGAATTATTACAACGTTACCAATAAACCTTCGAGTGTGCTTCTCGGTGGTTTTTTTGCATGGAATCACTTGTCATAATCATCCAGCCTTCGTTACAATTAATATGATTTTTCTGTATTGTTGAAACTTAGTGTAATTTGCAAACGTATGTAGTGTAACTATGAAAAAGAGGTGATGGAATGGATTTTGGTACGGGTACAGTAATTTTTATTATTCTTGCAGTATTAGCTGCGGTAGCGGTTTTATTTGGGATTGTTGCATTCATTTATGTTAGACGCAGATACAAAACCGCGCGTTCAAATGAAGCATTAATTATTACGGGTCCAAACTTGGGTGATCCAGAAAAGGACAATCGAATCTTCCAAGATGAAAATGGTCGAAGCATGAAGATCATTCGTGGTGGTGGGCAACGTTTGAAGTTTTTCCAAACGAGTACACCCGTTGATTTGAACTCCTTTCAAATTAAGTTAACGACGCCTAAAGTGTACACGAGTCAAGGGGTACCTGTCGTCGCAGACGCAATTGCTTCTGTTAAGATTGCCGATTCATTAGATGGGATTGCAAATTATGCAGAACAGTTTCTAGGAAAGAAAGATACTGAGATTGAAGAAGAAGTCTCTAAAGTACTCGGGACTAATTTACGAGCAATTTTATCAAAACTATCAGTAGAAATGATTAATAATGACCGTGAATCGTTTAGCCATCAAGTTCAAGACATTGCACAAGTTGAACTTGATAACATGGGCTTTACAATTACGTCGTTCGGTCTAGACGATCTTCGTGATGCGGATGAAGAGAATGGGTACTTAGAGAATCTAGGGCGTCCACGAATTGCTGAAATTCGCAAAAAAGCGGACATGGCAGAGTCAGACGCTGAGAAAGAAACACGGATGTACAAAGCGAAAAACGACCAAGAAGCACAACAAGAAGAGAATACGAGAAGTACGACGGTTTCACAATCTCAAAAAGAGCGTGACATTAAAGAAGCTGAATTCAAACGTGAAACGGAACGTGCTCGAGCACAGTCTGAGCAAGCGTATCAATTAGAGCAAGCAAGATTAAATCAAGAAGTAACAGAAGAAGAAATGCAAGTTCAATTTATTGAACGACAACGTCAAGTTACCTTAGAACAAGAGGAGCAAAAGCGTCGTAAAGCTCAAGCAGATGCAGATGCGTATGACATTAAAGCGAAAGCAGAAGCTGAAGCAGAGAAAGCTCGTATTGATGGTGAAGCAGAAGCATCAATTCAACGTGCTGAAGGTCTTGCGCAAGCTGAAGTTATTCGTGAGAAGGGTCGTGCCGAGCAGAGGCGAAAGAGCTCATGGCCGAAGCGATGGAGAAATACGGCGAAGCAGCAATCATGGAAATGATGATCCGCTCACTTCCTGACATTGCGAAAGAAGTTGCAGCACCACTTAGTCAGATTGAAGGATACAAAGTCATTGATATGGGTGGCTCTGACTCCAAAGGTGGAGCGAATCGAATTACGTCAAACGTGACACAAACGATGCTAGGTGTTCAAGAAAGTCTAAAAGAAGCAACGGGGATGGACTTAAAAGAAATGCTTGAAAGCTTTGTCGCTCGAGGAAGCTCTAGTGTAGGCAATTCAGTGCGAGAAGCATATCCTGAATTCGCAGCCTCAAAAGAGAGTGCTGAGTCGAACACCGTTCATAACGAGAAACCGAGTGATGAGCAAGTTGATGACAGTAATCAAGATGATTTAAATCCAGAACGCGATGAAACGATTGATCCGTTTTTTTTGATCAAGATAATACTAAATCATAAAAGAAAACAAAGTCGTCCGCATCAAGCTAGTCGCGGGCGACTTTGTTTGTGATCTGTTGTTTACGTTTATTAAGCATGTCTCGCCATTCCTCGGCAAGGCTATCTATTTGTAGTAGTTGATTGACATCGCTAAGATTATCTCTTTCATGGTAAAAAACTTCGTTGCATCGCAAAACACTCATCTTAATAGGTGGTTCTTCTAGTAGTTCAATCGTGCTATCCGCATAAACGGTTCCCTCATGTAACACTTTAGCTAAATATCCTGTAAAGCCTGTTCGTATAATGTGCACAAGGAAATCGGCAATACCAGTGTGTTGGACAATTGTACGACAAGGTGTACGTGCTTGCGTGATTTGAATTTTGGCGTCTCCAACTCTGTAAATACTACCTAGTAATACTTCGCGTTCTAAAAGGCCGGATACGGTAATGTTTTCACCAAACGCAGCTTTTGGAAGAGAGAGATCAAATTGTTCTTCCCAATATGAATAGTGTTCATGTGGATAAAAGCAAACGGCCCGTTCCAGACCACCGTGATGCTTCTTATCTGCTACGTCATCACCTGTAAATCCGAGTTTAGTCAGAAAAGCCTCCGATTGCGCTTCTTTTGCAATCGCGCTAATGACTTGCTCATTGTTTCCATAGATTAATCTCTTCGGTAAAGAGGTAGAAAGACGTTCGATATACATTATTTCAATCCTTTTTTTATTCAGTATAACATTTTCAGAAAATATAGACATTAATAGAATGATTGAAAGAGTGCTTTCCCTATCGATCAAGATAAGGAAAGCACAATTTGTGGTTGAAAGAATAGCGATCAGTTACCGATTCACGACAGGTTATGAGATTGAGATTCCTGCGCTGGCGTAGCTTCGACTACGTTTGCTAGAGAAATTCCACTTGAAGTTGCAGATAGTACGAGTAGCAATCTCGTTTGTGGGGTGACTGGAATCGACAATCCTGAAACAATATTATTCAACGTTTGGCCTAAACTAATGACACCCGTTAACGGAGGAAGATTGACGCTTGCCCCAGGAATTGCTGTGAATGTGTTATTTGGCGTGCTCGAACTAAAGAGTTGGGCGTTGACTGTAACTGAGCTACCTATTAACGATAATGCTGCAGTAACACTAAAGTAAGCCGATATCGCTGTAATCGTCCCCGCGCGAGGCACCGAGAATGCATAGTTTAGCAAAATGCCAGGTCCTCCACCGAGGTTAATCGTCGAACCAGCAATGCTAACTCCAGCTACTGAGCTACCAAATCCGACAAGACTAGTCGTTCCTATTAATCCCCCAGCAATCGTAGTTAAAGTGACAGGTGTACCAGAAGCAAATGGAATGATCGCTGAAGATCCAGGAATTCCAGTTGTACCAGTAACGCCAGTGGCACCAGTAATGCCAGAAGCCCCAGTGACACCCGTTGATCCCGTAGCCCCAGTAATGCCAGAAGCTCCC
>NZ_BAXL01000037.1:0-22900 GCF_000698185.1 Geomicrobium sp. JCM 19055
ATCGGTAAGAATATAGACAGAAAGAGCAACAACATAAACAGTCCAATAACGAGAAATAAAATCGGTTGAATCGTCATCGTGATTTGTTGCACACGTTGTAATAGATCCTTCCAGAGCATTTCACTATAGTGAATCAAATCATCTGCAAGTTTTCCTGTTTGCTGACCGTGTTGAATAATTTCTTTAAACTCTGCTGTGTAGCAGCCACTGTTGACGACAACGTCTGGAAACTGCAATCCTTCGTTTAATTCTTCTTTCATTCGTTCTCCTTCTTCTTTAAAAATAGACAGACGGCTTTGGTCGACAAACACTGTAAGCACATCTAAAACATGCAGTCCTCCTTTTAACAGTTGCCCGAACTGGAGGCTAAACGAATACGTCAAGTACATACGAAGCAGACGGTTGATGAGAGGGATTTTTAGTATGAGATGATATTGTTCTAGGCTCGATTTGTTCTTAAATGATCCATAATAATAGATCACACCGATCGTAATCACGATCAAAAGCAGAAGGAAACCATAAGGAATGGATTGAAAGAATAGGAAGGTCATCGTTGTAATTGCGGGGTATTCAATATCCATCGTTTGAAATAAAGCTTCGAATTGAGGAAACACGAAGAAAACCATAAAGGAGAATAACATTGCGATGATCCAAATTAACAAAATTGGATATCGTGCAATCGTCATGAATTGCTGTTTGATTTTTTCACGCTCTTTTAACATCCGTCCAGCGTAATAAAACCCTCGATTTAGTCGGCCATATCGTTCCGAAAAAAAATAAATAAGCTTGAATATCGTTAGGCAATTCTAACCGCTCCAACGCCTCTCCCCACGACTTTCCTTCCCCGAGTGCCGTCAACCAATTCGCAATGATTGATTTCGCATAGGACCGTCTTGTATTCCTAATAACGACGCGCCATGATGCAACGTGTACCCTCGCTCAAGCAGCCGACTTAAATTCAAGAAAAAGTTCGCTTTGTCACTCGCTTTCCACTTTTTCTTCATACATACGTACCGAGTGGCAATTCATGATCAAGTAAATTCTGTTCCTGGCAACGTGCAATTTGCAATAGCAAAGGCTCGCCACTCAAAAACTGATAAGATGCCACCCTGCCTGACGGATGGGTAACAAGCGTTTGAGATACAACTGCAACGACACTTTCATACAAATAATTGGCACTAAGGCCGAATTCCATCAATCTCACGAGTGCACCTGCAGGATGTCTCGTGTGTAATGAAGTGAGCACGAGGTGACCTGTCATTGCGGCTCTCACTGCAATTTTGGCGGTAATTTCATCTCGAACCTCTCCGATCATCAGCACATCCGGATCGTGACGAAGCGCCGCCTTTAATGCGTTCGCATAACTTAATCCAGCTTGTTCATTCACTTGCAATTGGGTATAAAGTGGATTGGGTTTTTCAATAGGGTCTTCTACAGAAATGATGTGGCGGAGTTGATCATTTGATACTTCTTCAAGTAGGGCATACATCGTTGTTGTCTTACCAGAACCCGTTGGTCCTGTGAGTAGAATTAATCCGTGGGTAAGTGTACAAAATTGCTGCAGTTGTTTCTTAGCGTTAACGTCCGTCGTTAAGGTCTCGATTTGATATTGATTTGAAAGCGGAAGTAATCGAGCAGCTAAGCGTTCACCAAAAGTAACGGGCATCGTTGAAAGCCGAATCGCAACGTGTTCTTCACCAAACTGAAACGATAGCGAACCGTCTTGAGGCATCCTTCGCTCCCCAATATCCATGCCTGACTGGAACTTCAAATGTGCAATAAGCTTATCGCTAAGCTTACGGGGCAGGCGACTATGTTCCAATAAAACACCTTGCTTCCGAAAATAAACGATTGTTTGCTCTTTAAGCGGATGAAAGTGTACATCTGTCGAACATTCTAAAAAAAGCCGCTTGAAATAGTGAATGAACATCTTCATACACAATCCCAACCAACGCCTCACCTTCCTTTCTAGCTTCTTGTCAACTCTCTCAACCGTAAAGATTCGACAGTGAACTACAGATTCCTTCTTTTGTTTTGTTCTATTTTTTTTGAAAAAAGTTATCCTGCTAACGATCATTACTAAAAAACAGAATCCCACAAAAGCAGGAGTTCTGTTTGTTTAGCTTGTCTTTATTTCTTAGCTTTTTGCTCCAAAATAATTGGAGCTATATTTAGTAGAATAGAAACGATTGTAAAAACCCATAAAGCTCTCTCCATACCCGGTACGACATCCAATAAAGCTGCCCAATCTTCAACTTTTACCCAATCTGACACAAGACTATATTCTGCACAAAGTGTTAAAGCCGTAAATGACAACCCCATCGCCATGGCAAGCTTATAATCCTTACCTGATTTGTACATACAAAGATTAGTAATCGTTGCTACTATAGCAACAACCCCTACGATTACCCACATAACGATCCCTCAATATGTTTAGTTGTTTCTGTTAGAGTAATCCAACTTCTTAATTTTTGCATTATTTTTTGAGTTAATCTTAGGTGATTTGTTCATGCACGGGGTTTTCTATTAAAAATGACAACGCCTCGTCTTCAGTCAAAAAAATGCAATTCTCGTTTATGTTTGGATTGCCTTGTTGTTCGCTTTAACTGTAATTTAGCAACTTGACTTTTTACAATCACAGCTGCTCGTTGCATGCCAACTTCTAATAGCCATTCCTGATGGGATACGATTGCCTTTTGCGTTTCTGGTTGGAATGCAGTGACATCTTGCATATAAACGAGCACATCAAATCCTGGTGTAGAGAATTGTTGAATGAGTCGTTCAATGTCACGATTAGCTTCTTCAACTCCTTCTGAAGTTAATTCACTCGTCCAATGAATGCCAATAACTTTATGCTCAACGTTTACAATGGTAATTCGATACATTTAAAAGCCCTCCAATTTCAATTAAGTAGGTAACTTTACCCAATCACCATTCAATCGAAACAAGACTTTAGACTTACATTATTTATAAGCACTCACGAAACAGCAAAAAGACTGCAGCAAAATGCATTTGCTGCAGTCTTTTTGCTGTTGTTAAATTTAGTTCGTGATCTCTATTTCTTTCACCCAGTAGAAATAATCATAAGCGTCCATCCCAGGGAACGGTGGGTCTTCAAAGGATGGGTCGTCTCCACGTTGTCCTGCATGGTTTTCCCACGTGTGCAAGTAATACACTTCTGCACGATCGACCGTTGTTTCAAGTTCAATTGTTGCCTCTCCTTCAACCCCGTATACAGTATAGGCATCTAGACGGTTTGGAAATGAGAAGATAACACCATCGTCAACAATATCTCCTTCGAGTTCATTCGTTTCATTTCCGCTTTGGTATAACGTGACCGATGCATCTACGACTTCTGATCCGTGGATTTGTTCATCGTTGTCATCATAAAACATCACACCCACATACTCTTCGCCTTCAATCTCTCCATCAGGAAGCATTCCCCAGTCCCAATGAACAGATACCGTTTCTTCTTCAATGTGCCCTTCTAGCGTTAGTGTCTCTTTTAATTCTTCATGATCAATACGATCTGCACTTGAAACATAAAAGTATCCACCAACGAAAAGGAAAACCATTAAAGCACCTGGTATAATTAACATCCATTTGTTGCTACCTTTAAACATTTTTTTCTCCCCTGATCATATAAAGTTTGAAACGTCTGCGCTGCTTGTTTTACCGATGTTGCTTGTAACACATCACTAATAACAGCAACTTGTGTTACGCCTGTTTCAATGACTGACAATGCATTTTGCTGATTAATTCCACCAATAGCAACCGTTGGAATGGCAACACCTTCGACAATTTCTCGTAACAATGTAAGGCCGATTTCTTGTTGCGCATCTTTTTTCGTAGCCGTAGCAAAAACCGGACCAACACCGATATAATCCGCCCCGTCTCGTTCTGCACATACTGCTTCTTCGAGTGAATGTGTAGAGATTCCGATGAGCTTGTTCGGTCCGAGTAGCTTTCTTGCTTCGGTGAGCGGAACGTCATCTTGACCAAAATGAACCCCGTCAGCATCAATAATCAGTGCCACATCTAAATGATCATTCATAATAAACGGAACATCGTAGCTTTTGGCTAATGCAGAAAGCGCCCTTGCATTCTCGATGACTTGTTTCTTAGAACCATTTTTGTCACGATATTGAATCATTTTGGCACCACCCTGAAGCGTTTCTTCCATTACTTCAAGAAGAGGGCGTCCAGGATGCAACTCCTCTGCTGTAATTGCGTATAGACCATTTTGAAGCATCATGTATCTTCCTTTATGTTTAGTTTTTTTTGATTCGGTATTGAAGTGTCTGCCGACTCATACCAATGGCTTTCGCTGTTTGCGAAATGTTTCCGTGATGTTCTTGTAAAGCACGTTGTAAGTACTGCCGTTCTTGTTCATACATGTAATCATGAAAGGTTTGCGATGTTGTCACGGACTCAGAACGTTCTGCTACTACTGCAAAATAATTTGGCAGGTGTTCTTGTCGTAAACAAACATCTTCGTCGTCGATAAAATTCATTGCTCCTTCAATAACATGCTCCAGTTCTCTTACATTGCCTGGGTAATCATGATCGTGCAACTGACGCATAAACTTCACTCATTCTCGAATCTTTAAATTGAATCGCTTGTTAAATTTATTAACGAACGAGAAAACGAGCGGCTCAATGTCTTCTTTTCGTTCCCGCAGAGGGGGTACGTGCAGACTAACGACGTTTAGGCGGTAATACAAATCACGACGAAGTCGTCCTTCTTCAATTGCTACGATCGGGTCTTCGTTCATCGTCGCAACGACCCTTACATCGACTTTTTGATCTTGAATTGCACCGACCCGCCGCACGCGCTTATCTTGCAAGACGCGTAGTAGTTTCGCTTGAAGCACCATCGGCAAGGAATTAAGCTCATCTAAAAGCAACGTGCCCCCATTCGCTTGTTCAAACAAGCCAGCCTTTTCTTTTGCACCGGTAAAAGCTCCCGTGGCGGTTCCAAACAAAATACTCTCAAGCAACGTTTCTGGGATGGCGGCACAGTTTTGGGTTACATATGGACCATTTTGTCGTTCACTTCCAGTATGAATACTTTCAGCAAACAACTCTTTTCCCGTCCCCGTTTCACCGATAACTAGAACCGAAGACGTCGTTCGAGTAGCCCGCTTTGCTTCTTCAATCACACGAAGCAACGCTTTCGAATGTCCGATAATATCAGCAAACGTAAACCTTTCACTCTGCCGCTTCGTCGCACTTTGCTCCATATAATGCTCTAACCGTGTCACATCTCGAGACAGCTCGACCGCCCCGATGCATCGATCCGCGTCATACAATGGGCTCGTCCGATTAATCGTTGTCACATCATGACCATATGCGTTTTTGTATGATTGTTTTCTAGACCGTGAACTTTGTTTTGTATGAATCGCTGTAAGCAATGTACTGTCTTCAACGCGCTTGAAAGAGAAAACCTCTTGGACTGGCCGGTTAATGACGTCTTGTGGGTCCATGCCTTCAATCGTTGCCATCTGATCGTTGTAGTACATCGTCACTCCACGTTGATCAATAATATGGACGCCAACGTCAAGTAAAGATAATAAATGACACACACTTTCCCGGCTCATAACCATAGGACGTTCCCCTTTCCCAATTGATTCTTTTATTATAGCAAATCCAGCATTTTTTTTGACACACCTCTTCTATAGTTGGCTTGAAATTTGCATAAGAATAAAGGTGAGAAAAGGAGTGACTATACATGTCGAATACTAAAAACTTAATTTCACAACACGATCATTACGGAGCACCAAATTATCACCCACTTCCTGTCGTGATCTCTGAAGGAACTGGCTCTTGGGTGAAAGACGCGGATGGCAACGAATTTCTTGATATGCTAAGCGCTTATTCAGCAGTCAACCAAGGTCATCGTCACCCTAAAATTATTGATGCATTAAAAGCGCAAGCCGATCGATTAACTTTATCCTCTCGCGCTTTCCATAACGACCAAATTGGACCATTTTATGAGAAGCTATCTAACCTAACAGGTAAAAATAAAATTCTACCGATGAACACTGGAGCAGAAGCCGTAGAAACAGCAATTAAAGCGGCACGTCGATGGGGTTACCGCGTAAAAGGCATCCCGAACAACCAAGCTGAGATTATCGTTTGTACAGACAATTTCCATGGCCGTACGCTCGCTGCCGTGTCATTGTCATCAAACGAAGAATACCAAAAAGACTTCGGTCCACTTCTTCCAGGGATCAAAGTCATTCCCTACGGTGATATCGATGCATTAAAAGCTGCCATCACAGAAAACACGGCTGCATTTATGTTCGAACCAGTTCAAGGTGAAGCGGGAATCTAATTCCACCGACTGGATTTTTGCAAGACGTTCGTGAGTTATGTACGAAAGAAAATGTACTGATGATTGCTGATGAAATTCAATGTGGTCTCGCTCGTACAGGGAAAATGTTCGCTTGTGAACATGAAGATGTTACGCCTGACCTTTACATTCTCGGGAAGGCACTTGGCGGGGGAGTTATGCCAATTTCTGCGGTTTGTGGAGACGAAGACGTGCTCAACCTCTTTGAACCTGGATCGCACGGCTCAACGTTTGGTGGAAATCCGCTTGCATGTGCCGTATCCATCGCTGCCATGGACGTCATTATTGAAGAAGACCTCGCTCAACGTGCCGAAAAATTAGGCAATTATTTTATGGAAGAGTGCAAAAAAATTAAGCACCCTGCCATTAAAGAAGTACGCGGAAGAGGGTTGTTTATCGGAATCGAATTGCATGAACCCGCAAGAAAATATTGCGAAAGCTTAATGGAAAAAGGCATGCTCTGTAAAGAAACACACGAAAATGTACTACGCCTTGCGCCACCTCTTACGATCTCGAAAGAAGATCTTGATTTTGCGATTGCGAAACTTAACGAAGTATTTGCTAGCTAATCTCTCAGACAGCAATTAGGCAATCTAATAATACGAGCTCATCGAATCCTTCGATGAGCTCGTTTAAATGTATTCAGAACGTTTAGCTAGTTAACGTTTCACACGTCATTCATCGTTCTTCCTTCTACAAACCGATCAAGCCATCGCTGTTCTCCGTCTAATGATTGTTCAGATACTTGATCTTGTACAATTGTAATGAATTGACCATCACCAGTGTAAATTCCAACTAACTTCGGATTCTCAAAAAAACAGAAGGTCACCTTCGTTTAGTTCTTCAACATGGATGCTCTCACCCGTTTGTTGTAAGTCATCGATGTTATCTGGTAATTCAATGCCTGACGCTTCGTTAAAGAGCTGTTGCATAAATGTTGCAGACGTATCATCAAACGAATGATCAATATAACTTCTTGCAATTTGAACGACTTCAAGGTCACGTCGGTCTGTATCATACGTTCTTGCACCGAGCAATCGTGGTGGCCAATACTCACTCGTTGTCAAATCAATCACCGTTACACCGTTTGAAACGGTCGTCACAATCATTTGATTGTTTCCGATATACAGCGCAGGAATAATGCTCGAACCTTGGAAGAACAGAAGATCTCCCGGTTCAGCTGCTTCCATTGAAACTTCTGTTCCTTCTTGCCACTGTTCTCTCCCAAAACGAGGAAGCTCGTAATGATAAGCTTCGTTGTATACGTACTGTACAAAGCCTCCTGTATCAAAACCATCATCTGGGGAAGTACCACCTTGTTTATAATCCGTGCCAAGCAATTGATAGGCTTCAAAAATTGCCTCATTGTCGTACTGGATCGTCAAATCATCAAACCGTTTTGCTCCGGTGAAATGATCTCGCCAATACTCACTCATATAAGAAATCGTTGTCTGTCCTTCTTCTCCCGTTGCGTGAATGATGTAATCTTCTCCTAAATAAATGGCAGTGTGAGAGATGTCTTCTTGCCACGTTCCTGAGAAATATAAGACATCTCCAGGGCGCAACTCTTCATCTAAATCAACGTCATTAATGTCCGTGCCTTCAGGAAGCATTGTTTCTCCTACTTCCCATTGCTTATAACTAATTCGGGGTAAATGAACATCCATCGCTTCCCTAAAAACCATTTGTACAAAAAAAGGAGCAATCAAATGCATCCAACGTACTTCCGGTCATTAAATACGGGGTTCCGATATAGTTCATCGCCTCCCTAATAATCGGGTTCTCATGATCCTCATAGGTCAGTGGATTTGATTTTTCCAATCGATCATCGGTATAGCGTGCAGCACCGACATAACGATCCGAATAATACGTATTGTAATCCAAATGCCGTTCTTCAACGCCTGATGACGTTGCAATGACAAACTGATCATCTTCTGAATAGATTCCCGCGATCAATTCTTCATCATCATTTTCGAAAAAGACGAGATCTCCTGGTTCCAGTTCTTCCCGTTCAACCTCCATACCAGCTTCGTACAATGCTGGCGTTCGTTTTGAAAGCCAACTTCCGGTGATTTCCTTGTACACGTAATAGACAAATGAGCCTGAATTAAACCCTTCCTCTGGACTTGAACCAGTGCGATTATACAGTGTACCTATAAGTTCACGTGCCAACTGCACAATGTCATGATCCGTTGACGGGGGTGTATCTCCATCATACCGTTTAGCCCCAACGTATCGATCTTGATAATAACTACTCGTTTCCATGTTACGTAAGACAATACCTTCACTCGTTACGATGACAAATTGTCCATTGCCAATGTAGATGCCTGACATTAAGAAGCTACCTTGAAAAAAAACACAATATCTCCCGATTGTAATTGGTCAACATCACGGCCTTCAATCCATTGATCACTTGCTGCGCGACGCAACGAAATCCCTTTCGCTTCTTCATAAATAAACTGAACAAACTCTGAAGTAATGAAGCTTTGATCATTGTCACCAACGTTTTCTAAAGCCAGTTCTGCTGCCGGGTCAATCTCCTCATCCTGACTAAATCTTACCGCCCCATGATAGGCGTCTGACCAGTAATCACTATGATTAAAATTGCGCTCTGAAATGCCTTCACTCGTGACAATCACAAAGCGTCCATCGTTAATGTAAATCCCAGACATCAAAGAAGAACCTTGGAAAAATACGACATCGCCAGACTGTAAGTCACTTCGCTCGATGTCTTGTCCCATTTGTTGTTGTTCTCTTGAAAATCTTGGTAGATGTACACCAATCGCTTCTTCATACACATGTTGGACAAACTCAGACGTTAAAAACCCTTGTTGATCTTCTCCAACCATCTCAAGAGCGAGATTTGCTACTCGGTCGTTTGAATCTTCTGCATTAGCTAGTTCTGGAACAAGTATGATTAGAAAAACGAACAAGACGAATCGTTTTAATTGCTTCACTTCTTCACCACCTTAATAAACTATAATGAACTCTTAGTATAGGGATTGTTGGAGCATTTCTCGATGGGGAATTCCTACTTTTCTAAACAAACATCATCACCGATTAACAACATAAAAAAAGAGCCTACCCGTAAGTAATTTACGAGACAGCTCTGTCATGTATTATTCCATGAAACGTTTACCAGCGATTCCTGGGTTCGTCATTTCTTGTGCATCTAGAATTTCATCGAGTTCTTCTTCAGAAAGAATGCCACGCTCGAGGCAAATCTCTTTTACTGAACGTCCAGTTGAAAGTGCTTCTTTTGCGACTCTCGAAGCGACTTCATAACCGACGTGAGGGTTAATTGCCGTCACAATACCGACACTTCGATGAACTTGTTCTTTACTATGCTCCACATTCGCCGTCATACCTTCAAGCGCATACTTGCGGAAGACAGTTAATCCATTATCAAGAATGGATAAGGATTGCAACAAGTTAAACACGAGCACTGGTTCCATTACGTTTAACTCAAGTTGCCCCGCTTCTGAAGCCAATGAGATTGTCTGGTCGTTTCCGATTACTTGGAATGAGATTTGGTTCACAACTTCACACATGACCGGATTCACTTTACCTGGCATGATTGAAGAGCCTGGTTGACGTGCAGGCAAGTTAATTTCATTAATGCCTGTCTTCGGTCCTGAACTCATTAAACGCAAGTCATTTGCCATTTTTGAAAGGTTAATGGCAAGGACTTTCAACGAGCCAGATAGCTCTGTGTAAGCGTCTGTGTTCTGCGTTGCATCGACGAGATGCTTCGCACTTACGAGTGGAAGACCCGTCAGTTGCGCTAAATACTCAGAAACTGTTTTAATATACTCCGGCTGAGCATTTAAGCCTGTCCCAACGGCTGTAGCTCCCATGTTAATTTCATACAAGTTGTCAAGCGCACGACGAATACGTCCACGATCGCGCTCTAACATGCGACGATACGCACCCATCTCTTGACCGAGACGAATTGGCACGGCATCTTGAAGATGCGTACGTCCCATTTTAATGACATCATCAAATGCTGCTTCTTTTTTCTCTAATGTATCAATGACCGCATCTAACGCGTTTTGCAAGCCTTTTGAAAGCTTTAGAGCTGAAATATGGATCGCCGTTGGAAACGCGTCATTCGTTGATTGAGCCATGTTCACGTGCGTGTTTGGACTCAATCTCATATAATCGCCTTTCTCGTATCCTAAAATTTCAATTGCTCGATTGGCAATCACTTCATTTGCGTTCATGTTAAATGAAGTTCCTGCACCACCTTGAATAGCATCAACGACAAATTCACCGTTATGTTGTCCTTCAATGACTTCTTCTGATGCGCGGATAATTGCACTTGCAAGTGACTCGTTCAGGTTTCCAACGTCACGGTTCGCCATTGCTGCAGCTTTCTTCACGTAACCAAATGCTTGAATTAGTGCAGGATGTGGCGGATAGCCAGTAATTGGAAAGTTCTCCATAGCTCGTACCGTTTGAATGCCGTAATAAGCATCAACCGGAACGTGTTTTTCCCCTAAAAAAATCTCGTTCAATGCGGTATTCTTTTGCTTCCATGAGACAATTGTCCCCTCCAGTTATTTTAACTTCTCACCAAATAACGAACCCATCAGAGCAACGGCAGCTTCTGCTGTTTTATTCTTCTCATCAAGTATCGGATTTACTTCAACAAATTCACACGACGTGATGCGTTTTGACTCGTGCAACATTTCCATCGCAAGATGACTTTCGCGATAAGACAGTCCACCTACAACTGGCGTCCCAACTCCAGGAGCATCCAGTGGATCTAGACCATCTAGATCTAAGCTTAGGTGGATGCCATCACAATGTTCAAGATGTTTAAGCGCACGTGACATCACCTCAGTCATTCCGAGGCGATCCACTTCATGCATCGTAAAAACGGTAATATTAGACGTTCTAATAAATTCTTTCTCAGCTTCGTCTAACGCACGAACACCAATTAATACGATGTTTTCTTCTTTTAAAGGATGATCTTGAAAAAGTTCAGTTAACTGCTTATTTCCCCGACCGAGCGCTACCGAAAGTGGCATGCCGTGGATATTCCTGATGGGGATGTTTCTTCAGTGTTAAGGTCTCCGTGAGCATCATACCATATAACGCCGAGTTGTTCATAATGTGGCGTAATTCCTGCGAGTGATCCGATCGCGATGCTATGATCCCCACCAAAAACGAGCGGAAATTTGCCATTTTCTACAATTTCAGAAACTGTACGTTTTAATGCAAGACTTGCGTTAACAACAGTATGTAAATGTTTTAAGTTGGAAGGAGATGCTTCTTTCTCAGTAGGACGTTCAATCAAAATATCTCCACGGTCTTCAATTGCGTACGATAAATTCTCAATTCGTTCGACTGCGCCTGCATACCGAATTGCGCTTGGACCCATGTCCACTCCTCTTCGACTTTGTCCTAAGTCCATCGGTACACCTACAATTGATATCGCTTTATTCATTTGATTCATTCTCCTCTCAGATGATTAATCTCTGCGCTGTGACGATCTAGTGCCAGCTTTGCTGCACCGTAAATCCCGGCTTCATTGCCCAGTTTTGCAGGCACAATTAACGTCTTAGGGTCTGTTTCAAGCAGTGCAAAACGAGAAAAGTGCTCACGAAGCGGCTGAAAAAGCGAATCGCGAGCAGCTGAAATCCCTCCGCCAATCAATACTTTGTTCGGATTGATCAGCGTGACAGCGTTTGCAAGAGCAAGCGCTAAATAATACGTACACTCTTCGATAATCTCAAGTGCCACGTAATCACCAGATTTTGCAGCTTGTACAATGGACTCGACAGAGTCACCCCACTCAAGCTCGGTTGTAACGTTACGTTTTTCACTTAATTTGTCATGCAACGTATTCGCAAATCCTTTTGTTCCTATGTATTCTTCTAAACAACCGCGTCGATTACACGCGCAAAGTCTACCTCCTGGCTTTATTGTAACATGTCCAATCTCTCCACCTGTACCATTTGGGCCATTTATTATTTCTCCACGATGAATAATGCCACCACCAACACCAGTACCAAGCGTTACGAGTAAGAGTGTTTCATTTTGTTGTCCTGCTCCTTGCCAATATTCCCCAAGCGCTGCAAGGTTCGCATCGTTGTTCACAAAGGCTGAAACATCCAGCAGTCGTTCAATCCGCGCCTTGAGGTTGTACTCTTTCCAACCAACATTTACTGCTCCGTGAACAACGCCTCTTTTTGCAGGAACAAAACCTGGAACACCAATACCAATGCTTAAAAGCTTATCGCTCGGTCGCATCTGTCTTTTTATACTCATTGCAATATCACTTGCAATGGACTCACCGTTATTTGCAACATTGGTTTTGATCGACCATTTGTATTGCAATTGGCCCAAGGTCGTAAATGCGCCTAACTTTATGGTACTCGCGCCAATATCCACCCCGATTACGACGTTCATAACTCCTCCATGTCGTTTGTTTTTTTGTTGTGTTCGGTTTGAAGGCGCTCTGCTTCACGACCGAGCAATAACTTGCCATGCATGTAGCGCTTTGGGTCAATGAGTTTGACATCATAGAGCGCTCGTAGTTCTTCCTCCATTAAGTATAAATCGGTAATTGGATCTCTCGTATAAATGACACTGTTGTATTTCATTAAAAACTGACGTATATCATACACATTTTTAAAATCTTCCATAGCTACATTATAGCAACTTTCCCGCGGTCGCGAAAACTAGAAATACGAGAGGGACATAAGGTAAGTAGCGAAAACGAGACCACTGTAAGGAAAGCAGATTTTGTAAATAAAAACCTGCAAACATTCCAATGACAAATATAATAAGAAGTAAAATAAACGTGAGGATTTGCGAGAACCAGACGTTCACAAGTGCACCTGTTAAGAAAAATAACCCGAGCATACTCGCCCAAATCCGTACATCTTTCCGTCCAAAAAAACCCGTAGTACGGATGATAACCAACGACAGCTGCAGTAATAAAGATTATCGTACACGTTGACCAAAACCCACTTAACCAAGATGGCGACAAAAACGCAAAGTAAGAGTTCGCAAGTACTAACCCTAAATAACCGCAACCTCCAAACAAGAGGACGATTAATAGCATCCATTTTTCGACATCCGTGACACGTTGATGTACGAGCATTGCCCCAAAAGCAACAGCGACCATAAACGCAGCAATCATAATTATGGGCTCCTTTTTGTTTAGGTCGTACATGTGTATGCACAGAAAAACGAAGACTTGTCATTTGTTTTAAATCTGCTGCGTTTTGATCACCAAAGCAAGATTGCAGGTTTGTAAGAGATCGGTCGTGAATGCAACTTCACATAACTTCGATCAAAAAAAAGCTACGACGTTTAGTAAACGTCGTAGCTTTAATAAGATCACAAACACTTCTTTAATACGTCACGACTAAACGATCATCTTCAATGTCTACAAATAAAGTAATCATATAACTACTAATTCCACCGCTAGCTGTTAGACTCTCATTAAACGTCGCACGTTCATCATTATGCTGTACTTCCGGTACGCCGTTAAACGTCCCACCAATTACTCTAAACGATAGATCATACGCATCAACAATTACATGATCTTCTGTAGATACATCAACATAATATTCAACTTGGTACGTCCCAACATTACGATACGCTCTGTACGTATCCATCTTTGGATTACTCGAAGAAATTTGTTCGATACCTAAAATTGAGCTTTGACCATCTTCTTGTTGTTCCTCATCTAGGTAAACATGAGCTTCTGAATGAGAGGAAACAATCATTGCAGAAACAATTACAACAACTGCTAAAACACCAATCGGCAAGAAAATCTTCCATCCTAACGTACCTATATTCCACTGCATTAACAACCACCTCAATCAGTGTATTCACTGATTCCTATTCCCTTTTTATGGTAAGTTCTACCTTGTTTTTTGTTTTTTTCTAAATTTTCGTTTACTATGTGTTTCTTAAGGGAAAACCTTGTAGAAGTTAAGGTGGTGACAATATGGTTCATTCATTAACGAGAGACCGGGTACTCAGTCTGGTATTAGGCATAGGGAGCGTTATGTTTTTACCATTAGGTGCTCTGCTTGCAATCGTCGGTCTCTTATACTTTCCTCCAGAAGACCGGTTCATCAGGATTGGCAGAGCATTCTGTTGGCTCGCAATTATTTTAGCCGTTTTAGGGCTAACAATAACGATCTATAATCTAATCGTTAGTTGATTCAACAAAAAAAAGAACGTCTCTAGAGAGTTCCCGGAGTGTCGAAAAAGTGCTGTTCTTATAAGTGGAGATTAATGAACTTCCAAATTCCAGAGTATTGAAATTATACATTTTAATTTTGCTTTTATAAACTCAACATGCCATATAAAAGCGCCTGTCGTGGCGAAGACGCCTGCGGGAGTAGCGTTAGCCGAAGATCATCGTGCGAAGCACGATAGCTGAGGCAACGCCCGCGGCAAGCGTAGCCACAGAAGCCGCTTACTCATTTACGAGTACTCAGGTTGGTACGTTTAAGTTTCTCAACAGTCTTAGAACGTCTCTAGAGACGTTCTAAGCATAAGCTTTTAAATCTAAATTATTGGCGAAATACACTACGTGTAATTTCGTATATACACTTCGCAGAAGAAAAAAAAGTGGCTGCCGTGGCGAAGACGCTTACGGAAGTAAAGTTAGCTTAAGCAACGCCCGCGGCAAGCGCAACCACAGAAACCACATACTAAAGTGTGTGCATATTTTTTCTGGTACGTACGCCGACATTCTCAGTAGCCTATGGACATCTTATTAGCCTTTCTTCATTTACCCTTCCATCCGCTCATAGAAATCTTCATAATGAGAATTGTCCGGGTCCATCTCCATCGCTTGCTCCACGTACTCACGACCTTGTTCTTCATCACCGAGTTGATAGTACGTATACCCTAAATTGTACACCGCTTCATGAAAGTCTGGATTCCCTTCAACGGCTTGCTTATAATAGTGCAATGCTTCTTCGTAATTATGTCGCCCTACTTCACTGTTGCCAATGACGAAGTACGCTTCAGGAGCCTCTGTATGATCAATCACTTCAGACATCACTTCATACGCCTCATCAAAACGCTCTTCTTCCATTAACTCTTGGCTGATTTGCATTTCAACAAGTGGTAGCGAACTAACCGAAGCTTCACTAACGTACCCGTATGTAAAAACACCTGCTGCAACGACCAACAATGAGACCGCTCCAATGACTCTTCGTAAACCGTGTTTAACGTGTGGCAACTGAACGATGGACGCGGCTAAAAACCCGCCAAGTAATCCGCCCATGTGCGCACCGTTATCAACCATCGGAACAACGGTTCCAAAGACAATATTAATCGCTAAGATGATGAGCAAGCTTTTTCCCATCGTCTTAAAGAACAGGTCACGATACACGAGACCAAAGTATAACAACGCTCCAAAACAACCAAAGATTGCTCCACTTGCACCTGCTGATACTTGGGATGTGAACGCATAACTCGCAATTGAACCGACAATTCCAGCTGCGAAATAAATAAACACAAACCGTCCGGTACCATAAATTCGCTCAACCGCATTCCCTAAGTAAAAGAGCGCTAATGCGTTCATTAACAAGTGAAAAATGCCGATATGCAAAAACATCGATGTGACAAAACGCCACACTTCACCATCGTCGATCGCTGGGTTGTATTTTGCGCCAAAATCAATCAGTGCTAACACGTCTTGAGAACTGGCGAGCGTTTCAATAAGAATAAAAACGGTTGCGATGAGTACGAGTAGCACCATCGTAAACCTAGGCTTTCCGTAGGCGAAAACTTTTTGAATTTCTTTTTGTTCACGTTCCAACTCATCGAGAACTTCAATGCGCTTTCTCGTCACTTGATGTTGTTTTACTTGTTCGTGATCAGGCAACATCTGCTCTTTCGTCGGGAAGCCTTCACTCGCTTGAATGGTTTCTAAAAAGCGATTGACGTCATCCCCATGATGCGCACCAATTGAAGCGGCAAACAATTTTGTGACAACAGGCCGCTTCTTGCTTGCATCTGTATAAAGAATTTCATTCGTTTTCTGTTGCCAATTGTCAACCGGTGCAATTGACGTTACGTAGAGATGATAGTAATTCACTTCTTTTTTTCTTGGTGGTTTCTTTAGCACTTGAAATTGATTGGCCACTTCTTTCATGTGGTCTTCTAGACCACGACTGTACGCCATATCAATCTTAGACATACTGATGACCGTAACGTCGTGGTCGGTCTCTCTTTCAAGCCATAGTTGCTTACGATCACCACTCACGTGTAAGGCTTTAAAGTTATTCTTAGTAACGAGATGATGGGCGAGTTCCCAAAAGAGAACGTCTTGATCTCTAACCTCCATTGCATTCATCCTTTATCTATTCATTCCCTTATCTCTAATACTAAGGCAGTTGACGAATAGTTGCGAACAATATCTCCTATTGAAATGGAGAATAACGTGCTAACATTCTCCTTCGAATCGGTTTAATGTTCATCATCGTAGAAATGATAAAACGTCTTCTCGCTTCATTCATAAGTAATTTATTAATAAATACGTGGCGGTATTGATACAGAATAGCTGTCACGACCATTACGAGTAGAAAACATAGTAGTCTTTTCATTGCTCATCACCTTTTTCTTTTTAGTTTGCTTTAAAAAGAAAAACACTATACAAATAGCAAAATGATGAGCGCCGCCGAACTCGTACATATGAAGTTGACGACATTATTAGTGATCTTTGGTACACCACGGTCGAACACCGTTTGCCTTTCACAATGATGCTTGTCCTCTGTTAAGTCACCGCAAACGACACAACGTCGTTCTTCCTGAATAAAAGCACCAACGACCGTATCAACAAACGCACCGATAAACCCAGCCAACGTAACGATCACAATTGAAATCGCAGGTAACGAAAACAACGCAAAACCTGCGATCGCAATGAGGAACTGCCAGCAAGACTAGCCAACGTTCCAATAAAAGTCATCGCACCCGAACGTCCAATTTCATCTTTAGAGATTTGTCTTAATTGAAATGGTTTCCCACCATAACGTCTTCCAATTTCTGTAGCCCATGTATCACTTGTCGCAGCAGCAAGTGATGCTAGAAAAAGGTACACCGCAATGTCGCCAAAAAAAAGGCACGAGCAAGGCTGCCACAGCTGCAACTCCGCCATTAGCGAGCACTTGAAGCGATGTTCGTTGTTCCTTTTCACGAGTAAACGAAGAAGCTTTTAACCTCCCTAACACCGTACTCGTAATAAAAAAAATAACGCTAATATGATTAACCCTTGAACTTCGAAGAAATAAGCAATTAACACACCGATCAAAAACGCAGTCAGTGCGCCCAAACCTGTTAACGATTTAAAACGATACGCAACGATGGCAATCAGTGCAATTGCACTACTATATATCATCATCCTTTTTCACCTTCAATGATTAAGTAATCCACACGTTGATCATGAGGCTCTACATGCACCTTCCGCTGTAATTGAAAGTCATATAGCAGGCTCATCGTTGCAATGCGAGGATATTCTTCTAGAAATGTATCGTAATAGCCACCGCCATAGCCAACTCTAAACCCTTTATCGTCATAGGCAACACCTGGTACGACAACGACATCAATTAACGCTTTGTCGATCTGTTTTGCTGACGTTGCGTCCGGTTCTAACACCCCGAACGAAGATGTGACTAAGTTTTCAAAGGATGAAAGTATGTAAAAATCCATCTGTCTTGCTTTAGAGCGCGTGACCCTCGGTACGACGATCGTTTTTGACAACGACCAGAGCTTCTCGATGAGTGCCTCGTCGGCAATTCATGTGCCATACTTATTGTTAGCGCCACTGTCTTCGCATCTTGAATGATCGGTTGCTGCATGAAGCGTTCATATAGTGGTTCAGCTCTTTGTTCTAGCTCATCATCTGTCATTGTTTTAAGAGCATTTAGTATCGATTTACGAAGAATTTCTTTTTCATTCACCGTATCCTCACCTTTTTTTCCATATAAAAAGAAGCAGCAAAAAATCTGCTGCTTACTTCGTTTCACGGTGGAGCGTATGCTTTTGTAGTCTTGGACTATATTTCTTAAATTCAATACGCTCTGGATTAGTACGTTTGTTTTTTTTGTTGTTATATAGTTGCGGTCACCCGTTTCCGTGCATGCAAGTGTTACTTGAACGCGCATCCGTATCCCTCCTATCATCGCAATCATACCAACATATACTAACAGTTTTTAGGCAATAAATCAAGATGAAGTTGTACACATCACGTAGTATAATGGCACTATCGTTAAAAAAAGGGGGAATCTTGTTGGACATTGTCGTTATTATCTTATTAAGTCTAAGCGTCCTCTGCTTTATTTTATCTATCATAAAGCAAAAACAAGACGTCAAACAAGATCTATCGGTTGAGCAGCATACGTTGCAACTTATGGGTGATGTGTATACGTTACAAACGAAAGTAGAGCGGCTTGAAGAAGAATTGTTAGTCACGACAACAAAAGAAGATAAACAAACGAGCTCATTGCATCAACTAAAACAGACGATCGCTGAAAAAAAATCTCACACGGTCATTCTGTAGTAGACATTTCTAAACAACTACAACTTAGTGAAGATGAAGTGCTACATCTGCTTCCTTCATCGCTAAAAGGATCGTAACGATGACACCTCACACATTGCGTGGACTTGCGTCTGGCTTGTTCGTTGCAGCAGTTGTTGTCATTTCGTTTCAATACTTCTTCCAAGATGACAACGAAAGTGACGCGAACGCAGAAACCGTCCGCTCTGCTGCTCCGACGAGTTCAATTGATGACTATACCGATGAAACACTATACAATGCATTACTCGAGCGAGACTATGATTTCCCTGTCTCAGAAACCGAACGGATTGTAGATGAACAAAATGAAGAAACGGTACTTTATGTCGTTATACATGAAGGGATGACGAGTGACGACGTTGCACAAGTACTCGTTGATAGCGGCTTCATCGCCACAACGAATGAATTTATTGAACCGCTTTATGAACGAGAACGACAAACGCAAATTCAAACCGGCCTTCATAACGTAACCAATGAGTACTCGATCGATGAAATTATCGAGACATTCACAACACCTTAACCGAATTAGAAAAAAATGCCATCAAAGTTTACCTACTTTGATGGCATTTTCATTTCCTTTATGCTTCTGGGTCACCGTAAATTTCTTCTTCATCTTCTTCTTGTTCTGGATTACTTCGATCTTCTTGTAAATCGAAATACGCTTGAAGCGATTCACGTGCAATATGGTTTGCAATCCCTTGTCTTCCACCCGCACGTTCAAGTGCTACATTTGGTACAACAACAGCTATCGCAACTTCTGGATCATCAAAAGGAGCATATCCTACAAACGATTGGTTGTTCCCATTCATACCATTCGTCATAATTTGAGCTGTTCCCGTCTTACCAGCCGCTTCATACGTGGCAGAATTAAAGTAACTATTCGCCGTCCCGCCTCCTTGGCCACCGACGCTAATCACTTGTCTCATTGCCGTTTGCATGCGCTCAAAATCAGCATCTGAATTATCCACGGTATTTAATACTTCTGGTTGACTTTGTCTTACGATCGCTCCTGAGTTTTCTTCCCCGTTACTCGGTTCATGAATTTCACGAACGAGTTGAGGTTTCATACGTTTTCCACCGTTAGCCATCGTTGCGGTATATTGTGCAAGTTGCATCGGCGTGTACGTATCATATTGTCCAAAGCTTAAGAACAATACCTCACCTTGTTGGTTGTTTCCAATTAAACCCGTTGATTCACTCGGTAAATCAATTCCCGTTTCCGTTCCTAATCCAAACTGTCGGTAATGATCCCGCAGTGCTTGATAAGACTCTGACAATGCGCCCCAACTATTCGTTGACATGTTATAATCCGCAAGTCTCATTGCGATTTCTGTCATATAAATGTTCGAGGATCTTCGGATGGCATCGATATCGTTAATGTATCCCATCGTCTGCCAAGAACGAATCGTCGGTGAGCTTGGAATAGTAATCGGTGCATCTCGAACGACCGTGCCGTGATCAACAACTCCGTGATGATAGCCAGCTAACATCGTCGCCATCTTCACTGTTGAACCCATTTCAAAAGTACTCGTCGTCGCACCCAGGTTTTCACCTTCATATCCTGCAATCGTTAAAATTTCTCCTGTGTCAGGTTCCATCATAATGACATACGCTTCTCGATCAGCAATAAATGATCCTGTCATTTCTTGATTGATAATCTCTTCTACTTCTTGTTGCAATGCCATATCAATCGTTAAAATTAAATCATTACCACGACGACCTGGATCTGTCGTTACATTTCCTTCTGCATCCGTTCGCATGACTGCTTTTTCGCCACGTAACACATTTTCATACTGCGACTCTAAAAACGACGTGCCGACCGTGTCGCTTCGTTCATATCCACGACCAACATAACCATCCAACTGTTCTGCTGGAATGCTACCTGTCCCGCCAAATAGGCGTCTAAATGAATTACCGTAAGGATAAATTCGTTCAGAATCTCGTAAAATATCCGTCCCTGGCATATCATGCAAAACTTCACCGAGTCGATGCGCTTCTTCTTCACTTAAATTTCTTGCAATTCGATTCGGAGAATAGTTGTATCCGCTAAGCATCTCAGCCCAAATGACAACTGCTTGTTGCTCTTCATATGAAAAGCTATCAGCAATCTCTTCTTCGTCTAATCGATTTAATTGCAATTGATAAAACTCATCATCTTCCAATTCATTCGCTTCTTGATCTGTCGTTAGACTAGAAACGTGTGTCGAGATCGGTCCGTCTTCTTCCATAGAACCTTTGTAAAGATAATAATCTTTCCATTCTCTTGCATTCACAGATTCAATTTGCTCATCTTCAATGTTTAAATAGTCCACGAGTTGATGCGCAATTTCATAACGCTCAAGATCATTGCGCGGTGTATTTGTATACGTCAAGGATAGTTGCAAATCGTTATCTACAACGACATTGTCATAGCGATCAATCATTAATCCCCGCGGTGCATCCACATTTGCTGTTTGCTCTTCTTGTTGACTTAACATTAAATCGTAAGACTCGCCTTCAACAATTTGAATATAGCCTAGCCTTAAAATCAACACAGAAAATAAAATAAACACACCGAAAAATAGCACATTTAATCGAAAAGGGATGTGATTTTTTCGTCGATCATTCACCATTATGTAAGCTCCCCTCTTGTGTGTTCAACATAACCGTTCTTATTGTATCACGAGGGTCTTTAGCGATAAACGACGATTTTGTGACTACGACTGTCGCTCTGCATCTTCCATCCCTTTTGATGAGAACTCTTGTTGTTTTTTTTCGCAGCTCGTCCAAAAGCAATCGGACGGATGGCCATATATAAAAACAAGTGCCCTGCACCAAAGAGAAGCAAGGTAAACATAATGCCACGCTCTTCGCCCATATAATGAACGGCAACCATAAAACCAACAATTGAAAACGCACGTCCAGCATTTAAAAACCATTCACGCATCACAAGGTATTCGACTCGCATCGAGGCGGCTTTGTACGCTTTACCGATAATGTCATACGTCATTGAAACATACGGGACGAACACGAGTGGATATGCAAATGAAATGATCATTCCATAAATAAGCAAACGGGTAAATGTCTGATCACCGATAATAATAAACAGCGCAAGGTAAAGCAACAGCGCACCAATTAAAATACCATTTTTACGATATTTCGCTTTTAAATAGCGACCAACAAGAAAGTATGCTAAAAACGAAATCGCCGACGTAATTAATCCATACGTCCCAAGCGCCATCTCACTTCCGGTCGTCGTATAAATCCAAATCACGATAATAAAAACAAAGACACCTTCTCGTAACCCTTGAAAAAAATGGGCAAAGAGAATCCTTCTCCAATCATCATCTTCATGACGTCGTTGCCACACACTACTTATCCTAAAAATGCCTGACGAATTTCTACGTTTAAAGTAAAACGACAACACGACCGCTACCGCAAACAACAATAGTGAAATTGCAAAAATCGTTTGATACCCAACAAATCCAGGAAAATAGTGAATGATCATCCAGCTGTAAACGGACCAATCATCCCAGCAAACGACGAAAACAACCCTAAAAACCCATTAAAGACATCTCTCGTCTCAGGCTCAGTAATTTCAAAAGTTAACACGTTAAACGCAAGCCAATACACACCAAACCCAAGACCTAGAATCGCCCCTAGAATGATAAGCATTTGACTCGCATTCGTTCCAGCTAGTAGCACAACTAAATAAAATACTGCTAGCATTCCAACCCCAATCCGTAACACCGTCGTACGATCAAGACGTTTCGTTAAGCGCCCCGCTAAAAAAAACGCCAGCGGTTGGAATAGTACCGAAGCTAAATTGTATAAAGCAATCGCTAAAATATCTTCAGATTGCTTCCATAAGTAAACGTTCACAAACGTATTAGAAAGCGCTGTACTTAATGCATACAAGCCCCCGTAAGTAGTAACAACTTAAAGTCTTTATTATGATAAACGAAGTCTGGAATTAAATTCTTTAACCACAACCGCATCCGCCACCTCAC
>NZ_BAXL01000036.1:0-31391 GCF_000698185.1 Geomicrobium sp. JCM 19055
TTCGTTCAAACGTTTGAATCATCATATCATATGTCTTTACACATGAAAAAAAGCAGAGATCAACTCTGTTTATGTGTAAAGACCGTTTTAATTTCGGGTTCGGTTCGTCTATGAAGCGATTCTAAGGTTTTATGTTGCATTTTCGAAGGCAACACCCACAACTAAGAGCCACTACCCCTGCTTTTTTTAACGACTAATTCCACTTAAATCGGGCTTAGGAACGATCCCTTCATCCGCTGCCCGAAGCAGCAATTCGCGAATCGCTTTGTAGCCGTCGACCCCTAAGTCTTTCGTAAATTCGTTCACGTAAAGATCAATGTGTGAACGTGCGACGTCTTCGCTCATTTCTTGCGCATGTTCCATGACGTAGTCTTTCGAAGACTCAGGATGCTCATTCGCATAGTCAACGGACTGGCGAATCCAAGACTCAATCTGTTCATGATCTAGTCCTTTCTTCGCAATGATCGCCCCTAACGGAATGGGTGCGCCTGTATCTTCTTCCCACCACTCGCCTAAATCGACCAGTTTGTGTAAGCCATACTCTTGATACGTAAATCGTGCTTCATGAATGACTAGGCCTGCATCAACGGTTCCGGCTTGAACAGCTGGCATAATGTCATGAAATGGCATGACAACAATTTCTTTAATGTTAGCATCAATCTTCTGACGTGCCCATAATCTGAACAACATGTACGCTGTTGAACGATCACTTGGTACTGCTACACGTTTTGCAGATAAGGTTTGTGGGCTTGTTTCTTCTTTCGTAAGTAGAAGAGGACCACAACCACGTCCAAGTGCTCCTCCACATGACAGCAGTTGATACTCATCTAAGACATACGGCAGTGCCGCAAACGAGATCTTCATCACATCATGCTCATGAGGATCTCCTTCAATCGCCCACGTATTCGTCACGTCAATGTCTGCATAGGAGACGTCAAACGTTGGCGTATTTTCAATAAGCTGATGTGTAAGTGCATGAAACACATACGTATCGTTTGGACATGGTGAATAGGCAATTTTCATCGTACAACCTCCATCACTTGTTTCAATGAAGCCAATGCTTCTTTTATTTTCCATTTGTCACGTTCGCGTTTTCCTATGTAATTCGATATGGCACGAACTTCAAGGACAGGTACACCAAACTCTTCCGCTGCAGTCGCAACTCCAAAGCCTTCCATTCCTTCTGCAACCGCATCTTCATACCTTATTTGCAAACGCTTTGCTTCTTCGTCTGTACCTGTCACCGTCGATTTCGTAATAATCCTACCTGTAAATACATTCTCCAGTTCACGAAAGCGATCCACTTCATTTCTTAAACATTCAATGCTTGATGAACCAAAGCCAAGCTCTTCAACTGGGATAAATTGCTCTCCTGTGTCAGCACCCAAATCAGCTGCCTGAATGATCGTTGAGACGACAATGTCTTCCAATTGTACTTTCTCTCTAAATCCACCTGCAATGCCTGCGTTAATCACAAGGTCATAGTTTTGTTTAGCTAGTTGAATGGCGGTACGAGCGGCTGCTTGTGCAGGCCCGACACCCGCAAGCTCAACCGTCACATTAACATTTTCACGTAATCCTGCTTTTACGGCTTCTCGCTCAGCTTCAACTGCAGTCATTATTAAAATTCTACGCATATGGTTCTCTCCTAACTCATTGCCCAATCCTGTTGCCACCGCTTTGGAACATCAAGCCCAGCGTGTTTTAGTGCGACGTAATATTGTCCGGTATGAATTCCTTCATGCTGAATAGCAGTCGAAATCAACTCAGAAATTGACATCGTTTTGCCATCGTACTTCACAGACATCCGCTCTGAATACATAAACGCTTCCGCTAGACGCTCACTGCTTGCTTTTAGCATTGTTGTTACGTCAATGTCATCTGGAATCGGTTTTCCTGGAAAGACAACTTCACCCGTAAATAAAGACCTTCGGTATACTTCTCGTACCCGTATTAAATGATGAAACCATTGTCTTGGCGTCCCTATGCTTTCAATTAAAATTGTATCATACCATTCGGTTGGAATAACGTGTGTGAGCTCATCATTTAGTGATGCTGCATACACATACCCCTCTTCTGTCATCACGTTGAAGCCTCCGTTTCAAAATAACTTGCTACTTGACGCAGTTTATCAATCGCTTTCTCAATCTCATCATTGGAAAGATCTTTATGAGTGATTATACGAACGGTTTGAGGGCCAAACGTATTCGCTTTTACACCTGCTGTATATAAATGGTTCACAAATTCTTGTGCAGTACATGATAACTGAGTCGTATTGAGTAAAACAATGTTCGTGTCCACTTGATTACCCACAGTTAGTCCTCTTATTTCTTCTACCGCTTTTGCGATAAACTGTGCATGAGTGTGATCATCTTTCAACCGCTCAACCATACTTGTTAAGGCAATCTTACCTGGTGCTGCGATTACTCCAGCCTGTCTCATACCACCACCAAGGCGTTTACGCCATTTACGTGCTTTCTTAATAAAAGCTTTGTCTCCCGCAATAATAGAACCAATCGGTGCTCCGAGACCTTTAGACAAGCAGATTTGCACACTCGTAAATGGCTCTGATAATTCTTTTATATCGACACCTAAAGCAACACTTGCATTAAACAGTCTTGCTCCATCTAAGTGTGTCGGTATGCCGTAATGTTTTGCAACGTCCGTCATCTCTTTCGTTTGCTCAGGGGTAATGATTGCTCCCCCGTGGCGATTGTGTGTGTTCTCAACACAAATGAGCCCGGTTTCTGGTGCATGGACATCTTCTGAGCGAATCGCTGCTTCCAAATCTGCTTGGGCAATAAATCCGCGATCACCTAATATGGTGCGCGGTTGTACACCAGCAAACGCTGATATTGCAGCGCCTTCATAATGAAACAGATGACTTTCTTGCTCCATAATGACTTCGCTTCCTAATGCACAATGAGTCAACACTGCAATTTGATTACCTTGTGTACCGCTCGTCACGAGTAACGCTGCTTCTTTCCCTAATAGCTTTGCTGTATATTCTTCGAGATCGTTCACGGTCGGGTCTTCTTCATACACGTCATCACCAACAACTGCATCGACCATCGCTACTCTCATCGATTCGGTCGGCTTTGTGACTGTGTCACTTCTTAAATCAATCATCGTAACCCTCCTCACTTTTGTACTCATTATACTCAAAATCATCAGTAAAATCTGCGTTTAATAGGAAGGTTCTGCTATCCATTAAGATTGTCGTGCATCTTGAGTCGTTGTCGTTTATAATGCACTAATGGACAAAAATGATAGTTAGGAGTCACGCGTATGGAGTTTGGTATTCTTGCACTCTTGCCACCAGTTGTGGCTATTATTCTTGCGATCCTTACACGTAACGTCGTACCTGCATTGTTTGCTGGTGTATTTGTCGGGGCGACGATGATAAATGGTTGGAACCCTCTGCTTGGGTTATATGCTAGCTTTGAGCAGTTCATCATTCCAGCACTTGGCGATGAATGGAACGCAAATGTATTGATTTATTGTGGGCTATTCGGTGTTTTAATTGTCGTGTTTCAAACGACAGGAGGCGCACAAGCGCTTGCCAACGCATTTGCAAATCGGATTCGTTCACGAAAAGGGGCTCAAGCCTCAACAGGATTGTTAGGACTTTCTCTTTTTATTGATGATTATTTTAATGCATTAACCGTAGGTAGTGTGATGCGTTCCATCACAGATAAGCTACGCATCTCTCGCGAGAAATTAGCTTATATTGTTGATTCCACGTCTGCACCAACTTGCCTACTTGTGCCTGTTTCAACATGGGTTGTATACGTGATGGGACTAATCGGAACCGAGTTTGTTCGCATGGACATAGATCGAAGCGAATACCTCATGTACCTTGCTACAATTCCATTTAACTATTACGCGATCCTTGCCATTTTTACTGTTTTCATCGTAATTTTCTTACGCTTTGATTATGGTCCGATGGCAAAAGCTGAGCTACGTGCAGTCAAAACAGGGAAGCTCATTCGCGATGGTGGACAACCTCCAGCAGCAGATGAGATTACAGCTGCCCAACCAGCTACAGACACACCCAAATTCGCAACCTTGTCGTGCCAATGCTCGTGTTACTCGCACTTATTCCACCTCTTTTCTTATGGACAGGGAATTATCCTGAAAACAGCTTTGTCGTTGCGATTGGTGAAGCTGACGGTGGAATGTCGATTCTAATGGCTGCATTTGCAGCAATTATCGTCGCTTTGCTCATGGGTGTCTCACAGAAGATGTTCACATTTATTGAAGCGATTCACCTCGTGATGAAAGGGATTAAAGGCATGATGCTCGTCTTTGTTATCCTAATTCTCGCTTGGTCTATCGGTTCAGTATCGGCTGAAGTTGGGACCGACCAATTCCTCGTACAGCTCGCTGAACAATCCAGTCTGACACCTGCGTTAATTCCAGTTCTTATCTTTATTGCAGGAGCGATCATTGCATTCACGACCGGAACGTCTTATGGAACGTTTGCAATTATGATTCCTATTGCGATTCCACTAGCTGTTTCAATGGATATTGCGTTGCCGTTAGCCATTGCTGCTGTTTTAAGTGGAGGAATCTTTGGCGACCACTGCTCACCAATTTCTGACACGTCGGTATTATCATCAGCAGGTTCTGCCAGTGACCATATGGACCACGTTAATACACAACTTCCATATGCGATTACAGTTGGAATTACCGGCATCATCTCATTCTTTATTGCTGGTGTTACCGGTACATGGTGGATTGCCCTACTCGTGGGCCTTATCTTAACGACACTTGCCGCCTACACCTTGACCAAGCTTTGGGGGCAGAATATCCCTCGCTATACACCTGAATAATAAAAACCCCGGATGACTCACTTGTCATTCGGGGTTTCGTTTGTGTTTGATAATGCTTGTAGCAATCGTTCAGGTAATGCAAACTGCTTTTGATCGACTTGAAGAGACTTCATCGATTCTCGTGCATAATATTGTTCCTTATGTTGTTCAGACCTTCTATGAAGACCTTCCATGCGCGTATCCAATTGTGCTGCAATATCCGCCACTTCTTTTAATTCATGGCGCATGTCATTCGGTACGACTTCACCAAATTTGTAAAAGATCTTGTGTTCAAGGCTCGCCCAGAAATCCATTGCTACGGTTCGAATCTGAATTTCGACCGCAACATGCTCAACCCGATCTGACATATAGACCGGTAATTCTGCAATCAAATGCAAACTACGGTATCCATTCTCTTTTGGTGCTTGAATGTAATCTTTCACTTCAACGACACGCAAGTCTTGGTGCGCACTTAACATATCTTTAATTTTATAGATATCTTTTTGAAACGAACAATTGATTCGAATGCCTGCGATATCGTTTAATTCATTACGAATTGTCGCCAAGTTTAACGGCAATTTTTTTTCGTTGTGCTTTTTCTAGAATGCTTTCTGGTGACTTTAATCGCGTTGAAATATGCTCAATAGGATTGTAATCATGAACATATTGGAATTCTTCTTGCAGAATGTTGATCTTCGTATCCATCTCATCCAATGCGAATTTGTACGTCATCATAAACCGGGTAAGTTCAGTTTTCATTTTCTTTAAAACAGCTGGGTCGACTGGAAATGTCTGTTGTGAATGTTCCATTTAGCTCGTCCTCCTGTTACTAGAATAATGTTCTCCTCTAGAAAGTTCAACTTCCTTATTGACGCATGCTTTATCGAGCACTACACTTAGAGTGCTTTACGAGCGATGAGGGGGACAATATGGGACAGCTTTTCACTAAGATTATGGCGGTCATTGGCATTCTATTTCTTGCATTTCTCTTTACTGTTGTAGGGAGCATTACGCTTCTAATTACGGGTCAACCGCTTTTTTATTGGTATGTATTTCTAGGAACAATGGTCATACTTTTCGCACTAATGATCAGTACATATTTTGACATGTTAACATCAAAAATTCGATGGATTGGGCTTGGTGCATCACTCGTAATCGCACTTGCAATCGTCGGAATTTTCGAATTCAACGCCTATCAAACTGCACAGCTCGAGACCATTTCCGACAGTGAAGTGGACGTCTCGATTTACCAGCCGTTTGACAATAACGATCGACTTGCCACATTAGAGGAAGAATCATCGTTGTCACTCGAGCGAAACCTTCCAGTTCTAGACGGTTCAACAGCTCTTTATCCGGTTTACGCTGCTTTCGCAGAAGCGGTTTACCCAGAAGCAACATATGATTCACACTCAAGCGCTGTACGTATGACCAATACGCCGACCGCGTTTGATAGCCTTATTTACGGCGACGTTGATATTATTTTCACTCCAGCTCCTTCAGAGCAACAACGACAAACAGCTGAAGAACAAAGCGTAGAATTTGAATTAACACCGATTGGACGAGAAGCGTTTGTCTTTTTCGTAAATCAAGAGCAAAACGTTCACTCCCTGACACTTGAACAAATTCAAGATATATACGCAGGTGAGGTAACGAATTGGAATGAAGTAAGCGCGGCAAGTGGTACGATACAAGCCTTTCAACGACCAGAAGGCAGCGGCTCTCAAACCGCCTTGCAACGACTAATGGGCGATCGTGCGCTTATGGAGCCACCATCTGAACAATTAATCAGCGGAATGGGTGGCATCTTACAAGAAACATCGGACTACCGAAATCACCAAAACGCGATCGGTTTCTCATTTCGTTACTACGTGACAGAAATGAACAAAACAGACGGCATTCGCTTACTTGAAGTGAATGACATTGACCCGTCAAAAGAAAACATTGCGGCTGGGACGTACCCGATTACAGCTGATTTTTATGCGATCACTCGTCAAGGAGAAGAAACAGAGGAAGTGCACCAACTAATTGAATGGATGACAGGACCCGAGGGACAGGAACTAATTGAAAAAACAGGTTATGCGCCACTCGTTGAAGGAGAATCGGAACAATGAATCGGATGCGAACACCGATGATCGGATCTCTAAGTTTGTTTTTTTGCAAATGCTGCACTTTTTATCATCGTTTCGCTAACTTCAATCCTATTGGCAGTCTTCTTCTTTCCGATCATTTTGCTGATTGGGGCATTTGTTGGGGTCATCATGAGCGTTCGTGTTTGGCTGCTGTTTCGCCGTCAATGGCAGCCTTTACCGACCGCTAAGCGCCTAGCAATGGCTGTGGCAGGAAGTAGTTCGTATCTAATGATGGTGGGGATTGGCGTGTACGTCTATTCATTGACTGCCTATGACCCTTACTACTCCATTGATTTATTTATGTTAAGTAGCTTATTTACAATTCCAATCATTGCTTTCGTTTGTTCTGTCTATTTTACGACGTTCACACGATTTCGAATGATCCCAATAGGCGTCGGAAGTATCATGATGATTGCAACATCATTTATGATCACAAGCTACGTCACAAATCCCGTATTATCTATTCAACATACAGGGCTTACATTAGGATCCTATTCCTTATATGAAGAGATCACAACATACGATCATTTAGTTGAAATTCCAGATGAAGAATGGTCACAAGGAACACGCATTTATGCGGATACGATGGATGAAGCCATCGATCGACAGTTAACGATTGTGACGAGCAATAACGACGTGACGAGTATTTATAGTTCAGTAAGTGGTGCTCAAACAGAAGTTGGCGTTGGCGTTCACAGCATGTTTGATGAGGTTTTTGCAGCGTACGGACCCGTGCGCCTTTCTTATGATCATGAAATGCTCGTTCATTCAGCCACATATGAAGATGATGAGCATCGACTTACGTTTTATGCGCAAAACGATTCTGTGCCTGACATCATTACTAGCGTTCACCTCGAAAAAAAGCAAAGGCCATAATGACCTTTGCTTTTCCTACTCTTGCTCATAATTAAGTTCAAAATCCTTTACATACGCTTGCGGTGTCATAATTGCTTTGCCGTTAAACTCATCAAGCGGCTGTTCATTTTGTACACGTTTTGGGGTATCTGGATTCGCGAGTGCTTGTCTAGCAACTCCGATAAAATCAGCTTGGTCTTGTTCAAGAACTCGTGATGCTTTCTTTGGATCACCAAGGTCACCACACGTAATAATTGGCTTATTGCTATACGCTTCGCAGCTTCTGCCATCGTTTTCGTACCTTCACCAAATCCAGGTGTGGAGGCATCATCGTCAGAGATGTGAATATAGTCGACACTCGTTTTTCCAAGTTCGCTAAAAATGATCTTTGCATCCTCTTCGCCACCTGGCCACTTGTATGAACCGTTTGTTGCTTTAAGTTGAGAGATCCGAATACCGAGCATCATCGTATCGCCAACCGCTTTGCGAACGTCGGCAATGATTTCTTTTAAGAACCGAACACGATTTAACACACTGCCTCCGTACTCATCTTCACGGTGATTGCTTACTTCTGACAAGAACTCATCAAGCAAGTAACCATTTGCGCCGTGAAGTTCTACGCCACTAAAGTCTGCTTGTTGTGCGAAAAGAGCTGACTGCACAAATCCCTCTCGTACTTGCTTCATATCTTCGACCGTTAACGCTTTTGCTGTAGGGAACGGACCACTTCCGTAATAAACTTCAACCTTATCTGATGGTGGTGAGAATTCCGAAGGAGCGACCGTTTCGTCTGTATAATAGTTTCCTTGTGTTTGTGCACCACCGTGCATGAGCTGAGCAATCATTAAAGCACCATGCTCTTTGACGCTTTTAACGATTGGTGCCCAGGCAGTTGCATGCTTTTCAGTCGCTAAACCACCTTGATAACGATACGCTTGGCTATGCATCGTATCAGGATAGACTCCTTCAGTAATAACCGCAGCAAAGCCTCCCTTTGCAAATCGCTCATAATACTTGTGCATTCGTTCATTCGGCGTGCCGTCTTCTTCGGCGCTTACTCGCGTCATCGGGGCTACAATATATCGATTGCTTAGAATATGATTACCAATCTTTCCTTGATCGAATAACTTGGACACTACTCATCACCTATGCTTTCCTTAAGGTTCTCCTACACACTTACCTGATTCTATATTGTTTTAAACCTCTCTAAACTGCTTTGCTCGTAGGAACACGATAAACCATATGAGTAATCCTGCAACACCAAGGCCAAATAAGACGAGTTGCACAGATACGCCTGTTGCAACGAGTCCAGTTACAAGACCGTATGAAACGGGATCAAACCCGTTCATAGCTAGAAAAATAATGCTCATCACTCGACCCATAATGTGGCCATCTGTATTCTCCTGAGCAACTGTAAAGAACGGAATATAAACAAACACCATTGAAAAACCGATGAAGAAAATAAAGATCGTCAACCACGTTAAGCTTGGGACGAGTGCAAAAATGATAAACAAAACGAGAGAAGCAAGTAAACCGTATAAGGTCATCGCACCACGACGTCGTTTAATCGTATACGCACCAAGAATAATACTCCCTAAAAGCATCCCAACTCCTAGACTTGCTTCCATAAAGCTTAAGTTCAACGGTGAACCCCCATGTGTGTCAACAAGGAGTGGGATCGCGACGTGTAGCGCACCAAACACGAAGAAATTCAAGGTAATTAAGACGACAAGTCCAATTAGTAAAAAGTTCGAACTACGGACATAATGAAAACCATCTTTCAAGTCTTGTAACGGACTTTGAGAGATTCTCTCCCCGACTGCTGCTTCTTTAATGAGCGGTGGGAAAATAAAGATCGCTGAGAAAAACACGAGAATCGTCGCTACAAGAAAACTTCCTGCAATACTTACCGTTTCCATCATTAAACCTGCAATGATTGGACCGATAATAAATGAGATTTGGTCTGCACCTTGGAAAACGGCATTTGCTCGTTGCAATTGCTTTTTCGCAACAATCTTTGGAATGAGTGACGTACTTGCCGGTCCAAAGAAAGCATCAAGCATACCAAATAGACCTGCTAAAATTAATAAAATCGTTAACGTCAAGTTGTCATTTGCCACAAACAAGTACAAAACAAATAAAAGAACCCCTTGAGTTAGGTTCGTAATAAACATAATCGTCGTTTTTTTTATATTTATCAGCAACAACCCCACCAAAAACCATCATAACTAACCGGGGAATGGTCGCTGCCATTAATACTAAACCGACTGCCATTGCCGAATCCATCTCTGTCACTGCGAACCACGATACAGTGGTCAAAAACATACTAAAACCAACAACAGCAAAAATACCCGCGATGAACATTAATACAAATGTACGATTGCGCATTAAAGGCATTTCTTCAGGCATCATTTTCACTCCTTACTCTTTACACAGACCGAACGGTCGGTCTATACTATATGACAGAAATCGATTACCGTCAAGGAGAAGATTTTATGAAGGAAAAAGTTATTATCGAATCAGCGAAACAGCTCTTTATCGAAAAGGGTTTTAAAGAAACGTCAATGAATGACATCGTCAAAGCTTCAAACAGTAGTAAAGGTAATCTCTATCATCATTTCAAAAACAAAGACGCTTTATTCCTTAGAATATTAAAAGAAGACAATCAATCTTGGTCCGAAGAATGGCACAAAGAAGAACAAAATTATACGACGGCGGAAGAGAAGCTGTATGCCTTTGCAGATTATAACGCCAAAAAAAGATGCTTACGATCCGCTACGCGTTGCTGCTGGGGAATTCTATGCACGAATGGCTGTGTCCAAAGAGATTTATGAACAGGTTATCGAAATAAACGATCAATATAACCGATGTTTTGAAGATCTACTTAGACTCGGTCATGAGCAAGGAGAATGGACAATTGAAGACCCTGCTGAAATTAGCTTTTTAGCTGGCGCATTTTTTTACCGGGGTTGAGATTTATATGAGTGAGGAATCCATTGAAGACCGTATTAAAACGTATCGCAAAGCGGCCTCGCTGATCTTACGAAGTTTATAAGTTGAGAACCATAAAAAAACTCATAGGCCAGCTCGACCTATGAGTCCATGTTCGTCACGATTCAATTGTAATCGTTTCAATGATTGGTACTTCACCTTCAACAGGTGTCTCTCCAGAAACCTCAGTAGCAGCAATATCTTCAACAACTTCCATCCCACTAGTCACTTCTCCAAATGCAGCATACTCACCATCTAGGGATGGATGGTCGCCGACCATAATGAAGAATTGTGAACTCGCTGAGTTCGGATCTGGTGTTCTTGCCATTGAAATGACACCTTCTGTATGATCCAACGGGTTGTCAAAGTCATTGGCAGCAAATTCTCCAGAGATCGTGTCTGGTGAACCTCCTTGTCCTGAACCTTCAGGATCTCCACCTTGGACCATAAAACCAGGTATGATGCGATGGAACGTTAAACCGTCATAAAAACCATCTTCTGCAAGTGTAACGAAGTTCTCAACTGTTTCTGGCGCGTTATTCGGATACAACTCAAGAACAACTTCTCCGCCGCCCTCCATAACCATAACTGCCTCAATGGCATCGCTACGATCCACTTCGGTGTCCGTGTCAGCTGAAGATTCTTCAGGTTCCTCTTGATCAGCTTCATCTTGGGCAACGTCTTCATCACCTGAAGATTCATCAAGACCTTCTTCCTCTGCAGTACCACAAGCCGCAAGCACTAATAATGGTGCGATCCCCATTACTTGCATCCATTTTTTCCGCACATTACTCACCCTCATTTGTCATTAGATCGTACGCATCTATTCTATCAAAAATTTGATAGAATAAACGTGAGGTGACCGCATGTTACGAAAAACTTTAGTTTTTGTAGTACTTTTAACTCTATTCTTAGTAGCCCTTTTATATGGTGAATCGTTCGCTGCTTGGCTGGATGCAGGCGGTACAGAATCAATTCTACTCACCGCATTGATTGCGACATTACTTTCCCTATTCCCAGTCATTCCTTACCCAATTATCGGAGGAATACTAGGTGCTATATATGGACCTTACCTTGGTAGTCTCGTTACTTGGATTGGATCTTCACTTGCTTCAATCGTCATGTTTGTCTTTATTCGTTATGGCTATCAAGACTCGGTCAACGCATTCTAAATCGCTATACGACACTTTCTAAGCTCAATTTGTTATTTGAGCGTAACGCCTTTATGACGATCTTCTTAACACGACTCATTCCAATCGTCCCTTCCATTATCGTCAACGTCTATAGTGCGTTAAGTCGCGTCGGTTTTCTTACGTATACCATGGCCTCATCGATTGGGAAAATCCCTTCTATGATTCTATTTGCAACGGTAGGAAGTACGATCGTCACGAACCCTATCGGCCTTATTTATGTTGCAATTTTCTATGGATTGTTCCTTTTACTCGTCTATGCAGGCTACCGTTTTTTTTCGTCCGCTACACTTTGAAAACATGAACACGTTTTTGAGTAAACGTAAAGATTCGATAACAACCATATCCAATGATTGCACCTGCGGTATTTAAGATCAGATCATCCACGTCCGCCACTCGAAATGTAAACGAGAACTGATACAATTCAATACTTAATGAGAACAAAACGCTAATTACGATCACTTTCCAAAGTGATCGTAATTTCTTTAAAAGATAAGGTACAAAAAAACCCAAACGGAACGAACAGAAGAACATTTCCAATTAGAATTTTGATCGGATCAATAACATCAGGACTAAACACACCAATTCGATAGATACTTCGAAATGGAATGAGGTTGTAATGCCTTCCACCCGGACCATCTGGCCTAATGAAGCCCCGTAATTCCATGCAAACATCGTAATATACAGAACAGCCACGATATACAGGCTAAACATGACCCATGCAAAACTCCGATTCATACTTACCCACTCCACGAATGAGACTGTACACTAGCCTATGCTTGGCAACCTCAACTCATGTACATGGACAAAAGACAAACCGACCTCTCCATCATCCAGAGAAGTCGGTTTTAATTCTACAAGTTATCATTTTTATCGAGCGTTTCACGCCAACGAATTAAATCGTCAATCACTTCTTCAAATGGCTTATCGAACGGATAATCTTTCATTGCCATCGTTTTCTCTTGTTCAGACATTCGAATCCACGTATTCTTAAGCTCCATGCCTTCTCGCGTAAAGTTGACAAGTTCATATTTAAAACTACTCATCGTATTCACCTGCTTTCACTTTGATCTTGTTTTTCTACATTCATGTACTCTTCTTTGTTCTGGGTTTGACGGCGGATCAGCATAAAAGCAGCAATCCATAAAAGAACGAGTAAACTCGTTACCGTAATACCAAACCCTGTCATCTGAAACGTCATCGCATGATACACAAATAATGCAATCGTAAGAACAAGACCAAACGCGTTCACAATGTTGAGCGCACGTAATTCCTTTCGCTCTGGTGTAGATAAGGGCTCAACAATCAAAAAGAATATTGAACCCATCACCAGAAAATAACTACCTAGTAAAAACAAGAGTGCGTCGGTTTGTACATACACTGGGTTAAGCAGCGTCAACAAAACGAATACGAGCCGAGCAACATGAGGTAAAACCCACCGCGCAACGTTAACGTGCGCTCATGTGTGGTCTGCTCTCTTGGTGTCTCTGTCATCGAATCACCCCGATAACTACTACATACCCAGAAACAAAAAACGTAAAACGCCTATTCTGACGTTTTAACGTTTTCGTTTACTTTATTCTCTTAATTACACCCATTAAGAAATGCTTCCTGTTTTCATTCGCTCACGCACGAGGTAAAGTGCTGGAACGACGAGTAATGTCAGAACCGCTGAGAACAGCGCACCTGATACGATCGTAATTCCAAGCGGTTGGAAGAGCGTGCTATTTCCTAAAGCGACTGGCATTAAGCCAGCAATCGTCGTTAATGACGTGAGAACGACAGGTCGGAATCGTTGTTCCGCAGCAAGAATAACTGCATCCCGAGCACCTAGCCCTTCTTTTCGTCTCTGTTCAATAAACTCAATCAAGACGATCCCATTTCTTACAACAATCCCTGCTAAACTTACGCCACCCATAAGCGACATAAAACCAAGACCTGTCTGAGTAATAAATAGTCCGATCATCGCACCTGAAAAAGCGAGATAGACACCACTTAAAATAATAAATGGAATACTAATGGAATAAAATTGAATGAGCATGACGATAAAGATCAGAAACACGACGACAATAAAGATTTGACCGATTTGAATAAACACGTCGGTCCGCTCTGCTGTTTCGCCTCCGATGTTAATCGCAACAGCGTCATCTTCTAAGGCAGCAATCTCTTCTTCTACTTGAGCAATAATGTCATCCGCACTAGCATCCCCAGGAAATGCCCGTACTGTAATCATACGTTCTCCATCTTTTCGTGGAATTCTCGGCTGAATTGACTCTTCATCAATCGTTACGAACTCACTTAACGCAACTTCATCCGTCATTCCTTCAAGCGTCATCGTTTCAAGTAGGTCAAGTTCATCTCCTTCAATGTACAATTGCCAATCAAGTAAATCACCATCAACGTCAAAATCACCTAATGGGACTCCTTCACCGATCGCGGCGAGCATTTCGCTCACTTCACTCGCTGTGATGTTGTTGTCTTCTAATTCATCTCGGTCCAGTTCAACTTGATAAGAATTAACAGCTGTTCCAACGTCATCATCAACGTTGACAACCCTTCTGTGTTTAGAAGAATTGATTGTACTTCACTGCTCGTATCCATTAAATCTGTAATGGAATCACCAGAGATCTCAACAGCAATCGGTGCACCTACTGGTGGTCCTGATTCAATAATGGATACTTCATAGGATTCTAGTTCTGGGAACTCATCAGGCAGCTGTTCGCTCCAATAATTCATTGCCTCACGCGCTTCAATATCTTCTTTATTTATATAAATAAGGAAGTTAACGAGGTTCTCACTTTCCTCTCCTCCCCCATCGCTACCAAAAAGTCGAGGAATGTTCGTACCCGTAAAGCTTGAGACCGAGTCAACGAAGCTTTCATCAGCGAGCCATGCTTCAACCGACTTCGAGTACTCTTCACTTTCTTCTAATGGCGTACCGTTCGCAAGTGAAGCTTCAATAAAGACTTCCTCACGGTCCGAGTCTGGGAAGAATTCAATCGGAATGAATGGAATCAATAGAAAAGCTGCTGTACCGATTGCTAATCCACCAAATGCAACGAAAAATGGTCGCCTTACGACTCTTTCCATAATTTTAGTTCGATAGCCCGCCGATGCTTTTTCAAACCATGATCCAAGAAGTCCTGCAGGTTTACGTTCTTTATCTTCAGGTCGTTTCTTCTCTCTCCACAGTCGATAGATCGGTATAATTAACAAGCTTACGAGCGTTGAAGCAATAATTGCTCCGATAAGCACGAGTGGTAATGGTCGAATAAATTCCCCAGCGCCACCAGGTAAGAACAAGATTGGGAAAAACGTGAACACAACAACAATGGTTGATGTGACAACCGACCAGAACACTTCTTTCGTTCCTTTATACGCGGCCTCTTTCGGACTTTTCCCTTCACGTAATTGACGCTCGATGTTGTCGTTTACGACAATACCGTCATCAACCAAAATCGCTAGTACGATAATATAGCCAATTAAAGAAATCTGGTTTAGACCGACACCTAAAAACGGCATGATGATCGAACCGATACTTAATGAAATCGGTATAGCAATCGCAACGCTCAGTGCTGAACCAGGACGTAAGCCAAGTGAACAAACGAACAGTACTGCAGCAACTGCAATAAGGAACGAAATCGCTAAATCTAAAAAGAGTTCAGAAACTAAGTCTGCTTGTGTGTACAACAAGTTCGCTTCTGTGCCAGATGGCAAGGCCTCATTTATTTGATCGACAAAAGTGTCGAGTTGAGCCTGTGCTTCTGGCACACTGCTACCGGAAGCAAGTGTGAACGTTAAGGCTATTGAGGATTCGCCTTCATAATGAACGGACTCCTCTTGTTCCATCCATTGAACTGTCATTTCGCCAACGTCTTGTAAGCGTAACAGCTCACCTTCATCGTCAACGCCAATCGGAACCTCATTCATTTCCTCAACGGTTGCGTAATTGTTCAAATCCACAGGAAAGACTTGGTTATCATCTTGCCATTCACCGATTGGTGTTAATTCAACTTCACCGTTTAATGCGCCGATTACTTGTCCAAAAGTCAGACCGTTTTCTTCTAACAAGTCTGCATCTAAGTTCACAGCGACTTCTTGCTCTACTGAACCTTGGACATCAAGGCCAACAAGATCTGGATAGCTTCGAATGTCATCTGCAGCACGATCCAACACATCTTCAATCGCAGCGCGCTCTTCTTCATCTGAGAAAAGAATATGATATGTAGCTAGTCCTTGATCGCCTACACTCGTATTGAAGCTTGGACTCATACTTGCATCAGGAAACTGCCCTGACACACTTTGAATGCTTTGACTAAGCTCATTCCAAACGACCGACGTGTTCTCGACACTTTCGTCGAGTTCAATCGTAAGTAAAGAAAGTCCCGGTGCTGACACCGATTCAAACGATTCAATCTCATCGTATTGTTGCAGTTCGTTCTCGATTGGAACGGTAATCTGTTGCTCAATTTCTTCCGCTGTACTTCCAGGATAAACCGTCGTCACCTGACCAATTGGAGGTGAAAATTCTGGAATCTCCCGCTGCGGCAATTGAGAGAAACTGATCGCACCGACGATTGTAAGCATTAGAAAGAATAATAGCGTGATCTTCGGTCGATTAATTAACCATTTCATAAACTTCCCCTTTTCTATTTGCACTCATCGCAGAAGTATACCCGCATTTTGTCCATAACTAAACCTTTTTCTAGTAAGCCTAACGTTTATAACGAAGTTAATCGTTTATTGATCATCATCTACGACTCGGTAAATGTACCCACCATTTTTCTCTAAAAGTTGTTCCGCTTCATCCTTTGAAACTTGTAACAACCCCATCACAATCGCTACCTTTGGTTTTTTTCCAGACGTTTTAAAGAGTAGATCTGCCTGTTGCTCATCACAGTCTGTTGCGTATTGAATCATCGCTTTACTTCTCTCAATGAGTTTCTTATTTACCGGTTGTACGTCTACCATTAAGTTCTCATACACTTTCCCTAATTGAATCATTGTAGCTGTCGTAATCATATTCAACACGAGCTTTTGAGAAGTACCTGCCTTCATTCGCGTTGAACCCATCACCACTTCTGGACCTACATCAATGGCAAGTACGTGATCACCATACTCGTGTAATGGGGCATTTTGATTATTCGTAAAGGCAATCGTTTTAGCACCTAATTCTTGAGCTTTTTTTTAAAGCACCAATCACGTAAGACGCACCACCACTTGCTGTAATTCCCATTACCACATCTGCTGATGTGATGTGACGACTAACGATCTCTTCGGATCCGAGTGCTTCGTTGTCTTCTACGTTTTCTATGGCACGAAAAACAGCCTGCTCGCCACCTGCAATAATGGCTTGAACGAGTTCTGGACTTGTGCCATACGTTGGTGGAATTTCAGAAGCATCCAACACCCCAATTCTCCCACTCGTTCCTGCTCCTACATAAAATAAACGTCCACCCTGTTTCATTTGGGCAACGACTGTTTTCACAATCTCAGCAATCACCTGGGTATGTTTTGCAATGGAGACAGGAACTTGTTGATCCTCAGCATTAATCGTTTCAAGTATTTCTTCGACCGATTGTCGATCAATGTTTTCAGAACGGGAATTGCGACCTTCAGTAACGAGCTTGGGCCTCTTCATTTGTACACTTCCTTTTCATAAAAAAAATTTCAATGACCTGTACACAAGTAACTATACCGAGTGGTATACAAGTACATAAGCTACACAGAGGTGATGAGAAGGTGATCCATGAATTGCGACTGAGACCAGACCTTTCAGGGTACAACATCGGAAAAGGAACGTACGCTGCAACGAACTTTCAAGTCTTTTCTTGGGGAGAGGGTACGAAACTTTCCATCGGCAATTATTGCTCAATATCAAGTGATGTGAAAATTCTACTTGGTGGCGAACATCGAAGTGATTGGGTAACAACCTATCCTTTCTCTGTTCTTGATCCACATAAACACCACATCGGTCATCCACAATCAAAAGGAAACGTCACGATCGGACACGACGTATGGATTGCAATGGGAGCATCCATCTTGTCAGGTGTAACCATCGGTAATGGCGCAATCATAGCAGCCTTTAGCAACGTAACGAAGGACGTTCCTCCTTATTCCGTTGTCGGTGGCAATCCAGCTAAACTTATTCGTAAACGATTTGATGATCACGTCATTCAAGCACTAGAACAAATCTCTTGGTGGTCATGGGAAGATGATAAGATCTCTGAAGCAATGCCTTATTTATTAAATCAAGATATTGAGCGTTTTATTGAATTGTATAACTAACAGATGAAACAAAAATCTGCTAAGAACGTTGTGCTCTAAGCAGATTTGTTTTCACTCTATGTTCAACACCCCATCACTAGAACACGTTATGCCGAAAATAGAATTAAGTTCAGTGCAGCAACGAGTACGAGAATCATCGCAAAACGGCGCACCCACATTTGATTGACGACCGCAAATAGCTTTAAACCAAGAATTGTTCCAATCACAACTGCAACCGTTCCGACTAGAAAATATCCAATAAAATCAACGTTAAAGTCGCCATTGATCGCATGTAAGCTAATTGAAAATGTACTTACGAGTAACGTTACAAATTGCACGTTAGCAAGATACTTGAATTTATTTGATGCAAATACCATCAGAAAATAAAAGACGAAAAACGGTCCACCCACACCGAACAATCCTCCGATAAACCCACCGAAGAAACCTAACGTCACGGTCTGAATCATCGTCACGTCTTGATCTTTTGGACCCGCAGATCTTTCACGCATAAACATGAAGATGACCATGCCAATTAAAAACAAGCCTAAGTATAGCTGTAAAATGTCTAAATCTCCGTAACTTGTGAGAATAAAGAAAGCAACGATCCGACCTAAGAGCGCAAAAATAAAAATCTTTCGGACACTTTTCCATTCAATATATTGATAGTTTTTTATAATGACTGTGACCGCTGCGATAATAAGTAATGAAATAACGAGTAACGTGCTTTCTTTTACCGTAAGAAATAGAGGTAAAAAGGCCATCATAACAAGCCCAATTCCAAATCCACTAATCCCTTGAACAATAGCTCCGACGAGTACAATGAGAAATATGATCAAAAACTCAATCATGCATATCAGCTCAAATCTGTGATGTTTTCTTTATTTTAGCATAGAAAAGATTCCTAACCTTTCATGTTAGGAATCTTTCATACCGTTACTCATATGTGTAAAATCCTTGACCGGACTTCTTACCGAGTCTCCCCGCCTTTACGTACTTCTCTAAGATCGGGCACGGACGATACTTTTCACCAAGCGCTCGGTGTAACGCATTCATATTTCGAAGACGGCTATCTAGACCGACAAGGTCCGCAAGTTCAAGTGGTCCCATCGGATGATTAAGACCGAGCTTGATTGCTTTATCAATATCTTCAGCTGATGCCACGCCTTCCATAAGCATGTTCATTGCTTCATTTCCGATGAGGCAGTTCATTCGACTCGTCACAAACCCAGGGAACTCATTGACGATGACCGTTTCTTTGCCTAACTCACGACCGATCACTTCAATCGTATTCACGGTTTCATCGGACGTGTCTAAGCCACGTATAATCTCAATTAACTTCATGCGATGAACTGGATTAAAGAAATGCATCGCAATCACTTTATCTGGCCGACTCGTATTCGCACCAATTTCCGTTGGGCTTAACGTCGATGTATTCGTTGCTAAAATCGCATGAGCTGGTGCATACTTATCCAACTCTTTGAAAACAGAGAGCTTCAAACTCATCTCTTCCAATACCGCTTCAATCACTACGTCAGCTGATTCGACTGCATGTTGTAACGAGCCATTGTACGTAATCGTCTGCAACCGTTCTCGTTCTTCTTCTTTTAAATAGCCACGTTCAACGCTTTTCGCTCCTAAGCGTTCAATTTCCACTTTGGCACGTTCAAGAGCATCTTCATACACATCGTAAAGTTGAACAGCAAACCCTTGTATGGCTGCGGTATAGGCAATGCCTCGCCCCATCGTTCCTGCTCCAATGACCGCAATCGTACTCATGTTAGTTCACTTCCTTTTTCAGTAACATTGCCATTCCTTGACCACCACCGACGCAAAGCGTAGACACACCGTACGTTTCATCAGAACGAATCATTTCATGTAACAATGAAATCGTAATTCTTGCACCTGTTGCACCGAGTGGATGACCTAGTGCAATTCCTCCACCGTTTCGATTTACATCTTCTTCTCGTATTCCTAATTCACGAATGACTGCAAGTGCTTGAGAAGCAAATGCCTCATTTAATTCCCATACACCAATGTCTTCTTTTTGTAACTTCGTACGAGCGAGTAGTTTCTGAACAGCAGGTACAGGACCAATTCCCATCACATTTGGTGACACACCAGCTGTTGCCCAGTCAACAACAGTTGCAAGTGGCTTTAACCCAAGTGCTTGTGCTTTGCCTCTCGTCATCAGCATCACTGCAGCTGCGCCGTCATTTCTTCCGCAAGCATTTCCTGCTGTCACACTGCCGTCTTTTTTTTAAATGCTGGCCGTAAGCTTGCTAATTTCTCTAGCGTCGTTTCTCTCGGATGCTCATCAACGTCAAACGTAAAGCTCCGCTTTCGTTCTTTCACTTCAATTGGAATAATCTCATCTTTGAAACGACCCGACTCAATCGCATCTTTGGCACGGCGTTGGCTTTCTAACGCAAACGCATCTTGGTCTTCTCGACTAACCTTGTATTGCTCAGCAACGTTCTCTGCCGTCATTCCCATGCCTAAGTCTTTGCCATACATTTCTTGTGGTTGCTGACCCGCTTCCAAATTTGAGTCTACAAGGTGAGGATTCCCTTCACCGTACCTAGAATTACGCAAATAAATCGGTGCCTGACTTAAGTTCTCTGTCCCTCCAGCTATAATGACTTCAGCTTGACCAAACGTAATCTGTTGAACTGCCGAACCGATCGCTTGCATCCCTGAAGCACAAAGACGATTTACAGTAAACGCAGTTGCTTCTTCCTGCACCCCTGCTCGAAGAGCTGCAACCCTTGCCACATTCGAAGATTCTGTCATTGGTCGCACTTCACCCATAATGACTTCATCAACGTTATGACTTTCAATTCCACCCTTCATAATAGCGCTTTCAATAACAGCAGAAGCTAAATGACCACTGTTCACTCCTTTAAGACTTCCACCTGCACGACCAATTGCAGTACGAACTGCTTGAACAATAACGACATCTTCACGTTTCATTTCATTCGCTCCTTCATCGACTTCTAGAGTTAGGGCATTACTGTCTACGTATTATGTAAATGGGATAAAGTGAAGTGACTTCCAGCTCTTTCAGATAGTGTGATTTATACGTATTTCATCATCACGTGACCTTCGCTTTTGAAGTGACTCTGCATCTTCTATCCTTTTTGTCATTCCAATATATCCGTAGCGAATACTACGGTTATATTGATTATAACAAAAAAAATGAAAGTTCTGAATTGATAACTTTCACTCTATAAAAAAGCGACTGCCTATTGACAGTCGCTTTTCATAATTACATAGGTTCAGCATAAATGACATAGCGTTCAGGCGCAGCGCCCAAAAGGTGAAATGGATAACATGTGGATAAGGTTAACACTTCCTCACCCATCTCTCGAATAATCGATTTGTCATCTTTGTCTACGATCGTATGCGAACGCATTTCATATTCAAACGTACCGTATGAAAGGTCAACGATAAATACGTCGCCGACTTCAAGCTCGCCAAAGTTCTTAAACACGGTATCCCGATGGCCTGACAGAAGAATTTGTTCCCCCTCAGACGGCCAAGCTGTAGACGTAAAATGCCCAACACCTTTCGCAAGCATTTCTTCTTCTGTCCCTTCAATAATCGGCAATGAGACGTCGAGCTTCGGAATAGTTAACACACCTACAGGCTCCCCAAGCTCAGGTTGGAATGCTTCCACCTTTTCTATCTCTTTTGACTCTCCTACCACTTCAGCAGCACGACTAATCGCTTGGTCAGTGCTCACTTTCGTTGTCATATAGTCGTACGTTGCAACACTCAGCAATACAACCCCAACGATGATGAACACAATACTGACTACTCGCCTCACGATTCTGGCGTTGATTTACGACGGAACCTCATCGCCACTCCTGCAAGTAATGCGAGTAACCCAGCAAAACCGACGTTGTACATATCAGTAGAAGTATCTGGAAGCTTTTCACCCGTTGTACTCGCTTTAGACGTATCACTTGATTTCTTCAGGACCGGCCCAGCCTCTTTTTCAACATGCTTTACTTGTGTTACTTCTTTCACTGGTGGTTTTTCAACTGGTGTCGTTGGTGTCACGGCACCACCTTCATTGCATTCTTCTTCAGGGATCTCGATCAACCATTCTTCATCGAAGTACCAATCAATTAATTCAATAATGTAAAAAAACCATTCATCACTAATGAGGTCGATCCAAATCCAGATCTCTTCTTCAGTTAATGAATCAAGGTAAGCGATCCACTTCTCTGCATCCGCTTCTGTAAATTCAGTTGGAACTGGTCCTGTCGGAATCCAAAATCCATATTCCACTTCAACAAATTCCCACTCACCATCAAACGGCGGTTTTGGTTTTGTTTGATCTTGATCTATTGGTGTTCCCGCTTCTACTTCGTCGTCTACGACTGGCGCTTCCTCAACGGGTTGTTCTTCTTCCACACTTGGCACGTCTTCAACCGGTTGCTCTTCTTCCACATCTGGTACTTCTTCAGTTGACTCTTCCGTGTTGCTCTCTTCCTCATCTACAACAGGTTCGTCTACTTCCGCTTCCTCGTCTAAGACAAGTGGCTCTTCTTGATCTGACTCAAGAACAATTTCTGTACCTTCACCTTCTTCAACTTCATGAACAAGTTCAACGTCAATGCCTTCTAGTGCGAATTCGACGTCGTTTTCTAAAACCGTTTCTTCAATGACGTTTGCCTCTTGCTCTACAGTTTCAGACTCTGCTTGTGCCAATCCATCTGTTACAGCAAATGTTGTTGCTGCAAGTGCCGACAACGCAATAACATTGCGCAAATGACGACTCTTACGCATCCTCCCCGTATGTAACCTACGTTTGTAATCCACACCGCGAAGACTGCTTCTTCTCATCTTCTTTTTCCTTCTTCCCATGAGTTAGTGGTACAGAAATGTAAAGCTGATCTTAGTATAATGATTTTCCATAAAAAGTCACTGCTTTTTTTGAAAAATAAAAAAAATACATTTTTATTAAGATGCCGGACGCTTCGCGACAAGGTTTGGACGTTTCACGACATCCACCATGTTACGAAGCGTCTTAATTGGACGTTTCATACGTACTACGACGCTTTATGACACAAAGCGTACCTTCTTAAACGAAACATACCGATAATCGAAATAGCCCCCGTATACTAAACGTAATCAAGATACTTCATCACTTAAGGAGTGAATTTACAATGGAACTTTTACAAGACTTTATTATAAATCTCATGGAAATGAATCCTCTCTTACAACACCTTGGGATTGCTCTCATCGGAGTCATTCCATTTCTAGAAGGATTTTTCGGATCATTTGTTGGGTCATTTATCGGTGTGTCAGCTGTAACATCTGCAATTGCGAGCTTCGTCGGGAACTGGATCTCTGTTATGCTTGTCATCATCCCGTTCAACGCACTGTTCACGTGGTTACGCAAACGTAATTCTGGTAAAAGTGGCGGATTTATTCAAGGACGTGCGAAAAAGGCACAAGAGACGTACGAAAAGTACGGTGTACCAGGTCTTGCAATTATTGCCCCTGCAATTGCATCTGGTCATATTGCGGCATTTATCTCCCTTGCTGCAGGCGCGGATAAGAAACGTGTGATCTTCTGGCATACAATCAGTATTCTTCTCTGGGTTATCGTCGGTGCTGCATTTGGTGGGTTTGTTGGAATCAGCTAAACACGGTAGAAGAACCACAAAGGGTCGGTCCCTTTGTGGTTTTTTTGTTTAAAACGTTGTTCATAGACGATATACTAAACGAGATAACGATTGGAGGCCTTAGCATGTACACGATAACAAACTTAGAAATCGTTCAACACGGTCACGTTGTGGTTCCTTCGTTTGATTTAACCGTGAACGAAGGGGATTTCGCAATCATTCATTGTAGTGCAAAACAAGGGAATGTCCTTCTTCATTACTTACATACTCAACGTCAAAATAAAGATCACATAACATTCAGTCAACAAAAACAGATCGGCTACTTTACGTTAGAAGACACCCTTTATGAACGACTTTCAGTGTTTGACAACCTCGCATTCTTTCATAACTTGTACAATTCAAAGACTGATTTAAATGAAATCTTATCCACTTGGGGACTTACATCGTTTCAATCGATGCGCTACTTAGATTTAGATGATTCCATTAAACGACGTGTATTAATTGCCCGGGCAATCGTTCATGAACCTTCCATTGTCATTTTAGAAAATCCATACATCGGTGTCGATCACGAGACGAAACAACTAATCTCAAACAATTTAATCCTTTATTCCAATCGTGCAAAAGCTGTGCTTCTCACATTATCTGATTACGATGTTGAACCTTTCAGCCTCGGTCGACAATATAAAATGACGAATACGACGCTTGTGGAACTCTCAAATGAGGAGGCTCTTCCTACTCCGTTTAAGAAGATTGCAGCGAAGCAAGCAGAAAAGACATTACTTTTTAATCCTGAGGAAATCGATTATATCGAAGCGATTGATGGAGAATGTTTGCTTTATGTGAACGAACAGTCTTACGTTTCTCCGTTTACACTGCAAGCACTTGAGCAACAGTTAGTACCGTTCGGCTTCTTTCGAACACACCGCTCATATCTCGTCAATTTACAGCGAGTTCGAGAAGTTATGCAGTGGACGAGAAATAGTTACACCGTTGTTATTGCAAAATACCCGGATGGCGTTCCCCTTGCAAAAAGCAAATTGCCTTTACTTTATGAAACGCTCGGGATCGCCCTGTAATTTCACGTTCAATTGTGCACCATTCGCATTGCTCTACGCACTACTCACCATAAACTTAATGCTAGTCAATTCATCTTCCCTCAAACTGAACGTGAAGATGATGGTATGAATGCAATCATTGAATTTGAAGATGTACACAAGCAATTCAAAGCGAAAAAGGCACTCACAGACGTGAACTTCTCGATTAGAAAAGGAGAAATATTTGGCCTCGTCGGTCCTAGCGGTGTAGGAAAAACAACGTCGATTAAGTTACTCACCGACCAATTAAAGCCAAGCGAAGGTACCATCCGTGTATTCGGTAAAAGTGTCACAGGAAATCATACTCAATTGCTTAGTAAAATGGGCATTCTTAGTGATCAGAGCGTGCTCTACGAACGATTGAGTTTGTATGACAACTTACGTTTTCTAGCTTCTCTATATGATCGACCCGTGAGTACCATTGAAGACGTTTTGGAACACGTCGGATTAGCCTCATCGAGAAAGACCACCTACAAACATTTATCAAAAGGGATGAAGCAACGAGCGAATCTAGCGGCAGCGCTCATTCATGCTCCCGAAATCTTAATACTCGATGAGCACTGCTTCCCTTGACCCCAGTGCAAAAGCAAATGTTCATGCGTTTTTACGTCAACTCAATGAACAAGGCTCAACCATTTTTCTAACGTCTCACGATATGAACGAAATTGAATCGCTCTGTGACCGTGTGGCATTTATGATTGACGGTACAATTTATCTTTGTGACGAACCTGCTCAAATCCGTAGCACGTACGCTGCACCGACAGTTACGGTGACATTTGCTGATGGGAACGTTGAGACGTTCAACAATAGTTACACGGGAATGACGTCACTTCGAAGCGCCATTGAAAGTCGTAAAGTACAATCAATCCACAGTGACGAACCTTCATTAACGGACATCTTTTTAGACGTAACAGGGAGGAAATTTGCATGAGCCTATCGATGAAAAGAATTTTTGCAATTGTACGTAAAGATCGTAAAGACTCGATGAAAAGCGCGAATATCGTCCCTGTGTTGCTAATTCCTATTGGGATGGCTCTAATGTTTGCTTACGTGATGCCAAGTGATCTAGACATGATGTTTGAGATGTACGTTGGTGTAATCTTGCTAAACCTTTTATTTATCTCTGGAGTTGTCCCCGCCAACTCTCTTGCGGAAGAAAAAGAGAAAGGGACACTACGGATGTTGCTTTATACGCCAACGAGCATTGCTGAACTATTAATCGGTAAAAACATTCACTATTTTTGTTTATCACTCATTGGGGTGCTTCTAAGTTTACTCATTTTACAAATTCCAATATCGTGGGGTTATTTCCTCGTTGCAGTAATTCCTGTTGCATTTTTTTGCATTGTATTATCTTCAACGGTAGGACTCCTCGCGAACAATAATGGACAAATCATGATCACACTATTTCCAATTATCATGGGTATGTATTTTATTTCATCGATGGCTGATCTGTACAATGTAGCCTCATCTATACAATTAAGCGCTTGTTACCGATCGAAATCTTTTACGATGCCTTTTACGTTGGTTATTACGGTGGTTCATTCCCCTGGTTTAGTTTAGTGGTGACGCTCTGCTGGATTACCGTTATTAGTATTATTTTTGCAGTCGTATATCGAAAACAGCGTTACACATAATCATCTACTATTTCCTAGGAAATAATTTAACGTTGTAGGCTAGATTTAATAGTTAAACGTATAAAAGAAAGGGAAAATTCCCTTTGCTTTTATACACTTAATTTCCTGCATATACCTTCATCGCATCACGCATCCACTCGGCTAAGCCTGGTCGAAATTGATCAATGTTTTGTTGAAAACGCTCATCACTAACGTACATTTCGCCAAGACCTGCGAATGCTTCTTTTGAATACTTGCCAATTCGATTCAAGTAGTTGTACCACTTCTCAATCGCCACTTGTGCTTCTTCCGACGCTGGGTTGTGTTCCATCGTCTGTGCTAACTCACGGTAAATATCATTCATTTCTTCTTGAAGCGCTTGTTCATTTCCTTTGATCTTCGCTTTGCCTTCATCTACAGCATGATCACCGTACAACTCTCTTGCTTCAGCTTCATACGAATCACTTTCACTAAATTTAAACCCTTTAAAATGACGTTCTTCGGTCATATCAAGATCCCCTTCTCGCTCCTCAAGTGTCCCATCAATCATCTCAATCATTCCTTGAATGTGCGTAACACGGTCGGTTAACAATCGTTTTTGCATACGCAACGCATCACTCGCGAATAAGATGGATCACTCATGAGGGATTTTATTTGTTTCAGAGGGAAGCCAAGCTCTCGAAAGAAAAGAATTTCTTGTAAATGCATTAAGTCTTTTTGTGAATAGAGGCGATATCCCGCTTCTGTCGTACTCTCCGGTGTTAACAAACCGATGTGATCATAATGATGAAGTGTGCGCACACTAACACCGGTTAGCTTTGAAACTTCCTTTACTTGAAGCATTGCATTCCCTCCTTCACATTTGACGATAAGGGCTGACGTAACGTTAGAGTCAACAATGATTTTAAAATTTAATTTACCTCTGCATAAGAGCCAAAGAACAATGTTGCACCTGTTGGCTCATGTTCAATTAGAAAATAAAATGGTCGATCGGCGGTAAAAGAGACTGGTGATGTTATCGATGCACTTGTTTCCATAACAGATACAGCAGTCACCGCAGCTGCTTCTGTGCCTTTTTCATCGATTTCAATGATTGCTCTATGGATAACATCATCTATCGAATAATTACTTCCACTACCTTCAAACATGTTATTTTCCATATAATTAAAGATTGTTTCCATACCTAAATGTTTCAATGTATCGTTTAAATTATATTCATTGTCTAGTTCAATCGTTGGGATTCGCACATCCACTTCTTTCGTTGACCAATCGCTACTACTCATAATGTTAGGGATTGCGTGTAAAACATCTGTAAACACTCCCTCGCCTGGCAACACAATAGTCATCGACGTCTCTTCATCTGCATACGGAAGTCGGACCGCTTGATAATGTTCACCCTCGACATAGCTAAAATCATCAACTCGGTTCATCCATTCAACAACTGCTTTTGATCCATCAAGATTTGTAAACTTCTCATTAGATTCTTCTAGTAACGTGAACGGATCTTGCCAATTCCCATAGAAATACGTCGCATTAACGAGCAGTGCCACGATTTCCTCAGATAATTCATCTTCAAATATGCGATTGATTTTACCGCTGGTTTTATCCTTCACCCAATCGTTAATTTTTTTAACCCCTGTTAATTCCCGTGCTTCTCCATAGAACGTGTCCTCAATCTTGGTGGCGTAAGACTCAAGGAACGTTACATGTTCTTTCGCCCAAATTGAATTTGCAATGCCAATCTCAACGTCTCGGTCCATGGACAAGTAGGTTAACCAGTCATGAATTTTTCTATTTTCTTCTTCACGGTCGACATCATCTAACTGGAGCGCTTTATAGATTTCCTGTTCACTGTCACCACTCGTCCCATTTGCGACCATCATTAAACTTAAGTAAATACTAAACGGCGACAAAATATGATTGCTTCATCTTCGTGTTCTATTAATTGCACCGCTAACTCAAGTTGCCGATCTTGCTCCAGCGATTCTTCCAGATTTGCGTTTGCTTGTTCGCTTGATTGTACGCCACACCCAGTCAATCCTGCCATTAAACACACACCTCCGACACTCGTCCACCACTTCATCAGACAACTCCCCTTTATCTTACTATTCGTTCTTCTAGTCAAAAGCGTTACAATGAGAGTATGGAGGGGGACAACATGTATAAATCATATGGTGAATTATCAACAGCTGTTTACGAAAAAAACAAAACCAATTGGCAGTTCCATTAATGGTGACATTCCATATTACATCTCACGCTTACAACATGTCACTTCACCGATTCTAGAACCTGCTTCTGGTACTGGACGTATGCTATTCCCACTGATCGATGCAGGGTTTACAGTCGTCGGTGTCGATACGTCTAAAGAAATGCTAGATCTTTGCAAAGCGTATGCTACGAAAAACGGCTATGATCCTACGTTAATTCAAGATGACGTGACAACGGTTCAGTTGCATCAAAAATTCGGTGCAATCGTCTTACCAACTGGCTCCTTTTCGCTACTCACGTCTCGTGAACAAGCCAAAAACGCATTGGTGAACTTTTATCATCATCTAGAAGAAGACGGAAAACTCATTATAGACATTATTGCACCTGGTCCAATTGAAGATGATCATACGGTTTCTCATTTCCACCTTTCTGAAGATACAGGAATCCGGATGACAAGTACGCTGCTATCAAACAATTGGATTGAGCAAACATTTACGAAAGAAATTGTGTATGAGAAATGGACGAATGGCGAAAAAAACCGACACGGAGTTACAAACGCTTGCGATACGATGGTATGGTGTAGAGGAATTTCGAAGCTTTTTGAGCGAGGTGGGATTCATAGACATCGTCGTTTCAAGCGACTACACTTATCAACAACCCGCCCATAATAACGCAACTTCCATTACGTTCGAAGCGAAAAAAATAATCATTCACCCTGTGAATAAGTGTATAACCTAGGCGACTTATGCACATATTCACGATGTTGTTAACATTCCCACAACTAGAATCTTCTGTTAACAATTATTTATCCACAATAAATCCCCCATAACGGGGGATTTTCTTTTTATGGATTTGTCGCCCAAAGACCTGCAGTTTTAACAAACACACGAGGATGTAGCTTCAGTTGAGCAACGATCAACTCTGCTAGATCTTCAGGTTGCATTGCTTTTTCTGGATTGCCATCTGTTAGACCATTATCGACCGCTAGATCAGTAGCTACTGTACTTGGCGTTAACGCAGAAACACGAACATTATGCTTTCTTACTTCAAGCATGAGTGATTCCGTTAAACCCATCACTGCATATTTCGATGCACTATATGCACTCGTTACAGGCGCACCTTTTGTACCTGCTGTGGATGAGATGTTAATAATGTCACCCGCTTTTTGTTCAATCATTGCAGGTAGTGCAAGTCTCGTTGCGTTATACACACCGTTGAGATTTACATTAATAATTTCTTGGAACTCGTCAGGTGAAAGCTCTAAGAAGCCACCAAATTTACCAATACCCGCATTGTTAATAAGAATATCAATCGTTCCTAAATCACTCGTGATGTGATTGAACGCTTCTTCCATCTCGCTCAGATTGCTCACGTATGCAGTAGCAGCACTTACGTTTACATCATACTGCTCGAGCTCTTTTGCGACGTTTTCAAGGTTTTCCATCGTACGTCCAATGAGGCCTACATGAATGCCTTCTTTAGCAAATGCAATTGCCGTTGAACGACCGATTCCACGGCCAGCACCTGTAATCACTGCCGTTTTACCTGTTAATTGTTGCATCAAACTCACTCCCTATGTCTTTAATCGAACACTCATTATACGATGCACTGGTGAAAATGTCTCGTCCTACGCTTATTGCGGGTCCGTTGCCCAAAGCTCTGAATGTTTCACGAACATACGCGGATGTAACTTTAATTTCGACACAATCACATCAGCTACGTCTTCTGCTTGCATAAAGTGCTCCGCTTCCTCATCCGTTAAACGGTTTTTCCCGCCACCAAAATCAGTAATAACCCGGCTAGGACTTAGGCTTTGGACCCGAATCTTATGCTTACGCATCTCTTTCATTAACGATTCTGTAAGTCCATGCAACGCAAACTTCGTAGCACTGTACGCACTTGATCCTTCCGTACCGCGTAAACCTGATGTGGACGAGATGTTAATAATATCCCCGTTACGTCGTTCAATCATGTGTGGCAATACTGCCTGCGTGACACGTAGCACCCCTTTGACGTTTACTTCATAAACATTGTCCCAATCGTCTTCTGTTAAATCCATGAATTTGCCGTACGCGCCAATACCCGCATTGTTAATTAAAATATCAACCGTACCAAACGTTTGTAACACTTCTTGGATTGCTGACTGAACAGTTGACGCATCTTTTACATCCATTTGAATGGCAAGCGACTGAACGCCGTAAGCATCAACCTCTTTTTGCACACTTTGTAGATTCTCAACCGTTTTCCCTAACAGCGCAACGTTCACACCTTCACGTGCGAGCGCAAGAGCAGTCGACCTGCCGATCCCACGACCCGCACCTGTAATCACCGCATACTTTCCATTAATCGTTTGCATAAAACAGCAACCTCCTTCTCTTTGTGACCATGGTAATGTAACTTACTAGGCATGTCCATTTATTGAAACTAGCAGCTTTGAGCTTGCACCACGTGGCTTCGCTCTTGCACCACCCTGCCTCGCTCTTGCACCACGCTGCCTCGCTCTTGCTACACGCTTCCTCGCTCTTGCACCACCCTGCCTCGCTCTTGCACCATACTACCTCGCTCTTGCTACACCCCAGCCTCCGCTTGCT
>NZ_BAXL01000035.1:0-34882 GCF_000698185.1 Geomicrobium sp. JCM 19055
CAAGAGCGAGGTGGTGTGTAGCAAGAGCGTGGTGGCGTGGTGCAAGAGCAAGATAACGCAGAGCAAGAACATCCTCCTCAAAAAGCCCCTCCAAAGCTTTCACTTTGGAGGGTATCGAACCCGCACTGATGACTAGGCTTGCACTGGTGCTGCTGGTTGTTTTCGTTTTCGGATCCATTGGATTAGGAAGATCGTTACGAGAATGATGACTCCTACTGCATCGGTTAATAGTGCAGGGTGTAAGAAGAGTAAAGCGCCACCTGCCATAAACAAGCGGGAGATGACATTCATGGAATATAGCAAATAGCCTTCTGCGGCGATGCCGAGCATTAACACACCAATTGCAGCGGTTATGATGACGCCGATGGACTCTGTAAATGTTGTATCCATTAACAACAACTCATTGTTGTAGACGAACATAAATGGCACGATAAAGCCTGCGATTGCGAGCTTCATTGCCATAAAACCTGTTCGCATCGGACTGCCACCTGATAAGCCGGCAGCGGCGAAGGCGGCTAGAGCGACCGGTGGCGTAATGTTTGCAAAGATGCCAAAGTAGAACACAAACATGTGTGCAACGATCGGTTCAATGCCTAGTTGGACGAGTGCAGGTGCGGCCATCGTTGCGGTAATAATATATGCTGGAATACTTGGCATACCCATGCCGAGTACGATACATGCGACCATCGTAAACAATAAGGTTAAGAACAAGCTCTCGCCACCGATGGAGACGATTGCGTTTGCTAAATTTAAGCCAAAGCCAGTAATGTTAGCGACTCCGACAATAATTCCGACGGTTGCACAGGCAATGGCAACACTCACCGTTGTGCGTGCACCGTTTTCTAGCGCGTCAATAAAGTCTTTGAAACTCATTCGTGTTGATTTTCTTAAAAAGCTAATAAGAATCGTGACAATAATGGTCCACGCGGCAGAGTAAATGACTGTTGTCCCGCTAAAGAAAAGCATGTAAACCAAAAAGACAATTGGGAGCAGTAAGTGGCCCCGTTCTTTTAACACTTCTTTGATGCTCGGTAATTCACTTTTAGGAATGCCAGACAAGTCTAGCTTTGTTGCTCGCAAATGCACTTGAGCAAGAATTCCTAAATAAAAGAGCAATGCTGGTAAAATCGCAATCAAGATAATGTCGGTATAAGGCACACCGAGCGTTTCTGCCATAATAAAAGCGGCGGCTCCCATAACTGGAGGTAAGATTTGTCCTCCGACAGAAGCTGAAGATTCTACAGCTCCAGCGAAATTACGGTTGTACCCAATCTTTTTCATGAGAGGGATTGTAAATGCGCCTGTTGTGACGACATTTGCTATAGCCGAACCATTGATACTTCCCAAAAATCCACTCGCAACAACGGAAACTTTTGCAGGTCCACCTTTTGCATGACCGGTGAGAGCGAGCGCTAAATCATTGAACAGTTGACCCATTCCAGATTTCGCTAGAAAAGCTCCAAACAAGATGAATAGAATGATATATGTGGCTGATACTCCGATTGCCGTACCGAGAATTCCTTCAGTTGTTGTGAAAAGTTGATTAGAAATTGCATCCCAGCTGTACCCACGGTGACGAAAGATGCCAGGAAGATCTCGACCAAATAGAGCATACACAACAAAGAGTGATGCAAGGATCGGTAAAGCCCAACCCGTTACCCTTCTGCCGGCCTCAAATACAAGAATGATGAGCAAAGTGCCAAATAGAACATCAAGAGTACTCGGCAATCCTCCACGCGTCACAATTTCAGTGTAATTTACAAATAGATAGATCGTTGAAGCACAGATAAAAGGGCAAGTAGCATGTCATACCAAGGTAATCGATTGCGAGCTGCGCCTTTTGTTGCCGGGAACAATAGAAAGACGAGTACGAGAACGAATGAAACGTGTAGAGCGCGGTGCACAAGTACGTAAACGGGTGGTCCTGTAAATGCAGTAATGAGGTGATATAGTGAAAAAGTCACCGCGATGATCGTAACGAGTAAAGTGATACGATTGTTTAAGAAGACCCGAAATCGAGATTCACTATCATACTTTTCTAGAAGCTCTTGTTGTTCTTGATCGAGTGCTTCTGTGTTTTTAGATTGGCTCATAATAGCCCCCTTTCATAAACGATGGTGTACGAGCAGTTCAATCGATTCATGATGAGGTAACTGCTGTGTATGAATCAACAAGTTTCATTTACGTACCAAGTAAAAGTAGCATCGTGGGAATGAAACCACTGGTACGAATCAAACGACTCATTCAGCTCGGATAAGACGATGTAACCGTCTTCAATACTTGTCGTACCGCGACCATATGGAGAGACGCCTGCACCAAATGATTGAAATCGTGTTTTGTTGAGCGTCAGTTTCCCTCGTTTGTTGATCGTAAAGTATTCTTCCCAAGGGGTTTTTTTCTACTGAATGAATCCATGAAAGTTTTAGCTCATCGTCTTCGCTTAGTTGTTGAATTGTGAACGTTTCTTTTGTTATCGCATGCCGGATCTCAATGAATAATGTTGTTTGTGCAGAACCGGCAAGGAGAATGCAGCAGAGTAGTAGCAAGAACGGCTTCATATGAATTACTCATCTAGAAGTCCTTGCTCTTGAAAGTAACGTTCAGCTCCAGGATGAAGGGGGATGTTCACACCTTCTTGAAAATGCTCAATCTCAATGTCTGTAGCTGCTTCATGTGAACTTTGGATGGTTTCTAAATTGTCGTAGAAAAGGCTCGTTAATTCATACACTTCGTCATCTGATAGTGAAGGATTAGGGACGAGTAAATTCGTAATAGATGGAGTTGAAATGTCTTCTTCATTGTCGTATGTTCCAGCTGGTACCTCGTCTTCGATAAAGAACGGGTACGTATCGTTTAAATAATTCATCGCGTCATCATCGATTGGCACGACTGTTACATCATGAGTACTTGCAAGATCCATCGCCGCGGAGTTAGGCACACCGCTCGTAACAAATGCCGCATCTAGCATGCCATTTCTCATCTGATCGATCGCTTCACCGTACGGCAAATAGTCAGCAGAGATATCATCGTAGGTCATATCATGTGCTTCAAAAATCATTCTGGCATTCAGCTCTACACCCGAATTTGCATCCCCGACAGCGACACGTTTGCCTTCTAAGTCCTCAAACGATTCAATTCCAGAATCAGTCGTTGTAATGACTTGAACGACGTTTGGATATAACCCAGCAATGGCAACTAAGTTGTCTTGTGGATCTTCCCCTTCAAATGCACCAAATCCCTCGTACGCTTGTTCTACAGTATCGGCCATAACAATCGCAAGTTCAGCCTGATCACTCTGCAAAAGGTTCACATTTTCAACGGAAGCTCCTGTGGCTTGGACGGAAACGTCATGACCAGCATCACCATACACATTCGCCATCGCCCCGGCAATGGGATAATAAACACCTGATGTTCCTCCTGCTGCAATGGTTACAAATAAATCCTCGCTGCTTTCTACCCCATCGCTAGAATCACTACAGGCACCCGCCACTAGTGCAAAACTAGTCAAAACACTTCCTAAGATGATTGTTTTTTTCATCTTGACTCCTCCTTCATACATCGATGGTTATGTATATGACGAGCCGTACAAACTATGAAAAACAAAAAAAGCTGCCTTTAAAAGGCAACTTTTGTAATGTGGTTTATTTAGTTGTTGAAATCGTCAGTAATTGCCCCTTTGGCAGCAGACGATACTAGGGCAGAGTATTTTGCTAGGACACCTTTTTTTGTAGCGAAGTTCAGGTGCTGTCCAGTTGTTAAGTCGAGCCTTAAGTTCTGACTCTTCGACTTCCATTTGAAGAAGTTGTTCATCACTATCAATCGTAATGATATCTCCGTGTTGCAAGAGGCCAATCGGTCCACCGACTTGTGCTTCAGGAGCAGTATGTCCAATAACAAAACCGTGGGAACCTCCAGAGAAACGTCCGTCTGTGAGAAGGGCAACTTTACCGCCAAGTCCTTTTCCGACGAGCATGGCCGTAACTGAGAGCATTTCAGGCATTCCTGGTCCACCTTTAGGACCGACATAACGGATGACAAGAACGTCTCCTTCTTCAATTTCATTGTTCATAATGGCTTTCGTTGCAGCGTCTTCACTATCAAATACTTTCGCTGGTCCTTGGAATTTCGTTACTTGTAGACCAGACATTTTGGCAACGGCACCTTCTGGAGCGAGGTTACCACGAAGAACAACGAGCGGTCCGTCTTTCTTCTTCGGATTATCCATCGGTAAGATGACGTCTTGACCTTCGTGTAAATCTTCTGCTTCTTCAAGGTTTTCAGCAAGTGTTTTACCTGTGACGGTTAGGCAGTCACCGTGGAGAAGTCCTTCTTTAAGAAGCATCTTCATCACTGCAGGTACACCACCGACGTTGTTCAAGTCTTGCATAACGTAACGACCGCTTGGCTTCAAGTCTGCAAGGTGAGGAACGCGGCGTCGAACAACTTCAAAGTCATCAATTGATAAATCAACACCAACCGCATGCGCCATCGCTGTTAAATGTAAGAACGCGTTCGTTGAACCACCGAGTGCCATGACGACTGTGATCGCGTTTTCGAACGCTTCTTTCGTCATAATGTCACTTGGATAGATGTCCTTCTTAAGAAGTTCTATGACGCTTCACCTGCGCGTGTACATTCTTCTTCTTTCGCTCCAGCAATGGCTGGAGTTGAAGATGAACCAGGAAGTGACATACCCATCGCTTCAACGGCTGATGCCATTGTGTTTGCTGTGTACATTCCTCCACAAGCACCAGCGCCTGGACATGCATGACATTCAACTTCATGCAATTCTTCATCTGTAATTTGACCGACTTGGTGTTGACCGACCGCTTCAAATGCTGAGACGATATCAAGGTCTTTGCCGTTTAACTTTCCAGGTTGAATCGTTCCACCGTACACGTACACAGAGGAACATTCAAGCGACCCATTGCAATTAAACAGGCAGGCGTGTTTTTATCACAGCTACCCACTGCGACGAGCGCATCTAAACGTTCTGCGTTCATCACGGTTTCAATCGAGTCAGCGATAATTTCACGACTAGGGAGGGAGAAGAACATGCCTTCGTGTCCCATACCGATGCCATCAGAGACTGTAATCGTGTTGAAAATTAACGGTGCGCCCTCTTTAGAAGCACCTTCTTTAGCAGCAATTGCAAGCTTGTCCAAATGCATGTTACAAGGCGTTACTTCAGCCAAGCGCTTGCGACACCGATCATTGGTTTTTTGAAATCTTCATCTTCAAACCCTACAGCTCGAAGCATCGCACGGTTCGGTGCGCGGTTAGGGCTCTCACTAATCACGTGAGAACGGATGCGCAAATCTTTGTTATTTTCCATTTTCAAACAATCCCTTCTCCTGTAAAACCTAATTATAATTTCGCGAATAATGGCACTTATAACACGAATGTTCTTTTATTTTAGCTGAAAAGTGTCACTTTTTGTAGTACTTTACTGAAGAAAAGACGCATTGACAGAAAATTAAATTTGTATACAATTATATTATAATACGTCACCAACTGAACTGAGGTGATTTTGCACTAAAAGGAGAATGGTTGTGAACAATTTATCGAAGCGTTTATCAGCAGCTGACGTCGCTTATGAGACGTTAAAAGAACGCATCATTGAGTTACAGTATGAGCCGGCAGAACACCTTCTTGAAGATCAGTTGTCAAAAGACCTTCAGATTAGTCGTACACCGCTTAGACAAGCGTTGTACCGATTAGAACTTGAAGGCCTTGTGAACAAACAATCAAACGGAAGAATGTATGTTGCGCCTGTAACATTAGAAGAAGCAAGAGAGGTTTTTGTCGTACGAGAATTAATGGAAAGTCTCATTGCAAAAGAAGCGGCGACCGAACTTACTCAAGATGATGTTTATGCACTTGAAGACACGATTGCTTTAATGAAGCGTGCAGCTGAGCTAAACCGTTCACAAGATTTCATGAAACATAGTGGTGACTTTCATGAGATTATCCAATCAAAGAGTACCAATCAAACAGCCAAGCGTTTTTTACAACAATTGGAGAACAAAGTCGAACGGTACCGAAGAATTAGCGGGTACAGTAATCCTGACTATGCACTCGAAACTCCATTAAACGAACACGTAAAAATTTTACGCTACCTAAAAGAGAAAAGTAGTGGAGAGGTAGAAGAGCTCATGCGTGCACATATTCGAAGAAGCTTGAAGACGATTGAAGAAACGATTGAACACTCATCTTCATATTCAACGTAAAAGAGGTGTAAGTATGAAAGATCAAACAGTAATCCCTGGTTTAGATGGAGTCATAGCGACAGAAACTGACGTGTCTTATTTAGACGTAGAGCAAGAAGAAATTGTCATTAAAGGTTATGATTTAATTGAGCTTTCTGAAAAGATTACGTACATCGAACTTGCTCACTTACTCTTTGAAGGAAAACTACCGAATAAAGATGAAGAGGCAAAGTTTGAAAGCGCTTTAAAGAAAGAGTACGCATTACCAGATGAATTTCTATCCATTTATAACAACTTGCCAAAAGACATGAACGCAATGGACGCTTTGCGAACAGGAATCTCGGCACTTGGAAGTTTGATCCACTCTTAGAAGACCGCTCAACGAGCGCGAATCGAGAGAAGTCTCTTCGCCTTTTAGCGAAAATACCAAATATTGTTGCGAATAGTTATCATAAGCTGACGGGGGCAACGCCTGTTGAGCCACGAGAAGATTTGCCGTTTAGTAGCAATTTCTTGTACATGATTACAGGTAAGGTTCCAACCGCATTGGAAGCAGAAATCTTTGATCAATCATTAATGGTGTATAGCGAGCATGAAATGCCGAACTCGACATTTACCGCGCGCGTGATTGCGTCAACGCAAGCCGACATTTATGGTGCGTATACGGGCGCAGTCGCTTCACTTAAAGGGAGCTTGCACGGCGGTGCAAATGAAGCGGTTATGTATTTGCTTTTGGAAGGTAAAACCGTTGATGGCTTGGAAACGTTACTCTTTGAAAAGCTTAAAAACAAAGAACGGATTATGGGATTCGGTCATCGCGTCTATATGAAGAAGATGGACCTCGCGCAACGTTAATGAAAAAAAGCGCTGAAGCGACTAGCGAAAGACCGTGGAAGAGAAGATCTCGTCGAGATGTGTCAGCGCGGTGAAGATATTTTACGAGAAGAAAAGGGCTTATATCCGAATCTCGACTACTATGCAGCACCGGTTTATTATTTATTGAACATTCCAATTCCACTTTATACGCCAGTGTTCTTTGCAGCGAGAGCGGTAGGTTTAGGTGCACACGTCATTGAGCAACACGACAACAACCGCCTTTATCGTCCGAGAGTAAAATACACGGGTCCAAGAAACTTACATCCTTAGGAGGAACGAATATGAGTACAGATATTAAAGCAAATGAAAAACCACTCGTAGATGAATTGTTGTTACAAATTGCAGATTATGCAGTTAATGCAGAGATTTCAAGTGAGGAAGCACTAAAGACATCGAAGTTAGTCGTTATGGATTCACTCGGCTGTGCGTTTTTAGCTCTTCGTTATCCAGAGTGTACGAAGCATTTAGGTCCAATCGTACCTGGTACGGTCGTTCCAAATGGTGTGCGTGTACCGGGGACGCAGTTTGAATTAGATCCGGTGCAAGGTGCGTTCAACATTGGCACGCTCATTCGTTGGCTCGATTACAACGATACGTGGCTTGCAGCGGAGTGGGGACACCCATCGGATAACCTTGGCGGTATTTTGTCCGTTGCCGATTACATTAGCCGTACACGCGTTGCGAAAGGTCAAGAGCCATTGACGATGGAAGATGTATTAAAAGCTGCAGTAAAAGCACATGAAATTCAAGGTGTGCTTGCACTTGAGAACAGTATGAACCGTGAAGGTCTTGATCACGTCTTGTTCGTGAAAATTGCGTCGACTGCTGTTGTTACAGCAATGCTTGGCGGAACAGAAGCGCAAGTCGCGGACGCCGTTTCACAAGCGTGGATTGACAATTCGAGCTTACGTACGTATCGCCACGCACCAAATGCTGGTTCGAGAAAATCATGGGCAGCAGGGGACGCAACGAGTCGTGCTGTACGTTTAGGTCTCATGACGATGAAAGGCGAAATGGGCTATGCAAGTGCGTTAACTGCACCGAAGTGGGGATTCCAAGACGTACTGTTTGGTGGAAAAAACCTTACGCTCGGTCGTGAGTTCGGAAGTTATGTCATGGAGAACGTACTATTTAAAGTAACGTTCCCTGCAGAATTCCATGCACAAACATCTGCTGAAGCAGCTGTCACGTTACACCCTGAAATCAAAGATCGTCTAGATGAAATTCAAGAAGTGAAAATTACGACTCATGAGTCAGCAATTCGTATTATTGATAAAACCGGTCCTCTTCATAACCCAGCAGATCGTGATCATTCCCTTCAGTACATTACGGCGATTGGTCTCATCTACGGAGAATTAACTGCAGATCATTATGAAGATGACATTGCGAAGAATCCAGAGATTGATGCGTTGCGTGAAAAGATGTACACCGTTGAAAACGAACAATATACAAAAGATTACCTTGACCCAGATAAACGCTCAATTGCAAACGCAGTACAAGTCATTTTTAAAGATGGCAGTAAGACAGAAGAAGTAGCGGTTGAGTATCCAATCGGTCACCGTCGTCGTCGCGAAGAGAGTATTCCGTTACTTGAAGAGAAGTACAAAGATACGTTGTATACACGTTTCCCAAGTACACAAGCGGAAGAACTCGTAGCGTTATTTAATGACCCGAACTTTAACGATATTCCGGTTCACGAATTTATGGAGAAGTTCACAATATAGGGGGAAAACATGAGCTGGGTAGTAAACGAACAGAGCAGTCAACAACAACTCGCAGAACGTTTCTTGAAACTCGTGAAAGAAGATTCGATCTTGCAAATTCCAGGCGCACATGATGGAATGAGTGCGCTAATGGCGAAGAAGTCAGGGTTTGAAGCACTTTATTTATCCGGTGCAGCCTATACGGCAAGCCAGGGGTTACCAGACGTCGGTTTCATTTATTCAAATGAAATTGCAGACCGAGCGAGAGAGCTTATTCGCGCAACGGATTTACCAGTGCTCGTAGACATTGATACGGGTTACGGTGGGGTTATCAATGTAGCAAGAGCAGCAAAGGAAATGCTTGAAGCAGGTGTTGCGGCCGTTCAAATTGAAGACCAGGCGTTACCGAAGAAGTGTGGTCATTTAAACGGGAAGCAACTCGTCTCAACGGAAGATATGACAGCGAAGATTAAAACGTTAAAAGAAATTGCACCATCACTTGTAGTTGTGGCAAGAACGGATGCAAAAGCGGTTGAAGGGCAAGAGGCAGCATTGAAACGAATTGAAGCCTATGTTGAAGCAGGCGCCGATGCCATCTTCCCAGAAGCCTTAATTAATGAAGAAGATTTTCAGTATTACGGAAGTAAAATCAATGTGCCATTGCTTGCGAACATGACGGAGTTCGGGAAAACACCTTATTATAGTGCAGTGAAATTTGAAGAACTCGGTTTCTCAATGGTGATCTATCCAGTCACTTCAATGCGCGTGGCAGCAAAAGCCTATGAGCGTGTTTTCCGTGAAATTCGTGAAAAGGGAACACAAAAAGATCATTTAGAGGAAATGCAAACGAGAGCAGATCTTTATGATACGATTCAATACTATGATTATGAGAATTTAGATGAGCAAATCGCCAAAACGGTTCTTCCTGTAGAAGGGAAAGAGCAACGATAAGATTAGGTTAACCACTTCGCGCGTTACGTGCGGAGTGGTTTTCTTATTTTTCCTCTGAAAGAATGTTCATAATCTGTTATAATTATAGTGTTTGGCTCCTATGGAGTACAATGACATCACTGCAAGATGTACATTCGGAGGGAAAACGATGAGTAAGGATTATCGTGTATTACTATATTACAAGTATGTGGACATGCCTGATTACGAAGAGTATGCCGCAGAACATCTGCGTTTTTGTAAAGAAAATGAATTAAAGGGACGTATTATTGTCGCTCCAGAAGGCATTAACGGTACGGTCTCAGGTACAGTTGAACAAACAGAGCGTTATATGAATTACGTGAAGCAAGACCCGAGGTTTGAAGACCTTTGGTTTAAAATAGACGAATCAGATGAGCACACATTTAAGAAAATGTTCGTTCGTCCGAAACAAGAATTGGTTACATGGCGCTTAGATGATGAGATTGATGACAATCCAAATCATCTCACTGGGCAGTATTTAAGTCCAAAAGAATTCCACGATGCGCTTTTAGATGAAGATACAATTGTAATTGATGGGCGTAACGATTACGAGTATGAAATTGGTCATTTTCGTAATGCAATTAAGCCAGGTGTTCAGTCTTCAAGAGAATTTCCTGAGTGGATTGATGAGAACTTAGAAGAATATAAAGATAAACGAGTGATCACGTACTGTACAGGCGGCGTTCGCTGTGAGAAGTTGACAGGTATTCTAATGAACAAAGGTTTCAAAGACGTCGCACAACTTCACGGCGGTGTTGTGAACTACAGTCAAGACGAAGAAGTGCAAGGTCGTTTATGGGACGGTAAGCTGTACGTGTTTGATGAGCGGATTTCGATTCGAGCAAATCATACGGACGAAGATGTTGTGATTGCATCGTGCCATCATTGTGGCACGACGGAGGATCGTTACATTAACTGTAGCAACCCTGAGTGCAACCGCCAGTATGTATGTTGCACAGAATGCGAAGAAAAGCATGAAGCGGCATGTACGACAGAATGTCGTGAGCACCCACGTAATCGCTGGCCGAACATTAAAGAAACGTATGCAGACAAGAAGGCTCAATAAGGGGAGACTAGCTGAATGGACGTTTTTGAGGCAATTCAAACACGTAGAAGCATAGGCAAAGTAGATCCACATGAGATGGTTGATAAAGAAACATTAGAAAAAGTGCTTGAAGCAGGCAATTGGGCTCCGTCTCATTATAAGACAGAGCCGTGGAAGTTTTTCGTTCACACAGGTGAAGGGCGGCGAGCGCTTGGGCGAGTGCTTCGTGAGATTCAACGTGAGAAGATTGATGGAGAACCTGACGAAGAACAACTTGAGAAGCTAGACAAGACGGTTGAAAAGCCGTTTCGAGCACCAATTGTCATTACGATTGCTGTTGAACCGAGCGAGAAAGAAAAAGTGATTGAGATTGAAGAGTACGCAGCCGCTCATGCTGCTGCTCAGAACATGCTACTTGCGGCACATGCCCTTGGGTTAGGAGCGATTTGGCGTTCCGGTAAACCGATGTACCATGATAAAGTGCGAGAGTTTTATAACTTAACAGAGCGTGGTAATGTTGTTGGCTTCATTTATTTAGGATTTCCTGCAACAGTGAAAGACCGACTTGCAGAGCGGAATCCTCACGAAGCGAAAACGGTCTACATCCATGAAGATATTGATCGCATCAATGAGTAATTCAAGAAACGGCCATTCCGGTCGTTTCTTTTTTTGTGTGAGTTCATTCCATTGACAATCTAGAACACAATCCGCTAGCATTAAAACTAATCAGTTTTCATAAAACTAAAGAGTAATCTATAAATGTGAGGGTCGTCGTGAAAGATAAAATTATTGTAGAAGCGTTAAAACAGTTTTCTAGAGAAGGCTATTATGCGACGTCTGTACAGACGATTGCAGAGAACTGCGGTATTTCAAAAGCATCTTTGTATAAATATTTCTCATCAAAAGACGATCTACTTATGCAAGTGTTTGATTATAACTTGAAGCAAATGTTCATCCGAACGACTACGTATAAAGCTGATGAATCCCTTTCTAAAAAGGAACAGCTTGTTGATAAAATTGTTCTTGAGCTCGACGTTGCGAAGGATCACCGACCGTTTGCCAATCTCGTTTTTCAAGCCATTCCTCAAAAGAAGACGAGTGAAATTATGATCATGGTTAAACGGACGAAAGCGTTACTAATGAACTGGCATTTTACGAGTTTGAGAGATGCATACGGAGAAGAAGTGAATGACTACATTTGGGACCTTGTTGTCATGTTCCAAGGAACACTCCGAGAATACTCTCATTTGATGGTCGATGATCATAAGCCCTTCATTCTAAGGAGGTGGCACAACAAGTCGTTGACATGATCGATTGTGTCGTCCAAAGAGGGGGTCATCTTTTTCCCCTCTTAACGAAGGAAGTTATGCACGATTATGAACAGTTTAGAGAAGAAGAAACTGTCGCGAGTGTAGAAGAACAAGTGCGAGAATGTTGCGCACAAATTCGTCATCAAGTTGAACAAAAATGGACGCGTAAACAGAAACAACAAGTGTTTGCAGCCCTCGACCACTTTGAGAAAGAAGTGATGGCAAAAGAGCCAAAGCTTTACTTATTTGAAGCATTAGGTCGCTATTTAACGAGCGAAGTCCCGGTTTCAACGGAACTTGATCGCTTGCGGAAACTGATTGAGATCAATGGGAACTCACCGAATGATCACTTAGATGTTACTAAAGAAAAGAAGGAATAAGATGAGTACAACCACAAATGTAAGATCGATGGTCGCAATTTTACTTGCGGCCGCTTTTATGGCGATATTAAACCAAACGCTACTAACGACCGCATTGCCACACATCATGCGAGATTTTCAAATTAGTGCAGACCTTGGACAATGGGTGAATTCAGCGTTCATGCTCGTCAACGGTGTGATGATTCCAATCACTGCCTTTTTAATTGAAAAATACACAACGAGGCGACTGTTTTTCGTTGCAATGGGATTGTTTGCGATCGGAACACTCGTCTGTGCGTTAGCACCATCATTTTTAACGCTCATTGCAGGACGTGTTATTCAAGCCGCAGGGGCAGGCATTATGATGCCTTTAATGCAAACTGTATTGCTGCTTATTTTTCCGGTTGAACGACGTGGATCTGCGATGGGATGGTAGGTCTTGTCATTGCTTTTGCGCCTGCGATCGGACCGACCTTATCTGGTTGGCTCGTTGAAAGTCACCATTGGTCGATATTATTCTGGATCATCTTGCCACTTGCGTTGATTACAATCTTCGCCGCTTGGCTCAAACTGGAAAACGTTTCGACGTTGAATAATCCAAAGCTTGATATTACATCGATTATTTTATCGTCGTTCGGTTTTGGTGGAATTTTGTATGGATTTAGTTCAGCGGGGGCATCAGGGTGGTTAAATCCAGTCGTTCTCGTCTCAATTATCGTAGGGATCGTAACACTTGTTCTATTCATCGTGCGTCAACTACGGTTAGCGCAACCGATCCTAGAGTTTCGAGTGTTTCAATATCCAATTTTTACATTGACGACGATTATCGGGATGATTGTATTTATGTCGATGATCGGTTCACAAACAATTCTTCCAGTGTACATGCAAGACATGCATGATTTCACTGCATTTGAAACAGGCCTAATGTTATTACCAGGTGCTGTATTAATGGGGATTATGTCGCCGATTACAGGACGTATCTTTGATAAGATTGGTGCTCGAACTCTTTCGATTTTAGGTCTCTTTTTAGTGACAGCAACCACGTTTTTATTAACGCAGTTAACGACAGAGACGACCTTTCTTTATTTGACGATTGTGTCCACAATTCGCATGCTCGGGATCGCTCTTTGTATGATGCCAGTCACAACGGCAGGTATTAACGTACTGCCTAATCGTTTAATTCCTCACGGTACAGCGATGAACAATACGATGCGTCAAGTTGCTGGTGCTGTAGGAACGGCGTTGCTCGTAACCATTATGACTCAAGCAGCCATTTCACCGGCTGATGCGGGTTCTATGGAGGGTGCAGTTCGAGGAGTGAACATGGCGTTTTTATTCGCGGGAATTTTATCTTCTCTAGGTTTCCTACTTTCGTTTATGATTAAAAGAAAGAAACAGACAGTCACGGATTCAATGAATGAATAAGAAGTAACAAAGTTTGGAGGTCGTAGATGGTCGAGAACACAAGTTTAAAGAAAGCGCCGATTGTAACGGTTTTACTTATCGGTTCTTTCGTTGCCATATTAAATCAGACGCTCTTAACGACGGCATTGCCTCATCTCATGACGGACCTATCGATTAATGAGAATGAAGCACAGTGGGTGACAACGGTCTTTATGCTCGTAAATGGGATTATGATTCCCATTACCGCATTTCTCATTGAAAAGTTCTCAACGAGAAAACTCTTTTTAACCGCAATGAGTTTATTCGTTCTTGGAACACTTGTCTGTGCTTTATCTCCGTCTTTTGAAATGCTCATGTTAGGTAGAGTTATTCAAGCTTCCGGCGCAGGTATTATGATGCCACTCATGCAAACATCATTTCTTTTGTTGTTTCCAATTGAAAAACGGGGAAGTGCAATGGGACTAGCTGGACTAGTGATTGCCTTTGCACCTGCCATTGGACCGACCCTGTCTGGTTGGCTCGTAGAACAATACCATTGGTCGATTCTTTTTTGGGTCGTCTTGCCGATTGGCGTCCTGAATACGATCCTCGCTTACATATTCTTAAAGAATATCGCGACGCAACGAGAAGCGAAGCTCGACATTCGTTCCATCGTCTACTCGACACTTGGGTTTGGGGGATTGTTGCTCGGGTTCAGTAGTGCAGGGGACGGGGTATGGCTACAAGCGACGGTTATACTGCCGATGATCATTGGGGTTATCACGCTCGTTGCCTTTATTAGACGACAACTGCTTTTAAAACAACCGATCTTAGAGTTTCGAGTGTTTAAGTCGAGAATATTCATGTTTTCTACGATGATTAGCGTGATTGTCTTTTTATCGATGATTAGCACCGCGACAATTCTACCAATTTATATGCAAAATATGAACTCATTTGATGCGTTTGAATCGGGTTTGATTCTGTTGCCAGGAGCTATATTGATGGGAATGATTTCGCCAATTGCAGGAAGAATTTTCGACCGAGTCGGTGTACGATATTTAGCGATTCCAGGTTTGTTTTTAATTTTTATTTCGTCATTAATGTTCATTGATCTTGATGGTCAAACGTCTGCGCTATATCTAAGTATCGGTTATGCGATTCGTATGGTCGGTACGGGGATGGCGATGATGCCTGTGACGGCGGCTGGAATAAATGATTTGCCGCATGTGTTGATCCCTCACGGCGCAGCGATGACAAACACGATGCGTCAAGTCGGGGCATCGATTGGTACGGCAATCTTCGTAACAATCATGACAACAGCAGCGGTGGATACCGTTGCGGATGAGACGACTGCACTTATTATTGGTGTTAACACGAGCTTTATTGTTGCATCAGTGCTTGCGTTGATCGGTTTTATTCTCACTTTGTTTTTACGCAGTAAACCACGGTCCGAGTAACTCGAACCGTGGTTTTTTGTATTAATTAAGTTTGCGGTAATTGCCTTCAAAATAAACGAGTGGATCGATCTTTTCTGGATCTTTAATGTTAAGGTTCGTAACCTCACCGATAAAAATCGTATGATCTCCTGCCTCTACTTTGTTGTACGTTGAACAAATAAGTTGAACCATTGCGTCTGGAATGACAGGTAATCCGTCAAGGTCTGCAAAGGCGAAGTTTTCTTTGCCTGGTAACTGTTTTGAGAAGATTTTAGAAATATCTTCTTGTGATTGATCTAGAATGTTCACGGCAAATTTGTTCGCATCTTTTAGCTTTTGGAACATTGTAGCCCGGTGGTCAACCGATACTGCAATTAACTTCGGTTCTAATGAAATGGACATGAATGCATTTGCAGTCATTCCATGAGTTTCAACACCATTCTCTGTCGTTACAACGGTAATTCCGGTCGTGAACTTTGCCATTGCACGACGGAAAAGATAATCATCCATATGTGCCACTCCTTTTTCTCTGACGGGTAATCTATATCATTAACTTATGATAAAAAGTAAAAAAAAGTACGATGCAAAGAGATGCATCTCATTAATTTTAGCAAGAGTTTTTGATTCTCGCTAACAATTCGCTCATATTCAAACTGAAGTTTGAAAAGAATGATTATTTAAGAAAGCGGTTTAAATCGAGTCTTTCGCTATATTCTAAGAGAAATCTAATGTATGATAAAACGAGGACATGTAAAGGAAAGGATGAAGGTCATGCCTAGCACAAAGTTAACATCATTTTTAAACAGTGGACTTAACGAACTTAAAGATAAAGGTCTATACAATGTGATTCACCCACTTGAGGGTGCAAATGGACCGAAGATTCAACTTGAAGGTAAAGAGCTTATAAACTTGTCATCAAACAACTATTTAGGTCTTGCTACAGATGAACGTCTAAAGGAAGTTGCTAAAGATGCTGTTACAAAGTATGGCGTTGGTTCTGGAGCGGTTCGTACGATTAACGGTACGTTGCAGCTTCACGTTGAGCTTGAAGAGAAGCTTGCGAAGTTTAAGCATACAGAAGCAGCAATTGCCTATCAGTCTGGTTTTAACTGTAACATGGCTGCGATTTCAGCAGTTATGAATAAAAACGATGCAATTCTTTCAGATGAATTGAATCATGCTTCGATTATTGATGGATGTCGTTTATCAAAAGCGAAGATTATTCGTTACAACCACAGTGATATGGAAGACCTTCGTCAAAAAGCAAGTGAAGCGGTAAAAGAATACGAGAAGGTTATGGTTATTACAGATGGTGTCTTCTCCATGGACGGCGACGTTGCGAAGCTTCCTGAGATCGTAGACATTGCAGAAGAATTTGATCTAATTACGTATGTTGACGATGCACACGGTTCTGGTGTTTTAGGTGAAGGAAAAGGTACGGTTAAGCATTTCGGACTTTCAGATCGCGTGGACATGCAAATGGGTACGTTGTCGAAAGCGATTGGTGTTGTTGGTGGTTACGTTGCAGGAAGTCAAGCGCTCATCGATTGGCTTAAAGTCCAATCACGTCCGTTTTTATTCTCTACTTCTCTAACGCCTGCAGATATCCGTGCGAGTATTGAAGCGATTGATATTTTGTCTGAGTCTAAAGAGCTTCAAGAACGACTTTGGGAGAATACAAAGTATCTACAAGAAGGGTTAAAGAAGCTAGGTTTTAGCGTTGGAGATACAGAGACACCAATTACGCCAGTAATTATTGGTGATGAGCAGAAAACTCAACAATTCAGTAAGCGTCTTATGGAAGAAGGCGTTTATGCGAAATCAATCGTATTCCCGACGGTTCCTCGTGGGACAGGGCGTGTAAGAAACATGCCAACAGCGGCTCACACGAAAGAAATGCTCGATGAAGCACTTTCTGTGTATGAGAAACTTGGAAAAGAACTAGACGTATAATAGCGGAACAACGTTTAAATAAAGGGGGAAGACAGCGCAATCGTTGTGCGCTGTCCAATGAGCATGAAACGGATTTTATTAACTGGGGCACTTGGTCAGATCGGCTCAGAGTTAACGACAACTCTGCAGCATAAATATGGCGTTGATAATGTCATTGCCACCGATATTCGATATAGTGATGGAGCATTTGGAGAGGGTGCGCGGTTTGAAACGTTAGACATTATGGATGGGAATCGCTTGAATGAACTTGTGAAGAATAACAACGTGGACACGATCATTCATCTTGCGGCGATGTTGTCTGCGAATGCTGAGCATCATCCACAACGTGCATGGGAAATTAACATGACAGGGCTAATGAACAGTTTAGAAGTTGCTCGTGAACACGATTGCAAGTTCTTTACTCCGAGCAGTATCGGTGCTTTTGGTCCTTCAACCATTAAACAAAGTACACCACAAGTTACTGTTCAACGCCCAACTTCAATGTATGGCGTAAGTAAAGTAGCAAGTGAACTGTTATGTGATTATTACTATACGAAGTATGGGCTTGATACACGTGGTCTGCGTTTTCCTGGGCTAATTTCTTATTTAACACCACCAGGCGGTGGAACGACAGATTATGCAGTGGACATTTATTATAAGGCTGTTGAAGAAGGAAGCTATACGTCGTTCTTAAGTGAGGGCACTTACTTGGATATGATGTATATGCCAGATGCCATTCAAGCTACCGTAGATTTGCTTGAAGCGGACCCAAGTCAATTAAAGAATCGCAACGCTTACAATGTAACAGCGATGAGTATTGAACCGGAAATGATCGCTGCTGAAATTAAAAAGCATATTCCAGACTTTACGTTATCGTATGATGTTGATCCAGTACGCCAAGGAATTGCTGATAGTTGGCCAGATGCTATTGATCCAACGGCAGCAAAAGAAGAATTTGGATTTTCACCATCATATGATTTAGAGAAGATGACGAAAGATATGCTTGAGAAAGTTCAAAAGTAATGAACGCAAAGAAACCGTAAGTGAGAGACAACGCTCTTTTCTCACTTACGGTTTTTCATTGTGTTCAATTACTTCATAGCCGTTATTATAGACATCAACAAAAGAAATAACTTCTTCAACGTACCAATCGGCGCGATTGTATGCAAACAACGCTTCTTCAATGTCACCATCATCTGCACCGTTCGATGATAAATACCTAGCGGCTGCAAAAATCGCATCTTCATGATTCCAAGGATCGGCGACGCTTTATTACGCACGTCCATTCCATATCCGCCATGTTCAGCAATAAGGTCTGGGTCTGTTAATTCTTCATTTGGAATGGCACCTGCACCATTGCCTTCACACGTTGGGTGGCTCCATCCAAACCAAGTACAAGGCATAAATTGCATCGGTCCTTCAGCTCCAGCAGGTGAAATCATAGGGTCCATCGTTGAGAATCGTGTTTCCACTCGGTGGACGGCAGCAAGAAGTTCCCAAGGGATATCGTATTCATCTGCAGCTTCTTGATAGATTGGCATATATTCAGCCGGAATTTCATTGTTTGCAATTCCTGACAGTCGTCCATTTAAAAGCTTGTCCAGTTCATTTTCAGTAAACATAGAGCTAACGAGATAAAACGCTCCAATGCCAATTGCGGCAATGAAAAAAACACTTGCGAACAAGCAACCGAATAACTTTCGTTTCTTTTTCTGTTTCGCTTTGCCCATGTTAAAAATCCCTCACTTGCCTAACCATTTCGATGTCACTTATCCATCATAGCGTTAAAGTGAGAAGTTTGTCTATCGTTAGATTATTCATCGGTAACTTCTACTTCATGGACAGGCATCGAATGCATGCCACGCGCAGTTACGTGAGGTTGAATAGAGTAGGTAGTATCCTTTTCTTGAAATGCGAGTTCGGCTTCATAAATGCCATCTGCACTGTGTTCAGCTGGTATCATCGCACTGTTTTCTTTGTTTCCTTCTGTCCATACTTCAATGATAACTTCATTTGCATCTTCAACGGGTTCGTCTTCTTGAGTAACTTCGACTTGTAGCGTCCACTCTTCATCTAGTGTTGCAGTTGTATCATTTAGAACCTCGACGTTGATCGGCTCTGTTGAGAGCGTTAACTCTTGTTCTTCTTGATTTGAATTGCAAGCAGAGAGTAAGAAGCTGGCGCCAACGAAAATGAGCATACGACGCTTCATAACATCACCTCATCGTTATCATATCTTATGATGTTCCAAAAAGAAAACCTAGCCTGATAACGTTCAAAAGACCGTCACGATTCTAGTTGAATGAACGTCTCCATTGTCTGATCACAACGACTTATCTACTTATTTATCGAATTATAAAAGTAGTTCTATTGTTTTGATTTATAGCGAAGCGTGTTTACGTAGAAGTTTTGTCGGGTAGTTCTACATGTAAGGAGATGATAGCAATGGCAGCACCAGTATTTAAAGAATTTATGAATGACGATGAAGCAGTAAAAGCAGTCGACGAATTAAAGACTAAAGTAGATGAAGATAACATTTATATTTTGACACATGATGATGATCATACGAAGCGCGTTGCAAACCGTGCCGATGCAAACACGGTTGGTGCAAGTGAAACAGGCATTACGACTTCGGTAAAGAATGTTTTTCGCAAAAAAAGGCGATGAACTACGTGCCAAGTTTGAAGAACTCGGCTTCTCAGAAACAGAGGCGAATAACCTTGAATCAGAACTAGATAAAGGTGCTGTAATTGTCGTTGTAAAAGACGCACCTGCAGGAATTACCCTTTAATAAAAAATCCCCCTTAACCGCTTATACATAGCAGTTAGGGGGATTTTTAGGTTGCTTTACAAACAGCATTAATGAGCAAGTCTAGCTTTTTCTCCATGCGATGAAGCAAATAAAAAGCGACGACTGCAGCAAATCCATGGTTGAAAACAAGCGTTAACCATTCTTCCATAAGAACGTCCTTTCTTATGACGTTTGTTCAGGTTCAAATACAGTTTCAACAGTTCTTGTTACATACCTCGCGTCTACAATCGTTACTAAATCACCGCCAGTTGAAGTGAAAACATCCGCTTGGATGAGTTCATTCATACTCGTTTCGACATCTTCTGCTGTAATTGTCGGAGATGGATCTGGAACGGCGATGGTTGTGATTCTTTCTTCTTGATTTCGAAAGCGTAATTCTAAAACAGTAGTCATCAATTATTCCTCCTTATTCCATGTTTTCTAATTGAAGTAGGTCGTAATCATTGCGACGAATAGCTCTACGAAGCGGGAAGTCGCTTAAGCTTGCGATTGCGCGTACCGATTTAAAGACACGCTCGTCTGTTGCAGTAGACTTGATGTTTTGAAATCTACGGCTTAGGAATACATCATTCCCTTCAAGATCGTACCCTTGCAAGAAACTGAGTTCGACAACAGTGTTTCCTGGTTGCATCTGATCACCTCCTTTCATTAGATAAGTCTTAGACAAATCCAAAAAAAGGGGAGGCAGAATTATAGTTTTTTTTGAAAAAACTTCATTATGATAAAGGATAGAGAAGAAAAGGGGAATGACAGGTGGGTAATCAACAGCAAGTTGTACTTGGGGTCATAGGTTCATTGTTGGCATACTTTATTTGGGGGTTATTGCCACTCTATTGGAAATTAACCGAAGAGGTAGGAGCGCTTGAAACATTAGCGCACCGTGTCGTTTGGGCTTTGTTATTTATGCTCATTTTGCTAATTATAACGAGACAACTACAAGCTACAACGAAAGAAATCCGCTTGATTTTCAAAAAGCGAAAAACGGCAATTGCCATTACAGCCGCTGCTGTATTCATATCAATCAATTGGTTCGTTTTTATTTTTGCAGTTAATAGTGATCGGGTTATTGAAGCGAGTCTAGGTTATTACATAAATCCATTAATGAATGTCTTGCTTGCGACTGTATTTCTAAAGGAGAAGTTGTCACGTAATGAAATAATTGCGGTTGCTTTTGCTTTTGTTGGGGTTGTTATTATGACTGTGTATTATGGGTATTTTCCTTGGGCAGCATTCGTGTTGGCACTTAGCTTCTGTATTTATGGATTAATTAAAAAGCTCGTTCCGATCGGTGTATTAACGGGTTTGACGATTGAACATTGTTAGTAGCTCCATTTGCACTGATTTATTTGTTTTACGTGTATACATTTGGTGAAAGTACAGCTTCTTATACGCAATCACCAACACTCACATTGATTCTACTCGGTTCAGGTATTGCGACGGCGTTGCCATTGCTTTTGTTTGCGTATGGTGCAAAACGCATCACGTTTTCTGTGATCGGCATCTTACAATACGTCGCTCCAACATTGATGCTTATTATCGGCGTCTTTATCTTTCAAGAACCGTTTAGTAGTGTTCAGTTCATGTCGTTTGTAATGATTTGGCTAGGTTTACTCATTTTTACGACAAGTCGTATGCAGTCGACGTTGCGCCTTCGTAAACAACACGCAGAAAGTTTATAGCATCAAAAACGGAAGAGTATTCGACTCTTCCGTTTTAGTTATTAGCTTGTCTTTTTGCGAGCCGCTTGTCGGTCAAATGAGATTTGAAAATCTGGGGAACTACTGTGGCCCTGGAACTTGCGTCGTGCAGCTTTTAGCTCTGCTTCTAAAGCATTGAAAATACGGTCGAGATGTTCCTCGGAGTAATCATAATTATTCCGGTTTGATAAATTTCCGATTAAACGGATTTTCTTTACAGTCTCTTCAGTACGTCTTTTTGCAATGCGTTCGAATTTGGAGAGTTTGTCTTCCATGGGCTTGTACCCCTTTCAATATCGTTTCCTTAATTCTAAATAATTCACAGGTAGAAATAAATTATAATTTGTAACTAATAATATGAATTTTTAATGTTTTTTTTGTCGAATTCATGTAGATTTTACCGATTTAGCTAGTAATCGAAAGTAATTGGGTAAAAAGATCTAATGAAAAATAAAACAAAACGAGTGCACAACCGAACATAACAATTCGCATCACGTGTTCGTTAATAAGGTTTCTTGAAAAGTGAACGGTGAAGGCAATGTTTAAATTCCAAAGGATCACACCTGTAATAATCAATGCACTATAAAGAATTGCCTGAGCCAATGTCGTATCATTCATAAGCGTCGTTAATGTCGAACCGAAAATGCCGAACCAAAAAACAAAATTTAACGGATTAAAAATGGCAATTGCAAAACCTGTCCAATACGAAGAGCCTGCTGTTGTGCGTGTGTGTAATTGCTGAAGCACATTCCCTCTAAATACGGCGAGCAACGTGGTAATTGATAAGTAAACGAGTAGCGATCCACCGATAATAATAATAATCATTTGTACGAATTTCTGTTCAATGAAATGGGACAGTCCAAAAAAAATAACAACGAGGAAAATTAAATCAGCGGTCATTGCGCCTAAGCCTACGAGCCATGAAGGTAAAAACCCACCACTAATGCCACGCTTAATCATTTCAATGTTAACCGGACCAACAGGTGCAGCTAAACTTACACCGAGTATCAGCATCTTAAACACCATTAATACTTCCATCGTTTGTCCACCTCATTGCACTATATGTTCCGAGAACTTGTCTATACATAAATGATTAAAATCATCGTACATATATATCATTGTCTGCACGTGAGAGGAGGACTTGGCATTCGTCTTGAATTACTCGAAGATGTAGAGCGCTATTATGAGAACGTTTTTAAAAATCAAGATGATTGGGCAAAAGATCAATTTCGGAGATTTTGCCATGATTTATTAAGTGAAACCGATCCGTTTCCATGTGTGCTCGGAGTGCAAGGTTTAAAAATGGGTGAGCTTGAATTTACATTTGTGCCAAAATCAGATCAAAATTATGAAAAATTAGCGGGTGAGCTCTCGAACTATGCGAGAACGAGTCGCACGTACGGTCGGAATACATCGTTTGTTGCTTTTTTTGAGCCGGATGAAGGCGTGGATTCTTTGGAGCAGTATGAAAAGCGTTTTTGGAACGTATTAAATCAGCTTCATGGCTTTGACAATCAACCTTGGCCAAATGATATACCGAAGCATCCAGATGATGCCTTATGGGAATTTTCGTTCATGGGTGAACCGATGTTTGTTGTGTGTAATACTCCGGCTCATCAAAAACGGAAAAGTCGGCATGCGAATACGTTTATGATTACGTTTCAACCCCGCTGGGTGTTTGAAGACATTAACGGCAATACGAAAAGGGGGCGTCATATTCAAGATATCGTAAGAAGTCATTTATATTCGTATGATGACGTATTACCCCACCCGTCATTAAAATGGTACGGCGAAAAAGGATCACACGAGTGGAAGCAATATTTTTTTGTACGATCATAACGAGCCGATGGAAATGAAGTGCCCGTTTCACATGAAAGGAGACAATATGGAAACAAAAATTCAGCAGAACTTCGGTGGAAAGATGCCTCAAGTAATAGAAGAATTGTTACCTAAAGGGAAAACTGGAAGTGTTGAAGTACAGCGCGATTTACCATACAAAGCTCATAAACAGCATACCCATCCGAACGATGAAGTGTTGCACATTGTTGCAGGTTCGTTGACGTTTACCATTGATAATGTTGAGTATGAATGCGGTGAAGGAGATCGAATTTCTTTACAAAAAAAACTCACTGCATAGTTCAGTTGCAGGCCCAGAAGGTTGTACGTACATTATCTCTGTATTAGATTAACAAATCTTTTCAGCATGAATGTTCGTCTTCTCATTCATACTACGGATGGGAGGAGAGGATTCTATGCAACAACAACCATTCAATCAAAATCAAGCTCAAGCTGGAAGCGTCAATATGAACCATGGTGGTCATGAGCTGTTTGATGCCCACGAAATGTTGGCCACAACTGTGAATGTGCTAGATCAGTATATGATTTTCAGGCCGTATGTGAAAGACCAGCAACTATTGTCGATTTTAGACCATCAATACGGGTATATTACGACCCAATACAATCACATGGTTGAAGCATTTTCTACTGGTCAAAAGCCGACAACATCAATTGGGCCATATGAAATGGATGCCTCAACGGATGTAACGTATGGCATTACACCGAGTCAGCCAAAAAAAGCCTAACGCAAACCTTTCTGAAGTAAAAGAAACGGGAATTTCTGCTCACATGCTAGGTTTAATTAAATCGACGTCTTCGTTGTTTGCAATGGCAGCACCGGAAGTGACACACCCTGTATTTCGACGCGTAATTGCTGACAGCATTCCTGATTGGATTGAAATGGCGTATGAAATCTTCCTGTACCAAAATAAGCACGGTTATTATCAAGTACCAAAGCTACAGCAAGCGGATATGACAGCGATGTTGAATAGCTTTACGACGAGCTCGACAAATATTAAAACGAGCACCACGCATCTGCATTAACGCACTGGGGGACAGTCCCCCGATGCGTTAATTAGATAAAGTACAAAAACGAAAGCAAACGCTGTTGACCATCGTGTCAACAGGCGTTTGCTATACGTTCTGTTCTTTCTTAAATGGTTAAGTAAGGTTGCAATGCTCTGAGTTCTTCCATTGATGCAATGTCACGTTCTTGTAATGGTACGAACACTTTGGATTGGTTCTTAAAACGTTGTTGAATTTCTTCTTTGTAACCATCTTCCAATTGTTTACGTTGCTTGAAAAATGCAGAATCATTCGCTTCATTTGGCAAGCACTTATTTACGATTAAACCGCTCACGTCCATTTGATGCTTTTTTTAACTGTTCGATCGCACGGTCTGTTTCTTCTATCGGTAGCTTCTCTGGGGTTAACACATAAAGAAATCGAGTCTTTTCGTTATCGAGTAACCACGTTCTGGCTAATGAGAACTTTCGTTTACGTTCCATTAACGTTTGATAAATTGGGTCTTCTACAGGTTCACCGTCATTGAGCAGTGAACTGTAGTTGTCTGTGACAACCTTTCTACGCTTTAACATTCCATTAATCCACGCTTCCATAAGTTCAGGCAAAGTAAGCAGACGAATGGTATGACCTGTCGGAGCTGTATCAAAGATAATCGAATCGTACGTAGACGTATGTTCCAAAATAATTGAAACGAGTCTGTCAAACAGGGCACTTTCATCTGCGCCTGGGGAAGAAGCCGCTAAGTCGATTTGTCGATGAACTTCAGGTAAGCGGTGGGCATGGACAAGCCCTTTAATATTCTCTTTAACACCCTTAATGTAGCGCTTCGATTCTTCCTGGGCGTTGATTTCAAGGCCATCTAACTGTTTCGTAAGTGAAGTGACCTTATGACCGATGCGCTTTTGAAAAAGATCTTGAAGGTTGTGCGCGGGGTCTGTGGAAACGAGTAAAACGCGCTTGCCTTGGTCCGCTTGCTGTAAAGCAAAGGCGGAGGATGACGTCGATTTACCGACGCCTCCTTTTCCACCGAAAAAAAACAATCTTGTGTGTAGTCATCGCTTGTTCACCTCGTGTAGTGATTAGCAACAGCGAATTTGGTCAAGGGGGGACTTCTCCATGCCCATGCGCAAATGCCAATCGTGGAATTGCTCAATGATATGAGGATACATTTCTAGTGTGTAATAAGATACTGGATTCGGTAGGCCAAGCATTTCCGAGAAGCATAGTAAATGAAATAAATCATCCTCATCGCGCAGCTCGCGCTTTACATCTGCTTTATGAGGAAGGCTTAAGACTTCATCGTACCACGCTAATGCTTGAGCAATTTTTTTTGAGAAATTCATAGGACTCTCCTATACGTCTAAATCTTGGTTGGTATCGTTTTTCTTCTTAAATATAAAGATCGCTTCTAAACAAATCCAAGAGGCGAATACAAAGACAATTGAACCGATTCCAAACAATAGCCATTCTCCTGATGGGAGCCATTCGGTCGTAAGCTGGATGAACATCGCCGATAGTGTCATCGTAAGAAGAAAGATCATCGGTATGAGTGTGATGAAATAGTTCCTTCCGAGTTTCCTGAGCCAAATCGTGATGAGGAGGAGAGTAATACCTGCTAGCAATTGGTTTTGAGTACCGAACAGTGGCCATAGTAAGTAACCACCTGAACCAAATCCACGATCATCTCCTGGCATCATAACGAGAGCCATGCTCGATGCAACAGCAATGGAAGTAGCAACGTGCTTTTTCGTTAATGTAGGCACTTTATATTCAGTCGCAAGTTCAGCGATAATATAGCGCATTAATCGTACTGAAGTATCAAGTGTTGTTGCCGCAAAGCTGATTACGATAACGGCAACGATCGTTTCTGCAACATGAGCGGGGATCATTAAGCCGGTTGCAAGTTGCCCAGCACCTGCAATGAAATTATTAAGCCCTGTTTCATTTGCAACGTTAAAGCTAGTGTAGGCCGCGTTAAACGCATCGGCAGAAGCGAACAACGTCGTAACAGCAATAATTGAGAGCAATGCCAGTACGCCTTCACCGACCGCTCCTAAGTAACCGACCATGCGGGAATCCGGTTCACGACGAATTTGTTTGGATGAAGTTCCCGATGCAACCAGGCGTGGAAGCCAGAGATTGCGCCGCAGGCGACAGTGATGAATAACAATGGGAACCAAGAAACATCATCAACAGATCGAGTAGCTGGTGCAGTGACTGTAGGGTTTGTTACGAAAATGGCAAGGTAGAGCAACCCTAGTCCCACGACAAATTGTTGGGCATTGATGTAGTCTCTTGCTGTAGTAATCGCCAAACTGGTAAAGTAGATGCAAAATACACATAAATGAATGAGATTACGATCCAAATTAAGAAAGCCATCGGAACAGCGCCCATTCCAAGAACAGTGCCTTCTTCTCCGCCAAAGTAACTGACTAAATCAATTTGTAATATAGGAAATTGAGCAGCGAGTACGGCTGTACCATACATAATGGCTAGAGCAATAATAGATGGGATTAGCATGCTTTTTTTGACGCTTGTGGATCGCAACACCAATCCAAAGGGCGATTGGTATTTGAATGAATATTGAGATAACACTTGCCGGGAAGCTAATAAAAAGGTTTGCAACAACCCATGCAAATACAGCATTTACCATAACAACGAGGAGCAAAATAATGAACAAAAATAATAGCTTCCCACGACGACCAATGAGCTTGTTGGCAATTGTTCCGACGGATTGACCTTTGTTCCGAACCGATAATGCAAGAGCACCAAAATCATGAACACCTGCGGCGAATACAGTTCCAAGCACAACCCATATAAACGCAGGTAACCAACCCCAATAGACGGCGATAGCTGGTCCTAAAATAGGTGCTGCACCAGCAACAGAGGTAAAATGATGCGCCCAAACGACGGATCTCTTTGTTGGTACAAAATCGACCCCATCATTGTATTGTTCTGCAGGGGTTTGGAAATTTGGGTCTAATCTGAATACTTTCTCGGCAATGTATTTAGAATAATAGCGATAACCGAGAGCAAATACGATCATTCCAATTAAAGCTAAACCAATACCAGGCATGATCAAACACTCCTTTCAAACGTGTTAAGCTTAAGTATAAAGCCTTGGTCAACAATTTTGTAGGATTTATTTACAAAGTATTTAAAAGAACCATAGCCAAATGGTGTAATATTCAAAAAATTAGTTGCATCAACGATTTATTCATGGTAATTTAGAAGGGAAAAAGTGAAGATGACTCACTTGAGATTGAAATGTAAGGAGGCCTTTATACGATGAAAGGCACAGTAAAGTGGTTTAACGCAGAAAAGGGTTTTGGTTTTATTGAAAGAGAAGACGGAGACGACGTATTTGTACATTTCTCTGCTATTCAAGTGGAAGGGTTTAAGACTCTCGAAGATGGTGAAACAGTAGAATTTGAAATCGTCGAAGGCGACAGAGGCCCGCAAGCGGCTAATGTTGTGCGTCCATAGAGAATAATTAAGTTGGAAGCGGTTGCATCGTTGCGCCGCTTTTTTTCTTTTTGATGGATCTAATAGGATAGGGAGGGAACTGCCAGACATAGAGTGTGGCGGTGATTACGATGTTTAGTATAAGAGTTGATGAACACATACAGATTCATCTTATAGAAATGAACCATATTGAAGCAATGTATGAAGCTGTACATAACTCAAGAGCACATTTAAGGCGTTGGCTTCCTTGGGTTGATCAGGTAAAATCAATATATGACTATCAACCAATTATAGGTTCTTGGCTCCAACAATTTGCAGAGGGTAGAGGGTTTCAAGCCGGAATTCGTTATGATGGAGAATTTGTCGGGATGATTGGCCTTCATGATATTGACTGGGCGAGTCGCAAAACAACAATGGGCTACTGGTTATCGCAACAGGCTGTCGGCAAAGGGATTATGACGAAGGCTGTGGATGCTTGTCTTTATGTTCTTTTCGAAGAATATCAACTAAACCGTGTGCAAATTAATTGCGGTGTTGAAAACTTTGAAAGTCAAGGAATTCCTAAGCGCCTAGGGTTTGAATTGGAAGGGGTCGTTAAAGACGGAGAATGGCTTTATGACCACTATCATGATTTATATCAATACAGTCTTCTACGATCAACTTGGTTGGAGCGACAACAGGGATAGAGGAAAGGGAAGAACGTTGTACGATGGAAACAAACGATTATTTAGCATTTAAGAAATACGATCATCTGATCGTCAGTATTTTATTTACGATCGCTTATTTTTTTGTACATTTTTGCAATGGCTTCATTTTCATTTCCTACGGTACTAATGATCATTGCGGTTATTTTTATCGCTTGGGCGATTTTTGAACGCCAAAACACACGAGCGTTACTAGCACTGATCATTCCGAAGTATAAAGAAGTTATGAACTTTGAACGAATGATTGCTCCAGAGGCACATCACAACTATCGTATTAGTTTGCGAATTAGCTTACTGATTGTTGGGACGGCTTTATTTGTTATATCAATTCTACAATCATTTGGAACGATCGAAGTGGATGAGACGATGCTTACATTACCCGTCATTTATCCAATTGCACTCGTTGTTGTAAATGTGAACGTGCATTCGAGGTACAAACGGATGTTAGCTGAACGCAAACTGTCATAAAAATTGACATCTACCGTATGAGCGAGGAATAGTGATGATTATCTAGCTTTAGTAATCTCACTCGCTCATATGGCTTTTTAGCGTAATTATCGCAATTAACAGGTAATATATACGAATCAGTAAGTTTGAACCATTTTTAATATATGATAAGATAAGAAAAAGCTACGAGTCATACTTAATTCTAGGACAACGTAGTATCAGGTAAATAATAAGAATTTTAAGGGGAGATTAACGAATGCGAAAATTCGGTCTTATTTTGTTTCCTGCTGCAATTTTAGCGCTTGCTGCATGTGGAACGAGCACTTCAGTAGAGGACTTTCAAGAGAACGGGGTAACGTTAGGTGTTGCCAATGAAGAGCCATACGGATACATAGACACAAGCACAAATGAAGCAACTGGAGCGAGTGCAGAAATTGCTCGAGCTGTATTCGAGCGTATGGGTGTTGAAGTCATTGATGCGGAAGTTTCGGACTGGGATAACCTTATTCCTAGTTTGAATGCTGGCAACTATGATGTTGTTACGGCGGGTATGGACGTTCAACCAGAACGTTGTGAGAATGCTTCTTTTGGTGATATTGAATATAGCTATGGTGAAGGAATGGCAGTACAAGCGGGGAACCCAATGGATCTTCATAGTTATGAAGATGCAGTTGAAGCAGGGGCGACAATTTCAGTGATGTCTGGAGCGAATCAATTCGGCATGCTAGAAGCGATTGCTGAAGAAAAAGGGCTCGATCCTGAAGCGGACTTGAACATTATGCCAGCGAATGACATCCCAGGGAACATAGCAGCCGTTGAATCAGGTGATGCAGATGTTACTGTGATGACCGATGCGACGATGAATGCAGCGATTGCAACAGCGGATGAGAATTTAATTGAACAACCAGAGAACTTCACGAACCCAGTTATTGAAGGTGAAGAGCAAGTTGCTTACGGTGCAGCGCTATTCCGTAGTGACGATGATGATTTGCGTGAAGCATACAACGAAGCGTTAGCGGATTTACAAGGTAGTGACGAGTTTGTCGCAATCTTAGAAGAATTCGGGTTTAGTGCGGACAATGTCGTTGAAGGTGTGACAACAGAAGATCGTTGCAATGCAGGTGGAGATGAAGGCTAAGCGTAAGCTTTAATCGATGAAGCACGGCGGGAATACAAACGTCCGTGCTTTTTTACATCACAAGATTAAGCAAGAAAGAGGAGACTGAAGATGTTCACTAACATCGATACATTTTTACCGTATATATTAGGTGGATTAACGACAACCGTACAAGCATTTCTGTTTGGTGCAGTTCTCGCGTATTCGATTGCTATTGTCGCTGGACTTGCAAGGACGAGTCGGCTTGCAATTGTTCGTGGTGTTGCAACGGTTTTTGTTGAACTTTTTCGTGGAACTTCTTTACTCGTGCAAATGTTCTTCTTTGCGTTTGCCTTTCCGGCATTAATGCCATTTACAATGTCAACGTTTATCGCTGGTGGCCTAGCACTCGGGTTAAATTATGGTGCGTACGCTTCAGAGGTTGTAAGAGGTGCAGTTCTTGCTGTACCGAAAGGGCAAAAAGAAGCTGCGATTTCTTTGAACATGTCTAAGTTTCAGACGATGCGAAGAGTTGTATTGCCACAAGCGTTTCGTCTCATGTTACCTGGACTCGGGAACAATGCGATTGAACTTCTAAAAGGGACGTCACTCGTATACTTTATCTCTTTAGCAGATATGACGTTTAACGCGAACATACTAAGAAGTTCTAATACGTCACTCGCAGCACAAGTTGAGATTTATACATACTTGTTGCTCGTCTATTTCGTACTGGCGTTGCCGCTCGTGTTCCTTACTCGTTGGCTTGAGAAACGTGCTTCGAAAGGAGTGAGTACAGCATGACGTGGGATTGGGCATTTGCATTTGAGATTTTTCCAAGAATACTCCAAGGGGTTGGCGTAACGATTGGTGCGACGTTTTCTGCCTTTGCAATTTCATTAACGCTTGGTCTCGTTTTAACGTTACTTCGAAGGTCGTCGTTCAAACCATTATCGCTAACTGTTGCAGGAATTATTGAGTTTATACGTGTAACACCGCCGCTTGTACAGCTGTTCTTCGTTTATTTTGCATTTGATATGGGACCGTTTTTAACAGGTGCAATTGTGCTTGGTGTTCATTACAGTACGTACGTATCTGAAGTTTATCGCTCAGGAATTAATTCAGTTCCTAAGAGTCAATGGGAAGCAAGTCGAGCATTAAACTTTTCACCGGTTCAAACGTGGCGGAAAGTCGTGTTACCTCAAGCGATTCCTCCCATTATTCCGATGCTCGGAAATTACTTAATTATCTTATTCAAGGAAACGCCTTTGTTAATGGGGATTTATGTCACAGAAATGATGATGATTGCTCGTTCAATTGGTGCAGAAACGTATCGCTTCTTAGAACCGATCACGATTGTTGGGTTTATATTCCTCGTTCTAAGTTATCCGTGTGCACTATTTATCCGATATTTGGAGCGAAGATCTGGTCAAATTCCTGGAAGCGCTGAAAAGGGAGTGAAAGCATGACAGAACTAGCGGAGAATCTAGAGCCGGCACGAGAGGTGATCGTTCGGTACAATAACGTTAAGAAAGCGTTTGGTAACAATATTGTTCTAAACGATTTAAACCTTGATGTATATAAAGGAGAGAAAGTTGCGCTGATTGGACCATCCGGTTCAGGGAAGACAACGATTATACGTATGTTAATGACGCTCGAACAACCATCATCAGGAACGATTGAAATTGATGGTGAGCAACTTTGGCATAAAGAAGTAAATGGTCAATTAAAGGATGCGGATGAAAAGCATCTACGAAAAGTCCGTGGCAAAATTGGCATGGTGTTTCAGCAGTACAACTTATTCCCGCACATGTCAATCATGCGAAATTGTACAGAAGCACCGATTCACGTTTTGGGTCTATCGAAAGATGAAGCGAAAGATCGTGCACTGCAAATGTTACAGAAGGTTGGGTTAAGTGACAAAGTGGATATGTACCCTTCACAGCTTTCTGGTGGACAACAGCAACGTGTTGCGATTGCACGATCGCTCGTTATGCAACCGAAAGTGATGTTGTTTGACGAAGTGACAGCAGCTCTAGATCCGGAGCTCGTCGGAGAGGTGCTTGAGGTCATCAAAGACATAGCATCAGAAGGTGAGACGACGATGATGCTCATCACCCATGAGATGGATTTCGCTCGTGATGTGGCGGATCGTGTATTATTTTTAGACAATGGTTTAATTGCAGAACATGGGACACCTTACGATGTGATCGAAAATCCACAAAGTGATCGCCTGAAATCATTCCTCGGTCGATTTAATAATGCTCACTAAAGGTAGAAGGCTTTGGGAATTTCCCGAGGCCTTTTTTTTACGTTATGATAAGAGATAGGTGGTGAATAGAGATGAATGAACATGTTAGAGAGACTCATCCGCTTATTTATTGTATAACGAATGATGTGGTGATGAATTTCACAGCAAACGGTTTGCTAGCAGTTGGGGCAGCTCCTGTTATGAGTAAACAACCTAAAGAAGCAGCAGATCTGGCAGCAGCAGCTAACGGACTTCTATTAAATATGGGAACGCTTACTGATGTTCAGTTTGAAGCTATGAGGAATGCAGGTGTTTCAGCGAATCAAAACAATGTTCCAATCGTATTCGATCCTGTGGCTGTAGGTGCAACTACTTTTCGCTCACAATCAGCGGTACAATTGCTCGAACAAATTGAGATGACCGTTGTTCGTGGGAACAGTGGGGAAGTTGCTTCATTAGTAGGGATGGAAGCGAACGTACGAGGCGTAGATGGTTCTAGTGCAATTGAAACGAGCACGATTGCCAAAAAAGCGGCGAACGAGCTTAACACGATTGTTTGTGTGACCGGTGAAACGGATGCTGTAAGTGACGGAGAACAGACGATTACAATTACAAGTGGCCACGAGTGGTTAACGAAAGTTGTCGGTACAGGTTGTCTTCTCGGTGCAATTATTACAGCTTACGTTAGTACTCAGCAAGAGAACACATTAGAAGCGGTAGCTAGTGCCCTCGTTGATTATGGATTATGTGCGGAGGCAGCGCATACGCGTAGTGAGCAGGAAGGAATCGGAACGTTTCAACAGGCGTTTCTTGATGAGTTGTCAAAAAGAACAAGCAACACAACGCTTAGTAAAGAGCATTTTGTATACGTATAAACAAAACTCCCGTAAATCCACTCTAATTAGGAGAGGACATCGGGAGTTTTGTTTGTTTAGACATCGCGTTTTGAAGAAGTTCTAAAGAAGACGAAAGCCATACCTGTACTGACTGCTACCATAATGAAAGAAAATCCGAGAATTGCTAACAAACCGGCTGGTGTCATCATCATCAACCTCTCGACATAGTGACATCCTTAACGTAAGTGTAGCGCTTTCATACAAATTAAGCAAGAAATTTCAGTAAATTACAAAAGCAATCAACTATACGGGCGATCCCCTTTGCGCATAGAGTATTGTAAAAGGAGGATGAGCTATGGGCTGTCATAGTGGTAATAAAAAGCATGAACCAAAAATTCCGTGTCTAAATCAACATCAACATCAATGCGGATGTGGTTGTTCATGTGTATGTAAAGAGGTCGAGTGGATTTTAAAACATCAAACAGATGGATGTGCACAATCTTGTTATTGCTTATCGTTAAAAAAACGAAGGAAATTATGGAACGATTCCTGTTCTATTTAAAACATCCCACAATCATTTACTTTATGCGTTTGGGAAAGATCGCTTCGGTGAATCGTTTGTTACCGTTTATTTTCGAGTAAAAGACATTGACGATGAAGGGTGCGTAACTCTTGAATTACTGAGACCTTCAACGCCAATTGTTGTACCAGAAAGCGCAACGCAAATTCCAATTCAAAGTGTGAATGTGGATCAAGTACAATTGCAAAGAACGTGGCAATATGCAGTTGTCGATTGTCATGCGCTTTGCCAAGTACAATGTCTAGATCCAAATTTAGTCAGACGTTGAAACTTCTTATACCGATGAAACGTATAAAGAGTGTTAGAATAAACGTAGATAATCGTCGCAAGAGGAGATGAATAACTTGAATACATCATCGGTTCTCAAGTGGGTCACAGGTGGTATAGAGGCTTTCTTTGCAATTCCTCTGTTAGGATGGCTCATTTATACGCATACGTTTCCTGGTTTATTTTTATTGCTTCTTGGACTACACATCGTAACGTTAGTCCTTAGTATAAAAGATGGCAAAAACAAACACGGCAGTATATTAGGAATTGTGACGGCATGCCTCGCCTGGATTCCAATCCTCGGTTGGGTCATGCACATAATAACAGCAGTGCTTCTTATGATTGATGCGAGGCGTTCAGAGCGAGCAATAGAAATGTAGAAAAGGCTAACAAATTTGTTAGCCTTTTTTTATATAACAACTGTAGACAAAATCAATCTGTTATAATACAATAACTGTACAAGGGAAATTACACGAGGAGGAACGGACGATGAAAAAAAACTGAACTTTTAAAAGAGTCAAACCGATGTCAAGATTGTGGGGAGAAACTTCCGACAAAAGCGGATCGTTTCTTTACTCAGTGTGAACGTTGTTTACGACATGTCGAGCATAGTTAAACACCAGGTTTCCTGGTGTTCAGGCTGTTG
>NZ_BAXL01000034.1:0-37205 GCF_000698185.1 Geomicrobium sp. JCM 19055
CAAGAGGAGGCGATGGTGTAGCAAGAGAAGACGTTGGTGTAGCAAGAGGAAGCGTTGGTGTAGCAAGAGGAAGCGTTGGTGTAGCAAGAGGAAGCGTTGATGGTGCAAGGCAATACAATGCTATTTCAGCAAATGTCCGCCCAGCATGCGATGTCCATCACGACCAAGCTTCGTGCTTCTAGGAATCTCGGTATTTTAGTGCCGAGTAGTTCAATAAGATCTAAGATAGTAAGAATGGCATCCACTGCTGTGCCAACTCGACCTACCACCGCTTTTTTTCCCCCATCCTTAAAATTCGTGGCATACTTTCTTCGCAGACGGGTAGAAAATAACTAAGCAGCAAAAAAACTTGATTATAACTATTGTTATTTAGAACGATTATAATATAATAATAGTTGTAAGAGAGATTGCGTGAAATACTTAAGGAGGCTATAACAATGGCTAAAAGACAAACTGCGAACATTAAAGGTACAAGCGCAAAGAACATGGAAAAAGAATTAAACGAACAACTGGCAAATTTACACGTCCTTTATATTAAACTTCACAACTATCACTGGTACATCAAAGGTCAACATTTCTTCTCGCTTCATGAGAAGTTCGAAGAGATGTATGACAAAGTGAAAGGTCACATCGATGAATATGCTGAGCAAATGCTCGTCGTTCAGGTGAAACCACTTGCTACGATGAAAGACTATTTGCAAGTAGCGACGATTGACGAAGCGACTGGCAACAAGTCAGAAGAAGAATGGTAAAAGATTTATCTGAAGATCTCCAAAGAATGAGTGCAGATCTCTATGAAGTAATGGAGCAACTTGAAGACAAGCAAGCGATGTCCCTTGCAGATGCAATTCAAGAAATTGCCCGCGACTTCCAGAAAGACGATTGGATGTTACGTGCCTACTTGGACAAAGAATAAGCGTTTAGAAGAACCAGCCATATGGCTGGTTCTTTTTTTTGTTTCGCCTAATAAGATAGGTGTAGAAGAGCTTCACGAAAATAATCAAAATGAATGTGCATGAAGTTTGCCTTTGCTCATACATATGTATAAGAAGAGGCATATTGGCGCCGGTATACTGAAAAAAGGGAGGAACGCGACGTGTCTGAACAACACTATCGTGAAATTATTACGAAAGCTGTTTGTGGAAAAGGTAGGAAATACTCAAAAACTACACACACGATTTGCCCTCAACATAAACCGACGAGCATCTTAGGGTGTTGGGTCATTAACCATCGTTACGATGCTGTTCGTAAAGGAGATAGCATCCAAATTAAAGGAACGTATGACATTAACGTTTGGTATTCCTATGAAAAGAATACGAAAACGGACGTTGCAACGAATACCGTTTCGTATCATGAAAGCATTCCGTTAAAAATGCGACCGGATGAACTGATTACCGATGAACTTGACGTAATCGCTCGCTCGACGAAGCAGCCTCATACGTTAGAAGCGTTAATTGCTGAAAATGGTACGGATGTGAACGTTGAAGTAGAAAAAGAGTTTGCCGCAGAAGTGGTCGGTGAAACGAAAGTTTGCGTACTCGTACACCCAGATAAAGAAGATGCCCACTATCAAGATGTAAAGTGGAGCGAAGAAGTGTCAGATCAAGAGTTAAAAGATAGCATTGATCCGAAATTTCTAGAACGCAGACCGCCTCGGGAATTCGGGGGGAGAAAAAGAGGCGAGCGGGGAGAACGTGGAGAGCGAGATCGTTTTGAGCATGCTGAGCGGGATCGCTTTGAACACCATGATCGTGACCGCGATCGAGACAAAGACCGTGACCATCAAAAAGAAGAGAAATTCGAAGATAAAAAGAGTTAACCAGGAGGGCATTCTCCTGGTTTTTCTTCGTCTAAAACGAACAATTTATGCTATAATTTGACCTAGTTCGCGTTAGAATGAGAGGGAATAATTGTGGCACAACAAACACCGATGATGCAGCAATATTTATCAATAAAGAGCGAGTACAAAGATGCATTTTTGTTCTTTAGGCTCGGTGATTTTTATGAACTTTTTCATGAAGACGCCATTCAAGCTGCTCAATTACTTGAAATTACATTAACGAAACGGGGAAAGGGCGACGACGCGATTCCAATGTGCGGTGTTCCTTATCACTCGGCAGAATCATACATCGATAAAATTATAGAAAAAGGCTACAAAATCGCTGTCTGTGAACAAGTGGAAGACCCAAGGGAAGCGAAAGGCGTTGTAAAGCGTGACGTCGTGCGGGTCATTACACCAGGAACGGTGATGGAAGGACGAGCATTAAGCGCTGAAGAAAATCATTACATCGCCGCGCTAAGCTTTCATAAAGACAAAATCGCGTATGCGAAAAGTGATTTAACGACCGGCGAAACAGAAGCAGGCATCGTCACTGATGAGCTCGTTGAACTTGAACGTGTGTTGTTCATTGATGGCATGAAAGAGTTGATCGTGAGTCACGACTACCCAGGGGATTTGAAAAGCTGGCTTAAAGCCGTTCCATTTACGGTCTCATTTGATGATCAAGACACGATTCCAGAGCCACTTCAATCGTTGTACGACGGACAAGATGAAGCGGTTGAAAAAGCAGTTGGACGAGTATGGTCGTATTTAAGTGAAACGCAAAAACGATCCCTTGATCATTTGCAGCCAGTAACCGTTAGAATGTCGCAACAATTTATGCAAATGGACGCCCATACGCGACGGAACTTAGAGCTTACGTCGTCGCTTATTGATCGCACGAAAAAGGTACGCTTTTCGGGTTGCTTGACGAAACGAAAACCGCAATGGGAAGCCGTCGACTTCGTCGCTGGATCGAGTCACCGTTGTATCATCAACAAGCGATTGAGCGCCGTTTGGAACTTGTGAACAAGCTTAAAGATGAAATGCTTGAGCGCGTCAACATTCAAGATGCGTTGCAAAACGTTTATGACTTGGAGCGATTAGTCGGGAAAGTCGCCTATGGCAACGTGAACGCACGAGAACTTGTTCAATTAAAGCGCTCGCTGCAACAAGCGCCGTCCATTTTTGAAGCGGTGAACAAGCTCGGCATCGAAGGGCGTGCCGTAACAAAAGAAGCGGAGTTGTGTGAAACGCTTGCCGATCATTTGCAAAATGCACTTGTAGATGAACCGCCAATTTCTACGAAAGACGGAGGCATGATTCGTAAAGGGTTTCATGAACAATTGGACGAATACCGCGAAGCCAATGAAAACGGCAAAACGTGCTTAGCAATTTAGAGCGGGAAGAACGTGAAAAGTCGTCGATTAAGACATTGAAAATCGGTTATAACCGTGTGTTCGGCTACTATTTAGAAGTGTCTCGCGGGCAATCACACCTCGTTCCCGACTACTTTGAGCGTAAACAGACGTTAACGAATGCGGAGCGCTACGTCACTCCTGAACTAAAAGATATGGAACGAAAGATTCTCGACGCGCAAGAGAAAATGGAGGTTCTTGAGTACGACTTGTTCGTGCAAATTCGGGAAACGACAAAAGCTCAAATTACGAAAATCCAACAACTCGCGAAAGTGATTTCTTACATCGACGTTTTGCAAGGGTTTGCGGTTGTGAGCGAAAACCGACGCTTTACGCGACCGTCGTTTACCGATGATCGTACGTTAAACCTCGTAAACAGTCGTCACCCGGTCGTTGAAGTGACGATCCCTGCCGGCGATTACGTCGCAAACGACGTGCACTTGCACGAAGAGCGAGAGATGTTACTCATCACAGGTCCGAACATGGCCGGAAAAAGTACGTACATGAGGCAAGTGGCGATCATCAGCATAATGGCGCAAATCGGGTGCTACGTGCCGTCTGACACCGCACAACTGCCTCGATTTGATCGGATTTTCACACGTATCGGTGCCGCTGATGATCTTGTGAGCGGTCAAAGTACGTTTATGGTCGAAATGGTTGAAACTGAATATGCGTTAAATCAAGCGACGAACAATAGTTTAATTTTGCTCGATGAAATCGGTCGGGGGACGTCGACATATGATGGCATGGCTTTAGCGCAAGCGATTATCGAATTTATTCATGAACGGGTGCGAGCGAAGACATTGTTTTCGACGCATTATCATGAATTGACGGTACTCGAAGAGGAGCTAGAGACACTTGATAATGTGCACGTAAAAGCAGAGGAAGAAGACGGCAATGTGGTCTTCTTACACCGTGTAGAAAAAGGGCGAGCGGACAAAAGTTACGGCATTCACGTCGCGAAGTTGGCCTCGTTGCCGACTGAAGTGACTGACCGTGCGGAAACGTTATTAAAAACGTATGAAAGTGGACAACCAACAGCGCCGGTTCAAGAACGAACTGAACCGATGCCAGATGAGCAGTTAACGTTGTTTGAAGAACCGAAACGAGCGGAAAAAGTGAAAGAGCCGAAACCGACGACTGATCGTGAGCTTGCTCAATTGAAAGAAGAACTACAGCAGCTTGACGTCCTTCATTTAACGCCGTTTGAAGCGTTAGAGAAACTGTACGAATGGCAACGAAAATTGCGTTAAGAAAGTGTGAGTGCAATGAATACAATCATTCAACTGGACGAACATTTATCAAATAAAATCGCCGCAGGTGAAGTTGTGGAGCGTCCCGCTTCGGTCGTGAAAGAATTACTCGAGAATGCGATTGACGCGGGTAGCACTGAAATCGACGTTGCAGTTGAAGAAGGTGGCCTGTCGTCGATTGTGATCATCGATAACGGTCACGGTGTACCAGAAGATGAAGTGGAGCTCGCCTTTTTACGCCATGCAACGAGCAAAATCAAAAAAGAATCCGACTTGCACCGCATTGAAACACTCGGTTTTCGAGGGGAAGCGTTGCCGAGTATCGCGTCAGTGAGCAAACTAACGATTGAAACGAGCGCAAATGGCAATGCAGGTGTTGAGTTGACGTATCAAGGTGGACGATTGATCGGAAGAACGAAAGCAAAGGCACGACAAGGCACGAAGATTGCAGTTCGGGAACTGTTCTTCAACACCCCTGCTCGCTTAAAGCACGTGAAAACAATTAACACCGAACTCGGCAAGATTACTGATATTATGAACCGGGCGGCGTTATCACGACCAGACATTTCATTTCGCTTTACTCATAACCATAAGCAAATGCTGTTCACGAATGGTCGTGGTGATTTGCGTCATGTGATGTTTGCGATATACGGCAAGCAAGTGATGGAGAAGGCACTCCCGATCCATCATGAGACGCTTGACTACACGATTACAGGGTTCGTCATTGAACCAGAAGTGAACCGGGCGAGTAGACATTATATGAGTACGTTTATTAACGGTCGCTACATTCGTCACTTCCCGTTAGTGAAAGCGATTGAACAAGCGTACTACACCCGTTTGCCGTCGCACCGTCATCCGATTGTCGTTCTGTCCATTGCGATGGACCATTCTCTCGTTGATGTGAACGTTCATCCGTCTAAGTGGGACGTGAGGCTCAGTAAGGAAGAGGCGCTTTTACAAGAAGTCACCGAAAGCATTGAGCGCCGCTTAGCGCGCGAAACACTTATACCTGAACAAACGTCAAACGACGTCATAAAAGAGAAGACACCCGTGTTTGAAGAAACCCCACTGCCATTGTCTTATTCAGAGAAGCAACCTGTTCGAGAAACGGTTGAAGAGCCCGTTCCATCACACTACGAAGTTGAATCGATCGTTAAACAAGAACCAAACGTCGACGTGCCAGTGGAACGAGTAGTAGTACCTACACCTACGCCACAACCTGAGCCTGAAGTAAAGGAAGAACAACGAGAAGAAGCATCCAAAGAGCGTATTCCGCCCCTTTACCCGATTGGGCAACTGCATGGCACGTACATTTTGGCTCAAAATGATCGGGCTTGTACATGATCGACCAACACGCAGCGCAAGAGCGAATTTATTACGAAGAGTTTCATGCGTTGCTGTATAAGAAAAATCGAGACGTGCAAGAATTGTTAATTCCGTTCGTGATGGAATTTACGAATGAAGAAGTCATTCATATTGAGCAGTTGCAAGAAGACTTTCAATCGATTGGTTTGTATATGGAGCGCTTCGGGCAACAAGCGTACCGTGTGAGTGCGCATCCGACATGGTTCCCGAAAGGTCAAGAAGAAGAGACGATTCGTGAGCTGACGAATCAAGCGCTTGAGCTTAAGAAACCAGATGTTGTCGCTTTACGTGAAGAAGCAGCGATTCTCATGTCGTGCAAAGCGGCAATTAAAGCCAATCGCCATTTGCGAAATGATGAACTTCTGAGTTTGATTGAGCGTCTACGTGCCTGCGAGGAGCCGTTTACGTGCCCTCACGGACGGAATATCTTCGTTCATGTAACGACATATGAGCTTGAGAAAATGTTTAAACGTGTCATGAATTGACAAATCGTTCCTTGATTGTCACATGCTCGTTGTTTAAATGATTTGTTCTATGATACACTAGGAAAAGACAACTTGTATGACATGGGATTGTTATACGAAAGAATGACAGATAAAGGAGTAGAGAGACATGACACCGATGGATTTAGTAGCCATCCTTGGCATTACGTTTATAGCTGTAGTTGTAGCAGTCGTTATGGCATACGTTCTATTTAAATACTCCGCGAAGAACTAACGTCGAATACGAGGTGCTACCCGCTTAGGGGAGCACCTCCTTTTCAATAAGAAAGGAAATGCATTCATGCTCATTACGACAAGTCGTAAGCCAACATTACCGATGCTTCAAAAAGCAAAGCGCTTGTCGCACGAGTGGAACGTCCCGCACCTTGCCAGGGAGAAGCGGACGATTGCGAGCATGCACCACACAGACACTGCGGTCTATATGGTCGGGAAAAATGGCAAAGACGTGCTCTACAATAAAGGTCATGATGATTTCTTTTTTTCATCCGAGTATGGCGACGATTCGCATACAACGACTCGAAAAAGGGGGTCACGATCCGTTTGCCACTATTACAACATTGCAACATGGCGATTCGTTTTTGGACTTAACGTTAGGCCTTGCGAGTGATAGCATCGTAGCAAGTTACCTCGTCGGAAAAGACGGAATCGTTCACGGTGTTGAAAAGCAGCAGACTGTTGCAGAAATTGTCAAAAGTGGCCTGAGCACGTGGGATGATGGCAGCGAGTCGCTACTTGACGCGATGCGTCGCATTCAAGTCATTCAACGTGATCATACCGAATACTTACGAACGTTAGCTGATCAATCGTTTGATGTCGTCTACCTTGATCCGATGTTCGAACGAACGATCGATGAGTCTTTATCACTAAATGGCTTACGAGCATCCGCGAGTTATGACACGTTACAATCAAAAACATTAGATGAAGCGAGACGTGTGGCTAGAAAGCATGTTATTTTAAAAGCAGAAAGTAGTAGCTCATTATGGGAAAAGTATTCGTTTGAGAGGCTGGAAAAACGCCCATCCAGAACGAGTTACGGCGCATTACGTCGATTATAAGGAAAGGAGAAGGCTATGAAATGTCCTCTCGTTGTTATCGTCGGACCAACCGCTGTCGGAAAGACGGCACTTGGCATCGCGCTTTCTAAGGCGTTTAATGGTGAAGTTATTAATGGTGATGCGTTCCAAGTGTATGAGCGGTTAAATATCGGCACTGCAAAAGTGACCGAAGAAGAGAAAGACAACGTGCCGCACCATTTGCTTGATATAAAAAAGCCAGATGAATCATTTAGCGCCGCCGAGTTTCAACGTACCGCAAAAGAGACGATCACAGACATTCATGAGCGCAAACGTCTGCCAATTTTAGTCGGTGGTACAGGCATGTACGTCAAAGGCGTTACGTCAGACTGGTCGTTTCAAGAAGAAAAAGCAGACCGAGACGTTCAACAACAGTTAGAAGCGATTGCTTTAGAGCCGAATGGAACGAACGGTTACATGCACGACTTCATAGCCTTGATCAAGCGGCGGCTGCGCGGATTCATCCGAACAACATTCGGAAGATGATTCGGGCGATTGAGCTGTTAGAACGTGGGCACGATGCACCAAAACCACTGCAATCGGTTGACAACTCGCCATATCATCTGATTATGATTGGGTTAACGATGGACCGAGGCGCGCTTTATGAACGAATTGAGCGCCGCGTCGACGTCATGCTCGAACAAGGTCTGTTTGAAGAAGTCCAGCAGCTTTACGAAGAAGGTTTACGAGACGAACAAGCGATGAAAGCGATTGGCTACAAAGAATGGATTGATTATTTCGAAGGGAAAGCATCCTTTGAGCACGTCGTTGAGACGATCAAAACCCATTCAAGGCAATTTGCCAAACGGCAACTCACGTGGTTTCGTAACAAAGAAACGGTCCATTGGTTTGACAGTGAGCAAGAAAAACATGACCATTTTACGGGAATTGTTCAATTTCTTGCAGGAGAATTGGAAAAAATGTCGAATTAGACAGCAGACATAATTAGGGGGGCTCCGCGGTGAAAAACGTCAATATTCAAGATCAATTTCTGAACACGCTTAGAAAAGAAAACATCTCGATTACCGTATTCTTAACGAATGGCTTTCAGATTCGCGGTTACTTAAAGGCATTTGATAATTTTACGATCATCATTGATACGGACGGAAAGCAGCAACTCGTATACAAGCATGCGATCTCAACGTTTTCCCCTTCAAAAAACGTACAGTTACAACTGGATCCATCTGAATCGTAACGAAAAAAGCTCGTCATCGTTTAAAGATGATGAGCTTTTTTCATCGAATCGGCAATGGTTTCGTACCGCAGCAATACGAGCTCTGAATGCAAACCGAGCTGGGTTTGAATGTCTTTTGTCGAACGACTGAACGTAAGGCGTTCACGATAAACGTATGGCGCATATGTTGTGCGCTTCGACCGAGCGGAATACCAGCGCGACGAAGTTCTTCGCGGATCATTTTCTGAATCGCCACGATCGTTAAACGCTTTGGTTTGTCTTCTTCATACGACCAGCGATACGTCTGGCGTTTAAAGTCAAACGCGACGAACAACGGGTGTTCGTTGCCACGCACAGGTTTCACCGCTTTAGGAATCACATCCAGATAGTTTGCAAGCAGCGTTTGGTCTTTTTGTTGAAGCGTAATTTTCCTTGGATTCACTTCGCCGTCGACAGGCGTAACAAAAAGCGTGTTCGACGAGAGCAAATGATCGATATGAAGACCGTGTAATTCTTGCAAGCGTAAGCCATAAAAGAGAATCAACCGCAACATAATCAAATTTCTCGGTGCAAGCAGCGGACGTGATTGTTTTTGATCATCATTCAGTCCTTCGATGGATGCAGTAGATTGTAGCAACTGGTCGATTTCTTTTTTTCGTAAAAAGATCGTCTTCAGTTAACGGCTCATCCTCTTCGTCTGGCAATATGACGTGCTCGATCGGATTGTCTGAGAGTACGTTCTGGTGCATCAAATGGTTAAAGTAGCTATGTAACACACGGTAGACCCGTTTGTATGTTTTATGCTTATAATGGCGCTCTTGAATGAGATGTTTCATAAAGTGTTCTAATGTCTCTTTCGTATACGCAGGATGGTTCGTCACGTCGATAAACGAATAAAAGTCAGCGAGATCATACGCATACCTGCGGACCGTTGATGATTTCCGGCCTTTAGCTGTGAGTTGTTCTAAGTATTGGTTTGCTGTTGTTGGCAACTGTTCTTGTAAAGGGTGCAACGGTTTACTCCTTTCGATACAATGATGGTGATGAGTCTGCTTCGTTGCACATTTTCATATCGGGTTGCGTAAGATATGGGCAAACACCCGTGATGGAAATGTACGGAGGGATGATGATGAGTTATGCTCACGAGCAGAAAACAAAAATTCGTGTGCGACTGCGTGAAAAAGAGATAAAAAAAAGAACCGCACGTAAACACGACGAACATTAACTATTTACTCCAAAAAGCAGAATTCGAACTCGAAAAGCTCATTGGCGTTGAAAACGTGAAAGCCATGGTTCGTGAAATTTATGCTTGGGTTCATATTAACCGTTGTCGTGAAAAACATCAATTGAAGACAGAAGCCCATTCAATGCACATGATCTTTAAAGGAAATCCAGGTACAGGGAAAACAACCGCTGCGCGTCTTGTCGGTCGATTATTAAAAGACCTCGGGTATTTAAGTAAAGGTCATTTTATTGAAGCAGAGCGGGCGGACCTTGTCGGGGAGTACATCGGCCAAACCGCACAAAAGACGAGAGAGCTGCTACAAAAAGCTCACGGTGGGGTCCTGTTCATTGATGAGGCGTATGCGTTAAATCGTGGTGGAGAGAAGGATTTCGGAAAAGAAGCGGTCGACACGCTCGTGAAAGCGATGGATGAAGGAAACCATTCGTTTATATTAATTTTAGCTGGGTATTCGAAAGAAATGGAACAGTTTATTACGCTAAACCCTGGGCTTCCTTCACGATTTCCGATTCAGTTGGATTTTCCTGACTTTTCAATGGATCAGATGATGATGATCGCAGAGAATATGTTGCAATCAAGAGATTACGTATGGACGATTGATGCAAAAGAAAAACTGAAGAAGAAATTAGATGATCAAAAAGGTAGAGCAAGAGAACCGTTCAGTAATGGCAGGGCAATTCGAAACGCCATTGAAAAGGCGATCCGCTCTCACGCAGTTCGCATCGTGAAAGAACAAACAGAAAAAGACATCGATGCTTTAAAAACATTAACGGAACGAGATTTCTAGGAGGTTAGATCATTTGGAACGAGTGATCGTCGTAGCAGTTATTGAAGAAAACGAAAAAGAAGAAGAAGCACAGCAGTCGCTTGAAGAGTTAAAGAGCTTAGTCCACACCGCCCACGGAACGGTCGTTCACACCGAAACGCAAAACCGTAAAACCGCTCACGTCACGAGTTATGTCGGGTCAGGGAAGATGGAAGAATTAAAAGAGCTCGTTGAAGAACATGAGGCGGACGTAATCATCATTAACGGTGAACTTTCGCCTCGACAAGGCTATACGTTGAGTGCGAACACCGAAGCGGCGGTCATTGACCGTACGCAACTCATTTTGGACATTTTTGCTGAACGTGCACGGACGAAAGAAGGACGAATACAAGTGGAGCTCGCGCAAATGACGTATTTGTTGCCGAGGCTTCGTGGACAAGGACATTCGTTGTCGAGGCTCGGTGGTGGAATTGGGACGAGAGGTCCTGGTGAGACAAAGCTTGAAACCGACCGCCGTCATATACAACGTCGGATGGACGAGTTAAAGCGCGAGTTAAAACGAATCGTCAAACACCGTCAGTTGCTCAAAAACAACAAACACCAACGCCTCGTCCCGAAAGTGGCGCTCGTCGGGTATACGAACGCAGGGAAAACGACGCTCTTAAATGCATTAACCGATGAAGAGGCGTTTGCTGAAGACCTTTTATTTGCAACACTCGACCGTTAACCCGGGAATACCGCTTACCTTCTGGGTTACACGTCGCAATTAGTGATACGGTTGGTTTTATTCGCGACTTGCCAACAACGTTAATCGCTGCCTTTCGCTCAACGCTTGAAGAAGTGTCCGACAGTGATTTGTTGCTACGTGTCATTGACGTCACGAGTCCGTACATGAGTGAAGAGCAAGAAACGATCGACACGTTATTAGAGGAACTCGGTGCAACAGGTATTCCGTCGATTACAGTATTGAACAAATATGATCGAACGAACCCAATTCCAAATGGAGTAGAACAACTGAAAAACCCGAAAGTCTACATTAGTGCAAAGCATAAAGACAACCTGGAAGCTTTGAACGCGCAAATTGAAATCGCACTTAAAGAAGACATGCAGGCGTATTCGTTATCTGTCGATGCTTCAGAAGGAAAACGGCTCGCGAGACTCAAAACGACGACAATCGTCGAGCATATTGAATTTGATGAGACCGACGAAGTGTATACGGTCACAGGCTTTGCAAACCGAAGCCACCCAGAAATAAATCAACAGTGAAAAGATGAAGGAGTTTCAACATGAATACAGTCATTCAACAATGGAACGATGAAACATTAGAAGAATTGCAACACATCTATAAGCAAATCGACATCGTTTGTGAACAGAATCAAGCAAAAGTGCTTGATGCGTACCAAGCGGAAAGCATCTCAAGCTATCATTTAAATGGTTCAGACGGTTACGGGTATGACGATGAAGGACGTGACGCACTCGGTCGTGTTTACGCTCGTATATTTGGAACGGAAGCAGCGATCGTGCGTCCTCAGTTTGTATCAGGGACGCACGCCATTACTGCGGCACTGTTCGGGAACTTACGGCCTGGAGATGAGCTCGTTTATGCAAGTGGAGAACCGTATGCGACGATGAAAGAAGTTGTAGGTTTAAACGGGGATCAAGCGGGGAACTTCAAACAATACGGGATGACAACAAAAGTCGTGCCGCTTGATGACACAGGTCGTGTAGACGTTGCCTCGTAAACGATACGATCACTGCGAAGACGAAATGGGTCGTTCTTCAACGCTCATGTGGGTATGACGATCGCCCGTCAATTTCTATTGAAGAGATGAAGTATCAAATCCAATCAATTAAAGCGCGACACGGTCACGTACATATTTTCGTTGATAATTGCTACGGAGAATTTGCGGAAGAACTTGAACCGGGTCACATCGGTGCCGATTTGTTAGCAGGATCTCTCATTAAAAACCAGGTGGCGGCATTACGAAAACTGGCGGGTACATTGCCGGTAAAGAATCATTTGTCGTACAAGCCTCAGCTCGCCTTGCGGCTCCTGGCATTGGTATGGAAGCCGGAGCGACAGGTGCTTTTCTACAAGATGCGTACCATGGATTGTTTATCGCACCGACGGTCGTTGCCGATGCGATTAAAGGCGCCCATTATACAGCTTCGATGCTTGAGAAAGCAGGTTACGAGACGACACCGTCGTCAACGACGAGAAGAACCGATCTCATTCAAGCGGTTCAGTTTGGAAATGCGGAAGACATGATTTCATTTTGCCAAAGCATTCAACACCATTCTCCAATCGATGCGAAGGCAACACCGATTCCGGGACCATTACCTGGGTATGACGGTGACGTTATTATGGCAGCAGGAACGTTTGTGCTCGGAGCGAGCATTGAACTAAGTGCAGATGGCCCAGTAGCACCGCCATATACGGCTTACGTGCAAGGTGGATTAACGTTCGCACACTGTAAAGTTGCAATTCGAAGAGCGCTACAATCGATGATCGATTAGCTCATGTTAACTTTTTTTTAACATCATTTACGGAAAAAAAGTTGACATGGTAGTACCGATCTCTTAAAATAAGTAATATATTCACACAATATAAGACGTAAAGCGGTTCTTTTCTCAGCAGGAGAAAGGGGGAGCAACATGGAACAGAGTGAACGATTGCATATGCCTTTGTTCTCCATTCGCATCGTGAAGGAATTAACCGATCTCACCCCAAGACAGATTCGTTACTATGAATCTCATGGGTTCGTAAAGCCTGCACGTACAGAGGGCAATCAGCGTTTATTCTCATTCGCTGATGTTGACCGGCTACTTGACATTAAGCAATTAATTGATCGTGGCGTGAACATGGCAGGCATTAAAGAGATGATGATGGAGCAAGAACAAAAGTACAAGAAAGAACAAGAAGAACGTGAAGAACTGAAGAAGCTTCGCGAACAGATGAAGCGAGAAGCTCTGCACCATCCGAATCAGAAGAAAGCATCGATGATTCAAGGACAACTTTCACACTTCTACAAATCATAGTGATCCCTTACATCTGAACCCAATCAGGTGTAAGTCACATACAGTGAAGCTTTAAGGCTTTGCATTATTAAATGAAAAGGGGAATAAAGACACATGGCAAAGTATACGCGCGAAGATATTACAAGACTTGCACAAGAAGAAGATGTCGTATTCATCCGTTTACAATTCACGGATCTTCAAGGAACGATCAAGAACGTAGAGATCCCTGTTGATCAATTAGAGAAAGCCTTAGACAATGAAATGATGTTTGACGGTTCTTCAATTGAAGGTTTCGTACGTATTGAAGAGTCAGACATGTACCTATACCCAGATCTTGATACGTGGGTTGTATTCCCTTGGACGCCAGATAAAGGCAAAGTCGCACGCTTAATTTGTGACATTTACGAGCCGAGCGAGCCAGGCGAAGCACCAACACCATTTGCAGGCGACCCGCGCGGCATTTTGAAGCGAGTACTTAAAGAAGCTGAAGAAATGGGCTTCACCGACTTCAACATTGGACCAGAGCCAGAATTCTTCCTTTTCAAGAACGACGAAAAAGGCGAACCAACAATGGAACTAAACGACAAAGGTGGTTACTTCGACCTTGCACCAACGGACTTAGGCGAAAACTGCGTCGTGACATCGTTCTTGAACTCATGAAAATGGACTTCGAAATCGAAGCATCTCACCATGAGGTAGCGCCAGGACAACACGAAATTGACTTCAAATACGCAGATGCGATCACAACATGTGATAACATCCAAACGTTTAAATTAGCCGTTAAGACAATTGCTAGAAAGCACGGTCTTCACGCGACATTCATGCCAAAACCACTCTTTGGTGTGAACGGTTCAGGAATGCACTGTAACATGTCCCTATTCAAAGGCGACAAGAACGCATTCTACGACGAAAGCACAAAGTCTCAGCTTAGCGAAACAGCAATGCACTTCCTAGCTGGAATCTTAGACCATGCGAAAGCATTTACAGCGATCACAAACCCAATCGTTAACTCGTACAAGCGCCTTGTACCAGGTTACGAAGCACCGGTTTACATCGCTTGGTCACTAAGAAACCGTAGCCCACTCGTACGAATCCCGTCTTCACGTAAGGCGAGCACGCGGATCGAAGTACGTAGCCCAGACCCAGCAGCGAACCCATACCTTGCGATGGCAGCGCTTCTTGCATCTGGCCTTGACGGAATCAAGCGCAAGCTTCAAGCTCCTGAAGAAACAGACCGCAACATCTACATCATGAGCGAAGAAGAGTTACAAGAAGAAGGAATCGAAGCCCTACCAGGTAGCCTCAAAGGTGCCGTAGACGAACTCAAAGCTGACAAAGTCCTCGTAGAAGCCTAGGCGAACACGCAATGGAACACTTTGTTGAAGCGAAAGAGATCGAATGGGATATGTTCCGCACGCAAGTGCACCCGTGGGAGCGCGAGCAGTATATGAGTTCTTACTAAGAGCTAGAAAGCCTTATCCTGAGAGGGATAGGGCTTTTTTATTTGCCTTCGATAATGAAGAGGGTATCAAGTTGAAGATCATAGAAGAGTAATAATTATTTTTCATTTCTGTGAACTTTTACAATGTTAGGCGTTTACGTGTTAAAGTATTGTTAGTACATTTAACATGGAGGGTTTACAAATGGAATATATAACAATTCAGGAATTAAACAAAGTCGACGACAATAACGGCAGTGTCCGATTAATATACTCCGAGAGAGACATTAGAAAAGCTGTGAATGTGAGTGTGTCTGATGGTGTTTATGTTTTTAAGCAGTACGATTTAGCTTATGAGAAACGTGTTAAGTTGATTGAGCATATTGAAGATATGTGGGGTTCGTACCACTAAGATAAAATTCATATAAATTACTCAGTTTGAAACTGTTACTGATGAAAAATGGTACATGCATTGATACAGCTGATGTACTATCTTTGTTGTGTAGTTGTGTACATCAAAAAGAAAAATGGAAATAGTTGCTAGCTATTAAGTATTAATATTATAGATAATTAGTGCTATGATTGAGGTTCCATTATTTGCTCGCAATGGTCGAGTGATCACCCCGCAATTAACCGTGCGGGGTGTTTTTTTTACACAAAAAAAGCGCATTTGGAGCGAATGCGCAAATAAGGAGAAGGTTACATATAATCCTAATGCCATATGCAAAAAGAAATTTTAATAACACAAAAAAGCACGCCCCATAAAGGGACGTGTCAAGGTTAATGCGAGAACAAAACAAAGGACTGCTGTAGTTAAATTATGTACAAGTTCTTAAGGAGGTATACATAAGGTAAGGGAACGAACTTGCTGAAATGGTGACTCTCAACGCAATTACTCTGTATGGATAGCTTAACCAAAAGTTTTGGTAAATGTCAGCACAAAAGAGAGGAGATTATGCTTATATTAAATTTATAGCGGAGGGTCATGCAGCATCTATATCCCACTAGGGTGTTAGACGGCACCCTCCTTCACTATAATATGATGGCAATAAAGATTTATTATATGATTTCCGTAATTTAAATATTCATTTTTTTAGTAAAGGGACAATTTTTTTAATTTGTATTTATTCTCGGTCCTGAGAACTTATCTTTATGGTTATTTTATTCTTCAATAATGTGTCTATTCAAATTCTAGAAGTTTAAGAGTTTGATTACCACAGCGCGTAACCTCATCACCTACAGTGCACGAACGGTTTATAATAATACTATGGTTTGTAATAAGTAGTCCGACTTTTAAAAGGAGGAATTACTGTGAATGTTATTGTTAGTATCACGAGTGCTCTTTATAGTAGTGTGATCGTGTTTGTTTAATGGTTTACACACTTTTAAAAAAACAAAATCAATGTCTTATATGGAATATTGATTTTTTCAGGAATAAGTATTGTGATGGGTTTGCTAATGTCGTTGCTGATAACAGGAACGTTGGTTGGTGAATGGATGCTAATAAACATCGTCTATCTGTTATCAGGATTGCTGTTCTTTATCATTAATCGGTGTTAAGTGCGAAATATGCGTCCACACAACTTTAAAACAGTTGAAATAGACGAAGTGAAACCATTTTGGACTAAATTCCTAAAAAAAAGTTTTAGAAATCTATTAACAACCGTCACAAACGTCCGATATAAACCATGTAAGGATGACAAGGATGTCATTCAAATAGGTAGAATGGATGCTACCTAAACAACATTATAAGGACGTGACAAGTATGATTATCAACAACAACATGAGCGCAATGAACGCTCACCGCCAACTCGGCGTGAACCAGAACCAAATGCAAAACTCTATGGAGAAACTTTCTTCAGGACTACGTATTAACCGTGCGGGTGATGATGCAGCTGGTCTTTCAATCTCTGAAAAGATGCGTGCACAAATTAATGGTCTCGATCAAGCTAGTCGTAATGCTCAAGACGGTATTTCATTAATCCAAACCGCTGAAGGTGCACTTGATGAATCTCATAGTATTCTTCAAAGAATGCGTGAATTAGCTGTACAAGCATCAAATGACACTAACCATGATGATGTCGATCGTGAAGCGATTCAAGAAGAAGTAAACGCGCTAGCAGAAGAGTTAGATCGTATTGCTGGAAATACAGAATTCAACAACAAAAATCTATTAGATGGCTCTTTTGAAGGAAAATTCCATATCGGTGCTAATTCTGGACAAAGTATTGACGTTCAGATTGGTAACTTAAACTCTTTTAATTTGGGTGTAGCTGGAGAAGCTGATTTTGATATCAGCAATACCTCTACTGCAACAGTAGAAGGTGTTGAAGGACAAACTGTACTTCGTAATAGCAGCGATGATATTGTTGCAGTTCAAATCGGTGGATCTGACGGGGAATGGTTTGCTCCCTCTGACGTCGAAGTAAATGAAGAAGGTTTACTTATCGGCAGTCCTGGAGCTGATTCCTTAGAAGTAACTACCACTGTAAGTGAAACAGAATTTACCCACAACAATACAGTATATACTTTAGCAGAGGATCACACTTATGAAGTAGGAAATGAAGAATTTTCTGGAACTGTTTTATTAGATGCTGATGGTGACGTATTTGCAGTACAAAATGGGATGATTGGTATAGTCCCGGTGCATTAGAACTAGATGATGAACAAGTAGATTGGGAACAAGGGACTCCTCTAGATGTTGAAGCTGTAAGTGCTGAAACAATATCAGTAGTTGGTCAAGGTGGAATTGATGTATCTACACAAGAGAATGCAGATGAAGCAATCAACGCTATTAACGAAGCAATTAATCAAGTATCTGGACAGAGATCCTATCTAGGAGCTATCCAAAACCGTTTAGAGCACACAATCTCTAATTTAGATAATGCTTCTGAGAATCTTCAAGCTGCAGAATCACGTATCCGTGACGTTGATATGGCTCGTGAAATGATGGAGTTCACAAAGAACAACATTCTTTCTCAAGCTTCTCAATCAATGCTTGCACAAGCAAATCAACAACCACAATCTGTTCTTCAACTTCTTCAATAATAAATTAAAAAAACTTCGTCTTGGTGTCGCACCGCTAAAGTTAGAGTTAAAACTCTCTTTTGCGGTGTTTTATTTGGCAATAAAAACTTAACAAAATTATAAGATATTCCTTCGTAAAAAAACAATTTGAGAATAGGTGCGCGCGTTGAATTGCCCCTTTCAAGTAGACAGGGAAATAAATAAAGTACGTAGGCATGGCATAGTTCTTCTTGAGCTATGCCTTTTTTAATGTGATTCGGTCTTCGTTGTAGAAATTTATGTACATATTAATAACTTGTTCGAGCTCCTTTAAACGTTAGAATAAAATAGACAGTTTTTGCTTAATCTGACTTTAACTTTTGCTCAATCAACCGAATACTTTAGTAGAATAGATCGTTATGTAATTACACTGGAGGTTGGGGTTTTGAAGGAGAAAGTTGTTTTGTATGTGAAGATTGATAAAATACATAAACGGAAATTCAAAGTCGCTCAAATCTCAAAAGAATTGAAGGTTTCAAGACCAACGGTCTATAGGTATTTAGACATGACATTTGATGAGGCTTGTGCATACACCAATCGATATTCAGGGAAGCGATAACTGGATCCCTATGAATACTGGATTCTTACCTGGCTTGAGGAATATCCTTATCTGAGTAGTGCTTAAATTCATGATTGGCTTTTAGAAAGGTATCCCAACCTATCTGTGGGTGGAAGGACGGTTCGATCGTATGTGAAAGAGATACGTGAAGTCTATCATTGAGAAAACAGTCGTCTTTCGTCATTACGAAACGTTCCCTTAACAATCGATTGGCAAACAACTTCAAATCGACTGGAGTGCAACCAAACAGAAAACTTTAAACAATAGAGAAGAAGTCTACTTTATCGCTTTTATACTTGCACACTCGAGGCATAAATATATGGAATGGCAGGCGTATCTATTCTCGACCAAAGATGCGATTAGTTGTCATGAACATGCTTTTCAAATTTTTGGTGGAGGACCCAACGAAATTGACTATGATAAAGATCAATTACTCACAGTGAGTGAAAATGCAGGGCAGCTCCTATTAACAGCTGACTTTTAAAAGTATGTGAATGAGCGCAAATGCCACATTCGTTTGTGCCGAAAAGTCAACCCAGAACCCAAAGGCATGATCGAGAATGTTGTGAAATATATCAAGGGCAACTCGCAGACAGCCGCGTTTTTCGCGACATCGAAGAGTGGAATGAGCGAACTTCAATGGCTTGCATTTACAGGTAACCATCAGGTTCCCAGACAATGAAAAAAAGACTGTAAGAAGTGTTTCTCCTCGAAAAGCAACACTTACAACCCGTCTCTTCGGTCCTTTCAGTTGAAAGGACCAGTTATCAAAGTATAACAAGAAGTGTATGCAAGGACAAAACGATTCAATATCAATTCAATCGTATTCCGTCCCCCTCGTGACTTATCAACCGAACACCAAAAATAACGTGGTGATTGATGTTTCAGGTAAGGAACAACAGATGCTTGTTATCCGAAAACCGGCATGCCGTGAACCGCTGGCCGAGCACACCTTTAGCTTAGAAAAAGGAAAACTCATTCAAAATCGGTCACATACTTGTGATCGCTCGAAGGATATTGAAACCTTAAAACAATCACTGGTTTCATGTTTTGAAAATCAGGCCTGGAATACGCTTCATAAAGCTGTTTCGGGCTTTCAATTTCCTGAATGGTAAAACGAGGTTGCAGGGAGTGGTACATTCTCATGCACAAAGTGGTTCAAAAGATTGCACTAGCGGTAAATATCCTTTGCCGTACTCATACGCTTAGCCGAAACCGCAGAAGAATTCCCCTGGCTACTCCGAGTAGCCGTACAAACGTCATGGACCTATGTCGAGTTTTTAGAAGCGATCACGCACTATGAACGAGCCAAGCGTGAGGAAAAAAAAGTCTAGAGAAAAATGTTGCGTTAATGATGAGGAGTTGATACGTTTCAGTCACTTGTAGGGATAGTCTTAGTCCGTTTCTAAAGAAATTCTTCTAAAATCATCAAATTCACTAGACAAAACCCTCCAAAATTTTCACTTTTTTTAAGTGTCTACTTTGGAGAGAGCATATCTAGGACACTTACATTTGTTTGTAAACGAGATTGTTAAAAACTAATTACAAAATGTTGAAGTTAATAAAACCTAGAAGTGGAAAGAGAAACTATGATCTATACAAATAAAGGTTATTCATTCGTTCATAACAATATTCTTCTAATCATATTTGTTTAAAATCATAACTAAGAAAAGAGACTATAGATGGTCTCAGAAAAATATCAACTTATTAAGCTTGAAATTTTTCTTTAAGGAAATCTAAAAAAAGGTAATGAGCTTTTATAAGATTCATAAATTTCATATGTTGTTTTCTCAATAGTATATGTTCCTGTATTTTGATGAACCATATTGTTCCTCAGATTTCCAATCTCTAAAAATGATTTAATTGAGGGTTCTAATTCCTTTTCTTTAATTTCTAGTGTGATATTTTGTTTGAATTCAGACCCAAATAAACCGAAGAACTGATTTGCATTATTTCCACGCCAGTCAAAATAACTATGGTATTGTCTTGTTACTGCTTTATTGTTTACAAAAGAAATAATTAAATCGTTCTTCTCCGATTTAGCCGATATGAATGAGACCACTAAGTCAGTAATTTCCTTTTCAAAATAACTTGCAACAGATAAAAGTAATATTTTTTTTAATTTATTATCTATGTCGTTTTTATATGATATTTCTTCTTGACTTTCAAGAAAATCCAGGACTTCCTTATTCTCATTATATTGTATATCAATAATTGTATTCAATTTTAGATCACCCCTTAGGAATGTCCTATTATATCTCTAGCCATTAACAAGCGATCTTGAACTTTATCTTTACTTGCGGTAGCGGATTGAGTAGCATTAATGAATGCGGGATCCTGTTTTAATCTATTAATAGCATCGTTATCAATTGGTTTCGTCACTATACTTTGTTTTTCTAGATAGGGAGCGCTAGTGGCATTAAAAACAGACTCGAAAACAGAAATATTGAACTTTCGTTGAGAATTTAAGAAGATATCATCATCAAGATGAGTGCATTGATCTAGAAAAGATAAAAATAACTCTTGCAAGTAAAGTACTTCTTCTTTTGTAAAACCTCTTCCTTTGCTTGCAAATTGATTTAAAAATTTAATCATCGGTGATTTGTACTGGTCACCTTTATACAACATAGCAAAAGCACGTAATAGAATTTCAATATCTTTTAGCCTTAAATCAGGATTTTCTTGCCCAATCAGCGATCTCCATCTCGGATCTAAATTAATTTTCTTTAACATGTTATCAAAATGTGATTGGTATAAACTGGATCTTATTTCTTGTGGTTTTAGGTTTAAGCCACCTGAATTCAAACGATTAAATATCTCATAAATTGATGAGTCATCTTCAGAGGGGTGGTTTTGTTTAATAATCATATTACGAACTGTACGGAGATCAAAACTTGTCTTATATTCTTCTAGCATTTCATAATTTAGGTTATGTAATTTATTTATTCTTTCAGTGTTACTTGGTAATTTTAATTTAAAAGGTCTAAAAAAATCAGAGTCTTCTAAAATTTCGTCGGGAATTTTACCTTCTTCATCAAAAATCCTAGCTAATTCTCCTCTTTTGTCTTTTCTAGGAAATCTTTGTTTGACAAAATAATAAATAGTCATTAATCTTTGTTGACCATCAATTACAAGGAACTTATTACGAGTCTCTTCATAAAGAAATATTTGCGGATTGGTAGACCGATGATTAATGATTCAATAAGTTTTGAAGCTCTACCAATATCCCATACATAATTTCTTTGGAATGAAGGTATTTTGACAACACCTGATTCTAAAAAAATTGTAGAGTGTCAATATATTAAAATCATTCGGTGATGAAGTTATATCATACTCACCAAAAACATAATCTTCTAGCGTATCTTCTGTATCTTCCTCTGAAACAACCCAAGCTTCTTCAGACAAGGCCAATTCCCCTTTTTAAATAAATTGTAAAGCTAAATATATAATACCATATCAATATACTCGAATGATTAAATCCGAAAGAATAAACATAATTTTTTTTGAAAATAGCTCATTCCAAGCTGATTAGTTTCGTCTTGTAAGAGGAAGAAAAAAAATGGATATTAGGTTTTCGCTAATATGTTGTTGAGACATCTTGCTGCTAAGTTTAGATTAAATGAGAATTTAGCAAATCACTGTGAAGGATCGAAGGTATATCTATTTATGTGCTAGTTTGCTTTTTGTTAACTAAATGCTAAAAACTAATCATAAACAGGTGTAATCAAGAAGGTCTAACAGAAGGGGGAGACAACGTCTATCCTATACTCATAGGTTTTGTGGAAAAGTTAGACCTTTCAAAACCATTATTACAGAAATAGTACAGTTAAGTATATAACCTATCTATGCGCTTTACAAAGTTAGGTTACTGGTTAACTGATAATGAATAAAGTTTAAAATGGTGATTTTAACCAAAACATTTAGACTTTAATCCGACTTATTAAAATGCTATATTTAGATCTTCACTTAAGCAACATTCCCAACCCCTTGCCATATACATATACCCTACACAGTAGGCCTAGGGGTGTTGTAATGAACAAGCTTCGCGAGTACTTTGAAAACAATAATGACCGCTTAATTCACAAATGGGATCACTATTTCGATATTTACGAGCGGCATTTTGAGCGCTTTGTTGATACAGATGTGAATGTAATGGAGATTGGTGTCTTTCACGGTGGATCGCTTCAGATGTGGAAGGACTATTTTGGAAAAGGGGCGAACATTTACGGCTTGGATATCAATCCAACATGTAAGTCGTTTGAAGAAGACCGAGTGCAAGTATTAATCGGTGACCAAGGCGACCGTGAGTTTTGGAAGTCGATTAAGCCAACGTTGCCGACGTTTGACATTATCATCGATGATGGTGGGCACTCGATGGACCAGCAGATTATAACGTTTGAAGAGATGTTTCCGTTGCTTTCAGAGAATGGTGTTTTTCTTATCGAGGATTTGCATACGAGTTACATGAGCTATTATGCTGGTGGCTATGAGAAGGCGAACACGTTTATTGAGTATTCGAAGAAACGGATCGATGAACTGAATGCGTGGCATTCTGAAGACGAGCGGTTGCAGGTGAATGATTTTACGAAGTCCGCGTATTCAATGAGTTATTACGACAGTGTATTAGTCATTGAAAAAGACCGATGCAGCCTCCATTCCACAAAACGTCAGGTAAACCTTCGTACTAATACGGTCTTTATTCATTGAGCCAATTCTATGTTAGTGTATTAGATCGTAAATGGTGTATGAATTGTTTGTTAATTGATTGTAAAACCGATTGTCGTAGTCATTTGTGAGGGATATAGTAAAGGAAGTCCAAACTTCTTCGCTTGCAGCTTACCCACTGCAAGTAAGGAGAAAGAGCGCTACAGTTTTTTTGTAGCGTTTTTTTTATTGTTAAAAAATAAATAGTAACCATAAATATATTATGTAAACTAATAATAAAAATCTGTGATAACCACAGATTTTAATGGATTGTACGAAGTACACCAGTGACTTTGCCGAGAATTTGGCAGTTGGTTAATAAAATTGGTTCCATTGAATCGTTTTCTGGTTGAAGACGGATATGATTTCCTTCATTAAAGAAGCGTTTCACCGTTGCTTCTTGGTCTTCGGTCATAGCAACAACGATGTCGCCGTTCTCTGCGGTGCGTTGTTGGCGAACGATGACGCGGTCGCCGTCGAGAATGCCGGCATTAATCATACTTTCTCCAACAATCGTAAGCATGAACACTTGGTCATGACCGACATAAGATTCAGGCAATGGAATGTATTCTTCAATATTCTCAACAGCAGTAATTGGTTGTCCGGCCGTTACTTTCCCGATCATCGGTACGTAAGAAGTTGGCGCCGGTACTTCGCCTTGTGTATAAGATGAGGACTGCGTTGCATTCGTTTCATTTTGTGCATCGAGGTGCAACACTTCGATTGCTCTCGGTTTTGTAGGATCGCGTCGAATAAAGCCTTTTTTTTCTCTAAGCGAGCAAGATGTCCGTGAACGGTCGAGCTTGAGGCAAGTCCAACGGCTTCCCCGATTTCTCGAACTGATGGGGGATACCCTTTCGCTTTAACATTGGATTTAATGTACGTAAGAATCTTCTCCTGGCGTGGAGACAATTTTGACACCGTCGTTCACCTCACAATTTCTAAATTTTTACTATGTAGAATATAGCATACAAAACATGTGTTTGCAAACATCCGTTCTATTTTTCCTCTTGACACGAACGTTCGTTCTTAGTTATAGTCGATATACGAACAAACGTTTTGGGGAGATGAGAATTGTGAAGAGAATGCAAAGCTTTATAAGAAGAACATCAATTGAAGAGTGGGCAATTTTAGTATTATTCTTTGTTGCTGTTATCGCCATGTTAACAGTTGCGAACATAGGTTTTTAATATGAAGTTTAATGATTAATTCAGCTTACATCTGAATATTCATAATTATAGGTTTATCATTGGGTTTGTAAGGGAATAAGTTCTATAGATTTGTGTAAGTTGTACGGATTATCGATATAGGTCTATGTTAAGCAATTCTGCTGTTGCCTTGAGCAAGCGCATACAATCGTGTACGCTTAAGTAGTACGATCTCTTGATAAGGGAGGGATTCACGTTGAAGTCACAAGAGAGAATTGATCGAATGAATGAACTTGCAAAGCGCTCAAGAACGATTGGTCTGACGAGTAGAGAAATCGAAGAGCAGCAATCATTACGAGTGGAGTATTTCGACAATTTACGGAATACATTCCGCAATCAATTACAATCGGTCACACTCGTAAACGAAGACGGACAAGATGTAACTCCCGAAGAAGTCGATTGCATAAGTCCTAAGCGTTCTTATTAATGCAGGAATGGCACCGCTTGCCTGGACGTACTTTTCCAGGTTTTTTATTCACCTAATAACCGAACGTACATTCCCTTTGTCTGTTCGTCATTAAGGTTGTTTTGCCTCGTGAAACCGTTTATCATAAAGGGTGTAGACTATTTAGGTTGAATTGAGAGGATGAATCACCTTGAACAGAGTGGAAGAGAAAGCAATCAATACGATCCGTACGCTATCAATTGATAGCATTAATCGTGCGAATTCTGGACATCCAGGATTGCCGATGGGAGCTGCGCCAATGGCGTTTGCTTTATGGACAAGACACCTTAATCACAATCCGAAGCAACCGGATTGGTGGAACCGTGACCGTTTCGTGTTGTCAGCAGGACATGGTTCGATGCTTCTATATAGTTTATTGCATTTAAGTGGCTATGAGCTTTCCATGGAAGAATTGAAGAACTTCCGTCAATGGGGAAGTAAAACACCAGGTCACCCAGAGTTCGGTCACACGCCTGGAGTGGATGCAACGACTGGACCACTCGGTCAAGGTCTTGCGATGAGTGTCGGTATGGCAATGGCTGAGACGCATCTAGCAAGCACGTACAACAATGCTGATCATACGCTTTTTGATCATTATACGTACGCGTTATGTGGCGATGGGGACATTATGGAAGGTGTTGCTTCTGAATCAGCGTCACTTGCTGGACATTTAGGGTTAGGCAAGTTGATCGTGATGTACGATTCGAACGACATTTCATTAGACGGTGACTTGAACCGTTCATTCTCAGAAGATGTATTAAAGCGTTATGACGCATACGGTTGGCATACAATTCTTGTTGAAGACGGTAACGATGTAGATGCGATCGACGCTGCCATTCAAGCAGCGAAAGAAGATCCACGTCCGAGTATGATCGAGATTAAGACGGTTATTGGTTTTGGTTCTCCGAACCGTGCAGGTACGAACGAAGCGCACGGTAAGCCGATGGGCGCCGACGAATCAACACTCATTAAAGAGAGCTACAAGTGGATCATGAAGAATTCCACGTGCCAGATGAAGTACGTAGTTTCTTTAGTGAGAAGGAAGAAGAAGGAGCCGCTACTCATAAAGCGTGGCAAGACGTGTTCGCTTCTTATGAAAGCGCTCATCCTGAACTTGCGGCGGAACTTAACCGTGCGTTTGACCGTGAGTGGAACGTCGCTGATCTTCAAAAGCTTCCGAAATACACCGTTGGAGAAGATAAGCTGGCGACGCGTAAAGCATCAGGGGATGTCATCCAAGCACTTTCTGAAGAAGTGAACGGGTTCTTCGGTGGTTCTGCGGACCTTGCTTCTTCGAACAACACACTCATGAATGCTCATGAAGACTTTACGAAGGAAAACCGTTCTGGCCGTAACGTCTGGTTCGGTGTTCGTGAATTTGCGACCGCTGCAGCGGTAAACGGAATTATGCTTCACGGTGGTTTACATGCATATGGGGCGACGTTCCTCGTCTTCTCTGATTACATGAGACCTGCGATTCGTCTGTCTGCACTTATGAATGTACCTGCAACGTACGTGTTTACACATGACAGCATTGCAGTTGGTGAAGATGGTCCAACGCACGAACCGGTTGAACAAACGGGCTCACTTCGCATGATTCCGAACTTGGCGGTTATTCGTCCGGCGGACGCGAATGAAACGACAGCTGCTTGGAAGTTGGCGCTTGAAGCGAAAGACCACCCAACAGCACTTATTCTTACGCGTCAAGGATTGCCAACGATGATTGATGCGGACGCAGCATATGAGCAAGTGAAAAAGGGAGCGTACGTCTTAAGTGATAGTGGTTCACCTGACGTTACACTACTTGCGACAGGTTCTGAAGTGTCGCTTGCACTTGATTCGAAGAAAGCACTTCATGAAAAGGGCATTGAAGCTCGTGTCGTAAGCATGCCGAGTCAAGAGTGGTTTGAGAAGCAATCAACATCTTATAAAGAAGAAGTATTGCCATTAGACGTTCCTGTTGTTTCCATTGAAGCAGGTACAACGTTTGGTTGGGAACGTTACACAGGCCGCACTGGCGCATCCATTGGAATTGATACGTTTGGCGCGTCTGCACCTGGAGATCTCGTCATGGAGAAATTCGGATTTAACGTCGACAATGTCGTGAGCACTGTCACAAACGTTCTAAAATAATACCGCGAAGAGCAGGGGCTACGTACAGTCTCTGCTCTTTGTTTTCGACTAGGGGCGTCATTGTTACAAATAATCGAACGATCTGACGACATTAGAAGGAAAGACTTGCATAGAACGACACGTTTTTTACCTTTTGTTTGGTATGATATGGGAAACAAGAAGGAGGCGGTCTCAGTATGCATCGTTATGACATTTACTTATTAAAAACAGAATATGCGAACTCTTTTGTACGTGCAGAAGACAAGCTATTTCGTCTTTTTAAAGAATACGAGACGGTAAAGCCGTTGTATGAGATCGTCAAAAAAAACAAATTGATTACATTTGTCGACCGTTATCGATGGACGAAATAACGGAACAGTTACCTTTTCATAAGAAGAAAATTGCTGGTGGTAAAGTAATTTTCATTGAGCACAATCAAGAAATGAAAATGTCGATTAGTGAGCAGCGCATTCAGCTTTGGAGCGAAGAAGGACTTGATGATGAGTGGCCGTGGTTTGATACGTTGCAATCACTTGATCCGTACTTTTTTTTGCGTGTGACGTTCAGCGGGAAAAGTATGGCTGGCTAAAGCCGGTTAAATTCAAATCCCTCTTAATCTGAGTGGTTCTGGACTTTTCATAAGTAGTAACTTACGGTATAATGATGGTGTTTGTTTAGGACAAACATCTGTTTTTATTAGATACTGCTTATGGAAAAGGGTAAGGAGGAAATGATTTGAGCACTATTTGGGTCGTGTTAATTGCGCTTGCTGCTTTATTAGGTGGGGTTGCATTAGGCTTTTTCATCGCACGTAAAACAATGATGAATTACATGAAGAAGAATCCACCGATTAATGAGCAAATGCTACGCGTCATGATGATGCAAATGGGACAGAACCCATCGCAAAAGAAAATCAATCAAATGATGAAAGCTATGCAAAAGCAGCAAGACGTTAGCAATAAAAAGTAACAACAAACACCTCCAACACTTGAGGTGTTTTATCATTTCTCTGCGAATTTTGCATGATTAGAGAGAATCAGTGTATGATAGGTGCATAAGGGTACATAGTGGAAGGAGAGCAAAGTCATGACAGAATCGACGCTGTTGCTCTTAACGACAATTATGGCAGTTCTTATGAGTTCAGCCGTCATTATGATTCGTCTGAAAGCAATTAAAAGACCTGCTTCTGTAAAGAAGATTATCATCCCGCCAATCATGATGAGCACAGGGTTTTTGATGTTCGTCTATGAACCGGCGCGACTTGAAACGTTACAAATCTTCGGGCCGTTAATTACGGGTGTGATTTGTTCGTATTTTTTAATTCGAACGTCGAATTTTCACATTCGTGAAGGTGAGATTTATATGGAACGTTCGAAGATGTTTATCTACTTACTTGTAGGTTTATTAATTGCTAGAGTAATCGTGAAGTTGATCCTCGGCGAGCAAGTTGTTTTGCCGCAACTAGCAGGAATGTTTTTCTTACTTGCTTTTGGGATGATTTTACCGTGGCGAATCGCAATGCTCCATTCGTTTAAGAAGATTCACCGAAAAGCAACACGTGACGGCACACTTTGGAATTTGTCGATGAAAGGCGAACGCACATAACAAAAACTCACAGTTCTCTGTGAGTTTTTTTTAAGAAAGAAGATGTTCGTATTGTTCGTAGCTCATGTTCTTCTCATCAAGTTTCCGTCGTAGAAACTTATGATCACGTTTTGGTGTTGCTAAAATGTATCCGCGTATGAGCAAGTCTTCTGATATGCTATTTGCTTTCTGTTCTAGCGCAAGTTCGCCGATTTTCCCTGCGATCTTCTCACGTGCCACGTCTTTAAACAGATCGGGAACCGGGGAGATTAATTCTTCGAGCAAATCGCTCTGTTGCTTCGTCCAAAGGTGTCTCGTTTTCTCAAGATAATAGTCTTGCCAATCGAGAACCGAGTTGCCGTCTTCTTTCGGAAGACGCTTCAAAAACTTTCGAAACATGAAGAACCCACCGATGAACATAAAAACGATCATAAAGACGCCCCAAAAAAACGATAAACCACATAAATAGATTTTCTAACACGTCGTTCACCTCAGTCGTATAATCAATTCTTATCATAGCATATAAGAAAAAAAAGTTGAACAAGGGATGACGATTTTTGCACTTTTAGTTTCGACAAATTAGCGAACGTATTATATGATAGGAGTAAAGGGAGGGATTTGATGAGTAAAACAAACGATCTCTATCAAGCCAAACAAACATTCGACGTTAATGGTAAATCATACGTTTATTATGATTTAAAATCACTAAACAACGTCGCAGACGTATCGAAACTTCCATATTCTATTAAAGTATTATTGGAATCTTTATTAAGACAGCAAGACGGAAAGGTGATTAAGCCTGAGCACGTAGAAAGCCTTGCGAAGTGGGGCAAAAAAAGACGGTGGCAGCGAAGATGTGCCATTTAAACCTTCACGTGTTATTTTACAAGACTTTACAGGTGTTCCAGCAGTCGTAGACTTAGCGTCACTACGTAAAGCGATTGCAGACTTCGGTGGTGATCCTGAATCAATCGATCCAGCGATTCCAGCGGACCTCGTCGTTGACCACTCTGTACAAGTTGACAAGTTCGGTACAAGTGATTCACTTATGAAGAACATGAACCTTGAGTTCGAACGTAACGAAGAGCGTTACAAATTATTAAGCTGGGCGACAAAAGCATTTGAAAATTACAGTGCTGTTCCACCAGCAACAGGAATCGTTCACCAAGTGAACTTAGAGTACTTAGCGAACGTCGTTCACGTGAACGAAAATGCTGAAGGTGAGCGTGTTACGTTCCCTGATACACTCGTCGGTACTGACTCTCATACGACGATGATCAACGGTATTGGCGTTCTTGGTTGGGGCGTTGGTGGTATTGAAGCGGAAGCAGGAATGCTTCAACAACCTTCATACTTCCCAGCACCAGAAGTTGTCGGTGTACGTCTTGAAGGAAGCCTTCCAGATGGCGCAACTGCAACTGACTTAGCACTTAAAGTGACACAACTTCTTCGTTCGAAGAACGTTGTTGGTAAGTTCGTTGAGTTCTTCGGACCAGGACTTTCAGGCATGTCACTTGCTGATCGTGCGACAATCTCAAACATGGCACCAGAATACGGTGCAACATGTGGTTTCTTCCCTGTTGACGAAGAAGCATTGAACTACATGCGCCTAACAGGTCGTTCTGAAGAACAAATCGCTGTTGTTGAAGCTTACACGAAAGCAAACGGCATGTACTTCACTCCAGACGCTGAGGAGCGACATACACGCAAGTTGTAAAACTTGACATGAGCACAATCGAGCCTTCATTAGCAGGTCCAAAACGTCCACAAGACATGATTGAACTTGACAACATGAAGTCTGCATTTGAAAAAGCGGTTACTGCACCAGCAGGCAACCACGGTTTCGGTCTTGAGAGCTCTGAGCTTGATCGCTCTGTAGAAGTTGCTCACCCGAATGGCAAAAAGTCTGACCTTGCAACGGGTGCCGTAACAATTGCAGCGATTACGAGCTGTACGAACACGTCTAACCCATCAGTAATGATCGGTGCTGGACTTGTTGCGAAAAAAAGCAGTAGAAAAAGGTCTTGACGTGCCTGAGTACGTGAAAACATCACTTGCACCAGGTTCAAAAGTTGTTACGCGTTACCTAGAGGATTCAGGTCTAATGCCTTTCCTTGACAAACTTGGGTTTAACCTTGTTGGGTACGGTTGTACAACATGTATCGGTAACAGTGGTCCACTTCCAGATGAAATTGAGCAAGCGATTGCAGATAACGATCTTCTCGTTTCTTCAGTGCTTTCTGGTAACCGTAACTTTGAAGGACGTATTCACCCACTTGTACGTGCCAACTACTTGGCTTCACCGCCACTCGTTGTTGCCTACGCACTTGCAGGTAATGTGAACTTTGACCTTCGTAAAGATTCTTTCGGAAAAGACAGCGACGGAAACGACGTTTATTTCAGCGACCTTTGGCCATCATCAGCTGAAATCGAGCAGTTCATCCGTGAGAATGTTTCTCCGAAATTGTTCAAAGATGAGTATGAGAACGTGTTCGACAACAACGAACGTTGGAACGCATTACAATCAAAAGACAATGCGAACCTTTACAACTGGGATAGTGAGTCTACGTACATTCAAAACCCACCGTTCTTTGAGAACATGTCTGAAGATCCACAAGACATTAAGCCACTTACAGACCTTCGTGCGATCGGTAAGTTCGGCGATTCTGTTACGACAGACCACATTTCTCCAGCAGGTTCAATTGCGAAGAACAGCCCTGCCGGTGAGTATTTGATGGAAAAAGGTCTTAAGCCTTCTGAATTCAACTCTTACGGTTCACGCCGTGGTAACCATGAAGTCATGATGCGTGGTACATTTGCGAACATCCGCATCAAGAACCAATTGGCACCAGGCACTGAGGGTGGCTATACGACGTATTGGCCAACAGGTGACGTCATGGCGATCTATGACGCTGCGATGAAGTACAAAGCAGATGACACTGGTCTTGTCGTTATGGCTGGTGAAGACTACGGAATGGGAAGTTCACGTGACTGGGCAGCGAAAGGTACAAACCTTCTTGGCATCAAGATGGTTATCGCGCAAAGCTTTGAGCGTATCCACCGTAGTAACCTTGCCCTTATGGGTGTACTACCACTTCAATTCAAAAAAAGGCGAAGGTGCAGACTCTCTCGGCCTAACAGGTAAAGAGACGTTCAGCATCAACATTACAGATGACGTAACACCACGTGATACAATTTCTGTAACAGCAACGGATGAAGCTGGTAAAACAACAACATTCGAAGCGATCGTTCGCTTTGACTCTGAAATTGAAATCGACTACTACCGCCACGGTGGAATCCTACCAATGGTACTACGTAGCAAGCTAAAAGAAGCAGCGAAGAAATAAGCTTCTATTAGAAAGCACCCCTTCTTGGGGTGCTTTTTTTGTTGTGCGAAGATGAAATGGCTACGATTGTGATCAGCCGGAGAGAAAACCGTCACGATAAACAGGGTTCTGCTCACAAAGTGTCGGTTATGTGAGCAGAATGACAAAGTATGTGATCAGAAGAAGGGAAAGCTCCCGTTTTGAGCTCAACTCTACTCACATAAAGTAGGTTAAGTGATCAGCGCCTTTATCCCAACTCGCAATTTCACGTACCTTAATAAGCTTTTTCCCCAAACCCATGCCATCAACCAGCCACACCGAGAATAATTCTGCTCCAATTGCGCACGTTAAAGTGGAAGTGTAAGGTGGGGTGTTAATGGATCAACTAGTGGAATTGTGGGAAGGATCTTCGTCGTTACCGCTATACGGATTTGCGGTTCGGGCGTTGATCGTATATGTGTACATTTTTGCGATGATCAAATTGCTCGGTCAGCGGTCGATGGCGACGGTTGATCCGTTGGACTTTATATTTGGTGTTGTCATCGGGGATATTCTAGGTGAACCACTCGCGACCGGGGATAGTGAACTTGGGGGTCCGTTTCTAGCAGCGGCAACAATTGGTGCGTTGCATTGGTCGCTATCGTATATTGCGCTTAAGCTTCCGAAGAAGTCTCGCCGCTTCCTTGAAGATGAGCCGTACATTCTAGCGAGTGACGGTGTGTTTCATGAGAAGATCTTAAGAAAAGCGAACATGACGATTGAACAAGTACTTATGGAACTTCGGCAAGCGAGCAGTTCAGATTTGAATGAGATCGACACGGTCGTGCTTGAGCAGAATGGGAAGGTTAGTGTCATTAAAAAGGCGCGTTTTGACCAGTTAACCCCAGATGATATGAACATTTCAATGAAAGATAAAGGCTATGCATCGGTCATTATTTCTGATGGTACGCTCAAGGAAAAGAATCTTCCTGAGCATTTATCTGAGGAGAAATTTTATAAGCAATTGAAGAAAAAGGGTTATGATTCGACCGACAACATTTTCTTGTTAACGATCAATCGCAACAATGAATGGTACATTAGCCCAAAAGAAGATGCATAAAATTGTCCGCTTCTACCCATAATGTGGAAAAGGAGATGATTTGTGTATGAAACGTATTAAAAAAGCTCGTTTCCAGGAACTTCTTCGGACGAATCGGGAACAAATTATGAATGACCGTGAGGCATTAGAAAAAATCGACGCCAAACTGGATTCAAAGCGTAAAGCTTAGCATTAAAAAGCCTTAAAAGACGGAAATTCCCGTTCTTTTAAGGCTTTTTTTCTTCTGATTTGTGCAGTTTCTGCTTTTTTTGATGGCTAGTGCTTGATTGCGTAATCGTTATTTTATATGCTAGAAAAATATAGAACTTTATGGATAAGGGTGTAGATCATGTTAAAATCTGAAGTACCAGTACAAACACGATACGCAGAAACCGATCAAATGGGTGTCATTCACCATTCACAATACTTGATTTGGTGTGAAATAGGTCGAACGGATTTAATTGAGAAATTTGGCTTCTCTTATGCGCAGATGGAAGCAGAAGGGTTGCTTTCTCCTGTGACTGAAGTGAACCTTTCCTATAAAAAAGCGATTCGTTACCCAGCTGTTGCAACAGTTGCGACGTGGTTAGAGTCTTACACAGGCATTCGTGCCACGTATGGCTACGAAATTAAGGATGAAAGCGGAGAAGTCTGTGTAGATGGGACAACCACTCACGTCGTCGTTCGTAAGGAAGATTTCCGTCCTGTTTCAATTAAGAAAGCAGCACCGGATTGGCACGCTGTATATAAAGAACAAAGTAGGACGTGAAAGGTTGAGAAGGCGTGGCATTTGGAATTAACAAACAAGAACTGATGCAATGGAAAGAACGAGCGAAACAAGGTGAGATTAGTATCTTAACGCACTACTGTTGATGAACGCTTCCCAGGGTGCGATTCTGTAACCAAAGTCGCCTGTTCAGACATTGAGAAATTGCTACAATGGGGGAAGAGCTACGGCTTTCGTCCAGAGTGGGTGCACGAACGGGAGAATTATCACATTTTGACGTTTTTGGTGATCATCAAAAGCACGTCTTAGAACGTGAAGGACTCATAGAGCAATATGAGCGTTTCGTAAATACAAAACCATCGTAAAGGGTGAGTGAATTGAACCAAGCGTCCATTCAACAAGCTTTAGAAGTCGAATCTACGATTGATCCGAAAGAACAATATACGAAAAGAAAGCAATTTGTAAAAGACTACTTAACTAAAACGGGAACGAAGGGTTTTGTTCTTGGCATTTCAGGAGGACAAGACTCGACGTTACTCGGAAAGATGGCGCAAGAGGCCGTTCGCGAAATGCGTGAAGAAACAGGAGATGAATCGTACACGTTTTTAGCACTGCGGTTACCGTATGGTGTTCAGCATGATGAAGATGATGCAGTGCGCGCGGTTGAGTTCATCAACCCAGATCAACTGTTAACAGTGAATGTAAAGCAAGCGGTCGATGCTTCGGTTGCGGCGTTTGAAGAAGCGAATGGCGACAAGATGAGTGACTTTATTAAAGGAAACACAAAGGCGAGAGAGCGAATGAAAGTGCATTATGACTTCGCTGCGAGCATCAATTACTCGTCATTGGAACGGATCATGCTGCAGAAGCAATCACAGGGTTCTTTACGAAATTCGGAGATGGAGCGTGTGATTTGACGCCGTTGTTCGGCTTAACGAAAAGACAAGGACGTAGCATTTTACGATGGTTAGATGCGCCGAAAGAAACGTATGAAAAAGTGCCAACGGCAGATCTTGAAGACGATCGCCCAGGGTTGTCAGACGAAGAAGCACTCGGTTTAACCTATGAGCAGATTGACGATTTCCTTGAAGGAAAACCAGTCACAAAAGACGTAGAGGAGAAGCTCATTTCTCTCTACAAAAAGACAGAACATAAACGCCAAGGTCCTGTAACACCGACAGACATATGGTGGAAACAATTGTAAGTTCGCATTGGGATAGGAGTTGCTTTGATGGGGTGGAAGTATTGGATGCTCTTGGGGCTCGTTTTAATTTTAGGCTTTATGGCTGGAATGTTTTATGGATCGAGCTCTAATACGGTTAACCAAGTAGTAGATGACAATCTACTCACAACCGAAGAGACAGCACAAGTAGGGAGTTTTATCATTTCAATTCATGAAGCCTACTTGGAAGAAACGGAAGATGAAGATTATGTGATCGTGGACGTTTCATTTTTCAATGAATCGGACACAAACACCCAGTTAGCTCCGATGAACTCTTCGGTCATTGACGATGAAGGGTATGAGTATCAACATGATTCATCATTTGGAGACCAACGACTGATGGGAGGACAAATCCGACCAGGAGGTCAACGAAGAGGAACGCTTGCTTATCCAGTGAATGATGTAGAGTCATCGTTTGAATGGGTCTATTCAAATCATGCAACGGGTCAGCAAGGGGTATGGGATTTAGATCTTGCACCATGACAATCGAGTATAGAAAGAGGATTGAGTGTTCGTATGCCTATTAAGATCCCAAATCAATTACCTGCATCTGAAATCTTACAACAAGAGAATATCTTTGTCATGAACGAGGCGAGGGCGTATGCACAAGACATTCGTCCTCTTCATATCGTTATCTTAAATTTAATGCCGATAAAAGAAACGACAGAAACCCAATTGCTTCGTTTGCTCGGGAACTCGCCACTACAAGTGGAAATTACGTTTTTACATCCGTCATCACATCAGTCTAAAAACACGTCAACGAAGCATTTATCGGCGTTCTACAAGACGTTTGAAGAGATTAAAGACGACTATTTTGACGGAATGATTATTACTGGAGCGCCAATTGAGAAATTACCGTTCAAAGAAGTGAACTATTGGGATGAATTAACAGAGATGATGGATTGGAGCAAAACGCACGTCACGTCAACGCTTCACATTTGTTGGGGAGCACAAGCGGCGATGTTCCATCATTATGGCATTGATAAAACCCCACTGGAACGAAAGCAGTTCGGGGTATTTAAACATCGAATTCGCGTTCAGAACAATCCGCTGTTACGTGGGTTTGACGACATTTTTTTATGTGCCTCATTCAAGACATACGACCACATCGACGGCAGAACTTGAGAGACACGAACAGCTTCATATTTTAGCGGACTCAGAGAAAGCGGGGGTTTACCTCATTTCGAATGGAGACGGCAGTCAAGTGTTTGTGACGGGTCACGGAGAATACGATGCAGATACGTTAAAAGAGGAGTATTTGCGTGATGTGGAAAAAGGGTTAAACACGAAGCTACCAGATGATTATTTTCCGAGTGATGACCTTGATAACGTGCCGCCTTTATTGTGGAGGGCTCATTCACATCTGTTATTTTCGAATTGGTTAAACTATTATGTCTATCAAGAGACGCCATATGAATTGGGCTAATCGATTTCCGCTCACTGACGATGATGTGAATTTGCACGTATACCCGTCTACGTCCAAAGAACATGCGAATCGTCACTTCGTTTTAATTCACGGTTTTATGAGTTGGTCGTATAGCTTTAAGCGGCTTATTCCGTACTTGAATGAGTACGGCAATATTATGACGCTAGATTTGCCTGGGTTTGGCTTAAGTAATCGGACTGTGCGTTATTACTACTCGTATGAACAATATACGAAGACCGTTCATGATGTCATTCGTGCGAACAGTGAAGACGACGATGAGGTCATTGCTATTGGGCATTCAATGGGTGGTCAAATTGCGCTTCGCCTCGTTCAATGGATGCCTGAAGTATCAAAAGCGGTATTACTGTCGAGCTCTGGCAATTTAGCGAAAAGCTCGCTCAAATTACGAGCGGCGAGTACGTTACCGTTCTTTCACCATTACTTATCGAAGTATGTTCGAGAGCGGGACGTCCATCACGTGTTGCAACAAGTGATTAGCGACAAGCGTTCCATTACTGACGAGCAAATCCAAGAGTACGGCCGACCGCTTGAGAACGATGCGATGTACCGTACACTCGCGAAGTTCATCCGACAGCGCGAAGGTGATTTAAGCCGAGAGACGCTGCATACGATAAAAAAAGCCAGTTCTTCTTTTATGGGGAGAAAACGACCGGATCG
>NZ_BAXL01000033.1:0-38520 GCF_000698185.1 Geomicrobium sp. JCM 19055
CATGATGGTGATGGCCTCCATGGTGATGACCTTGACCTCCATGATGGTGATGGCCTCCATGGTGATGACCTTGACCTCCATGATGGTGGTGGCCTTGACCTCCATGATGAATATACGCAGCGGCTACTTCCTCTCCATCCGCTACATTTTCAGGGACTAATAAATAGACGTGTTCATCATCGACACTCTCTAAAAACCCTTGGAAGGTCTTTTCATCAAACATCTGAACGTGCACGTTCTGCCCAACGTGTTGCACACAATGATCGTATTTTTGTTTCATAGAATCCATTATAATCGCCTACCTCCTTCTACCCACTACGCTATTCACAAATGAAAGTTTGGTGAGTAAAAAAACAAAAATCCTCGCCTTCAAACACCACATTCTTCTCTGGTGTTGAAGACAAGGACTTCTCATCTATTGTTCAGTAGCGACATCACTACTTGCCTCATTACGCTTATCACGCATTTGAATGACATACGTCTGGATGATCATAAACAAACTTCCTGTTGCCCAGTAAAGAGATAGTGCAGACGGTAAAGCGATCCCGATAAACACGATCATGACCGGCATAATATATTGCATAATCTTCATTTGAGCAGCCATCTCTTGCGGCAGTTGTCTTGTGCTCAGTTGCATTTGCAAATACATGAGTACCCCGGCAAGTGCAGGCATAATGTAATACGGATCTGGTGCTCCTAAATCCATCCAGAGAAAACTGTGTGTTGCAATTTGTTCCGTTCGAATGATCGCGAAGTAAAACGCCATTAAAATCGGCATTTGAATGAGGATCGGAAGACACCCCATTAACGGGTTAATGCCACTTTTTTTGATAGAGCTGAATCATTTCTTGTTGCATTTTCGCTTGATCTTCTTGCTTCTTTGGATCGTACTTTTCACGAAGCTTATCCAATTCAGGTCTTAGTTTTTGCATAGCCTTGCTGCTTTTTTGTTGTTTCAAAAACAACGGCAAAATCGCCAATCTTATGACGACCGTCATAAGCATAATTGCAAGTCCATAACTGCCGTTAAACAGCTCCGCAGCTTGGATGATTAACCACGAAAGCGGAAATACGAAGAAGTGATCCCATATGCCTTCACTTTCAGAAGTAATTGGTGCTTGGTCCATTCCACAAGCAGTTAATACCATTAGAGCTATAACGAGTAACGTTATTATTTGTAAGCGTCGTTTCATTTCATTTCCTCCTTCGTTTTTACAACACGTTAACGAGTTTGAAGGAAAGAAATTTCATCATCATCGGATGAATGATCCGCAAGCGATGGTACTTTGCGCTTAATGATGCTAAATGTCCGTCTAGGGTTGAGACTATGAGCTTCTAAATCTTTAGTTTGATAACATCGTTGATGAACATGCCGTTCATCCCATACGTATGCAAACTCGATAAATAATCGAATCTGCAAACCGAGTAGCGCAATTTGTGAAAGCAACAACATAAACGTAAACCACTCAGTATCTGATATCATTTCAATCATAGTCTCACCCCTCTCTTGTCAGTTGCTATGCAATTATACCAAAGTCTTCTATGAAAACCTAATTGTCCTTTTCTCGATTTGTTACAATTAATGCACGTTTAATCATCTCGATTAAACGTCCTTGGGAATACAAAAGCACGCCTCCACGATAAACCCTCGTTGCAATGATCATTAAGATTGCAATCGATATGAAAAGAAGAACAAACGAAAGAATCATTTCAAATGAGGACGCTTCTCCCATACCAACCCGTAAAAACATAATCATTGGCGTAAAAAAATGGAATATACGACGTTACCGTAGTAATTGTTGCCGATGGGTTGCCTAAACTAAACATTGAAATGAGTAACGCTAGAATAACGAGCATGTTCATTGGTCCTACTGCAAGACCTACATCTTCAATTCGCGTCACTAACGAGCCGAGCATTGCAGCAAGTGTCGCGTATAAAAAGTAACCGAGTACAAAATAAACAAACGCTAACATAAATAGCTCTAACGAGAAGCTCGCTTCTTGAATCATTTCTTGTTCAGCCTGTCCGACATTACCACTAACTTGTGGAAGCGAACCATCCATCCCCATCCCAAAAGTAACAAGCGCCACGAGAAAGATAATGCTGTATTGGGTAAGACCGACAAGCCCAACCCCAAGAATCTTGCCAAACATTTGCTGTGCGGGTGACGTGCTCGTAATTAACAGCTCCATGACTCGTGAACTCTTCTCTGTCGCCACTTCTGAAGCAATCATGTTGCCAAGGAATAACACTGTAAAATAAATGACGAACAATAGAATATAAACGAAAAAGCGTGCCTGGTCGAGTTCCGCTTCGGAACGGGCGTTATCATCACTTGCTTCTAATGAGAAAGTGATCGGCTGAGCAATGTTCTCGATCACCTCTTCAGAAATCCCCGACTGCTCAATCCGTTTCTCTTCTGCAATTGACTGGATTTCCGATTCAAGAACTCTCGGCAAATACGATTGGTTGATTGACGGGGCTTCGTAATGAGCGACTGGGTGATCCACTGTCCCTTCAATAAAAAGCATAGCATCATAACGATCATACACTTCTTCATCGCTTACTCTAGACGAATCGTATTGCTCAAAATGAATGGTCTCGTCACGTTGATCAAAGACATGCTCTAATTCACCGAAGACCTCTTCTGTCTCATCAACAACAGCAACCGAATAGACGCTCGTTTCAGGATCATCATCAAAAAAAGTCGAGGATCGCTTCGATATTCAAAATGATTGACATAAACAAAATCATAAAAAAATGACGTGAAGAAGAACGTTTTAGAAACGACTTTCGTATAGAACGTGTGCCAAAGTACGAGCCCTATATTACGCATGTGCGGAACCTGCCTTATCAATAAAAATGTCATGAAGCGTTGGTTCTTCAACCGCAAATAGTTGAACGTTTCCTTTGTTATGTAACGCTTCAAAGACGGCATTCACAATCGCTTCGGTTTGAACGACAACTCGAGTTTCATGAGCTTCTTCTTGTACATCGATCACACCGTTAAGCGTCAGTAAATAATCTAAAGAAAAATCGGCCTTAATGCGAATCGTCCGACTCCGATAAGCCGCTTTTATTTGTTGAAGAGAACCATATGCCACTTGTTGTCCATTATTCAAAATGCTCAAATTCTCGCAAAGAGATTCCACGTGATCCATTCGATGACTTGAAAAAACAATCGTCGTCCCTTGGTCTCGCAAATCAAAGACTGCCTTTTTTTTAACACATTAATGTTAATCGGATCTAAACCGCTAAAAGGTTCATCCAAAATAAGTAGTTCTGGTTTATGCATAACACTCGCAATAAATTGGATCTTCTGCTGATTTCCTTTTGATAATTGTTCCATTCGTTTATTCTCATATTGCAATGCTTCAAATTGACGTAACCACTTCGTGACTTCATCTTTGACTTCTCGCTTTGTCATGCCTTTAAGACGACCAAGATAAATCAGTTGTTGCATCACATTTAACTTTGGATAGAGCCCTCGCTCTTCAGGTAAATAACCAATCGTTCGACTCGTTAGTTTGACTGGCGTTACATTGCCCCATGTAATCGTCCCTTGATTTGCTTTTAACAGTCCGAGCATTAATCGGAATGTCGTTGTCTTCCCAGCACCGTTCCTACCGAGCAAACCAAACATTTCACCGCGGTTCACTTCAAATGAAAGATTTTCTACGGCGACCTTTGAACCGTACTTTTTTTGTAACACCCTGTATCATCAATGACATATCCATGTCACCCTCTTTCTTCGTCGCCTTGTACTATAGCAACTTCATTACTTAAGAACAAGCTCTACAAAACGTTTTGATTTATGGTATAATTCTAACAAATTAACTGGAGGTAGATGCAACATGAGCTACGCATTAACCGTTTTTGACAAAAAAAGGCGAGCTACTTCTAAATGAGTCGTTCACATTCCCAAATGACCAAGAAGCGATTGACCACGGGAAGAAACTCCTTGAAGAAAAGTCTTATTCCACGACAACCCATCGTCTCGTACGAGCGGGAAAGTTGTTACTTTTCTATCGCTAACAAACGAACGAAAGGCTTAACGAATGATTGCATTCGTTAAGCCTTTCTTGCAGTTTAAAGGAGACTGACTTTCATCTGTTTTCTAAATACTTCTTTAATCATATAAGCGAGTCCGTTTTGATCTACAGAGCGAGTTAACCAATTACTAGCGGATACAACCGATGGTGGTGAGCCGCCCATTGCGACTCCTATGCCAACAGAATTTAATAATTGTTCGTCCCCGACTTTACACCCTGTTGCAACGATCTCTTCTGGTCTTATCCCTAATTCGTGACCTAAGAATAGAAGAGATTCTGCTTTTGTTGCTTGTTTCGTACTAATGTAAATCGTTTGATCAAGGCGCAAATCTAAAATTCTCACATCAGGAATCCGTTCATGTAAATGTTTCACTGCAATCGCCTTTAATTCTTCCGTCTCAAAATGAACGCGAAAGCGAATCGGCTCGATTCGATGTAAATCAATGTGTTCACTTAAATGATCAACGACTGATTGTGAAAATAGTGATTCGCTAAGGCTTACTGTCATTTTACCTAAGAAATTTTGTGGTTGCTGCTGACGGTTTGTAAGTTCGAACTTTCATGTTCAACAACGACTTGGCACGAAAAATGTTCCAATTCCATCGCAACATCTCTCGCCATTTCTACAGGGAACCTTGCTGCATGAAGAGGTTTATCTGCTTTTCCAGCAATTAATCCGCCACCGTAGGAGATCACCTCATGATTAATCTTCAAATGCTTAGCAATTTTCTCTAGCTGCTGGTGTGAACGATTGGAACATAATGTCACATATACACCTTTGTCTTGGACGAATTCAATGGCTTCCTTCGTCGTCCTAGACATGCGCCCATTTTCTTTTAATATGCTTCCATCAACAGAAAGTGCTAACATCCGATAGTTCATAACTTTTGTCCACTCCTTCTTATACACCGTCCTATTGCTAAAAAAATATGTACGAAACAAACAGAATAGAACATGTCTTAGTAGGAACTTAAAACGACCTTTATACATCTAACCTTTACTTCCACTATAGCTCGCCAACAAAAAAACCGGGAAACGAGCGTGATCGCTTCGTTTCCCGGTTTGCATATTACTGCTCTGGAGCTCCGTAAAGACGCTCAAGTGGTTGTGTAATCAGTTGGTTTACTTCACCGATCACTTGGCTCATTTTTTTGCTCTTGCTCCATTAATTTTGAAATTGTTTCATGTTGTTGAACCAATTCAAATTGCTTTTGAGCTTGCATGATTTCTTCTTCTGAAGGTTGTTCACCTTGCATTTGCTTTTCTTGAAGTGTTAATTGAATTTCACGGAAGTTCGTAAGCATGCGGCTTGCAACCTCATCACTTTCAACTTCTTTGTGTAGACGCTCAAGTTCCTTAAATTCATCACTTTCAGCAATTGCATTCGCAAGTTGTTGCGCTGTATCTTGTAAATTAGACATTTTGCATCCTCCTATCATTTGCCACGTAACTGGCACACTCACACGAGGATAACATTGTTCAACTCAATTGACAAAGAAAAACTCACATTAAATGAGCATAACGAGCACAATTCCTTGGACGAGCCCAATAACCGCTCCAAGAACACCACCTAAATACTTGATCATCCGAAACTCTCTTCGTGATATATCAAGAACAATTGCTTCTAATCGTTCCACTGAAAAAGCGTTCACTTGTTCTGCGACGACCTCTTCTAAATTTAGGAACTCAAGCATTGAAGGTAGTTTTCGTTGAAGTACGTAGCTCGATTTCGACACACTTGCCGTAACAATTCGTTCAATCCATTGTGGATTAATAAAGGTATTCCATTCATTAACAGGGCGATGGATTAGCTTATCAATTGGCAAACGTTCTAACGTATACGTAATCAACGTATTCTGAATGCCTTTAGTATCTTCATGATCTAACCAGTCATGGAGGGGCTTGTTTGTCTGTTCCGTTAACTCTGACTGCATCTTCGTAGTCACCCACTGGCGTATATCACTAGACGTCATCGCACGAACGACTTCTGGGTAAAGCCTTTCAATAATACGGTCTGGTTTTACAAAAGAACCGAGCATTTGTACAAACGAGCCTTGTCGCTCAAGAAACTGACGTACAACTCGTAAAAACTGCGCTCTTCCTTCATCAGAATTCAAGTAACTTTCTAGTCGTTCAAACGCCCATTCTGTAACGACTGGAACCTTCTCATGCGCTCCTTTTGTTACTTCCTCTGGCAACAATTCAGCGAGCGTTAGATGACGATTCTGTTCTAACCAGTCATTCACCCGTTCATGAACAATCGTTTCTAACTTTGTATAGACCCACTCTTCTAGCTCTATAGAAGAATCATACTCTTGCACGAGTGCTGCAATTGAGCGTTCTTCCGTTTGCAGCCATTTATGAATGCTTTCTTTTGCCCAGTTTGATACTTCTTGTTGGAATTCAGGGTTGGTAAGTTTATGTTCCAATCCGTCTGCGGTTAAAAGATGATTCATAACGACTTTTCCTAAATGTTCAGCAATTTCTTTTTGACGTTTTGGAATGAGACCTGGCGTTAACGGAACCTTTTTCTTCCCTATGTACAATGTTTTATATGGACGAAACAACATAGAAATCGCAATAATATTCGTGACAAGCCCGATGACTCCAGCGAGAGTCATGGAGAACAAAATAATCCAGACGCCATTCATTAGCACTGTCTCCTATCTAAAACATCTTCATTTCTATTCGCTAGTCATGATACCATAAAACATGTAGAAACGTGACATGAGGAGGATACGATGTTCCAACATTTTCAATATGAGACTGTAAAAAAACAATTGGATCTCTAAAGAATGGAAATTTTCCTTTTTTTATAAAGGGGTTTTTATGAGGGTATGTATCATGGAGATGGGCAGATTAAGTGGAAACGTACGCCCGAGGTAGATCTTGAAAAGATTGAAGCGCATATTCATGATTTAATGCTCTATCACGAATTCGAAGAACATCAGCCACCACAATAAACAAAATGAAAAGGCAGCATAAGCTGCCTTTTCTAGCCATCTTTATTTAATTAGATGTTCATTAGTGCGTTACTTTTGGTAACCACCCATTTGTTGCTCAGCCATTTGAACTAAGCGTTTTGTGATTTCCCCTCCAACTGAACCGTTAGAGCGTGCTGTTGAGTCTGGTCCTAGTTGGACACCGAACTCAGAAGCGATTTCGTATTTCATTTGGTCTAGAGCTTGTTGTACACCAGGTACTACAAGTTGGTTTGAGCTTCTGTTATCTGCCATGTGTTTCACCTCCCTCTCTGTGTACCTATATTGTGGCTCGATTTGAAATCTCTATCCGTGTTTTTTTTAATTGTTAACTTCATCCAATTACTTAAACGTAAAAAAACCCTTGATCTACAAGGGTTTTAGACTGGAGTAACACTCCGCTTTTTATTAGGCTGATTAACCGTTTTATTTTCGTATTGCTTAAAGCGGCGAATAAGCTCATTTCGAAGCTCATTTGGTTTGATAATTTCATCAATGATCATCTCTGAAGCTAGGCGGTAAACATCAATGTCTTCTTGGTATTCTTTTCGTTTCTCTTGAACAAAAGCTTGGCGCTCTTCCTCTGGAAGCTCTGCGATTTTGTTCGCATATACTGCGTTCACAGCAGCTTCTGGACCCATAACTGCAATTTGTGCCTCAGGGAAAGCTAGCGTACAATCTGGCTCAAATGCAGGGCCTGACATCGCATAAAGACCGGCGCCGTATGCTTTTCGTACGATCACTGAAATTCTCGGAACGGTTGCACTGCTCATCGCACTTAACATCTTTGCACCGTGCCGAATGATTCCTGCTCGTTCCACATGCGTACCGATCATAAATCCTGGTACGTCCGCAAGGAATAAGAGCGGAATGTTGTACGCATCACAGATCGTCATAAACCTCGCTGCTTTGTCAGCTGAATCGTGGAACAACACACCACCTTTAATTTTCGGTTGGTTTGCTACGACTCCGATAACTCGACCTTCGATCGTAATGAATGCTGTGAGTAGTTCAGGTGCAAAACGTTCCTTTACTTCAAACAAGCTATCTTCATCAGCAATACGCTTAATCATGACTCGCATATCAAAAGGCGCGTTTTGGTTATTCGGAAGTAAAGATTGTACATCTTGCTCTGACGGCAACGTGTAATCAATCGTTGCTGGCTTTTCATGGCAGTTTTTTTGGCATATAGCGCATATACTGACGAGCTGCGATAATGGCTTCATCTTCGTCTTGAGCTAAGTAATCACCACAACCTGACACCGAGCAATGCATTTTCGCTCCGCCCATTTCTTCTAGACTAACCTTCTCACCAATAACCATTTCCGCCATCCGTGGAGATCCCAAATACATCGAAGCGTTTTGGTCGACCATTATAACGAAATCGCAAAACGCCGGTATGTACGCACCTCCAGCAGCCGACGGTCCGAACAACAAACAAATTTGTGGAATTTGTCCTGAAAGTCGAATCTGATTATGAAAAATCCGGCCAGCACCACGTCTTCCAGGAAACATGTCGATTTGGTCGGTAATTCTAGCTCCTGCAGAGTCTACAAGATACAACATAGGTGTATTTAATCGCTCTGCCGTTTCTTGAATACGAATGATCTTCTCGACAGTTCGAGCTCCCCAAGATCCCGCTTTGACCGTTGAATCATTGGCCATAAAACAGACGCTTTCACCGTGAATTGTGCCCATTCCAGTCACAACCCCATCAGCAGGTAATCCTTCAGCCATGTTGTTTGCAAACTTCCCATCTTCAAACGTAATGGAACCATCATCAAGCAAATCAGCAAGTCGATCTCTTACAAATTTCTTTCCTTTAGCACTGTTGCTTTCATGATATTTCGCAGCTCCACCTTCTTCAATCGTCTGTTGAATAGCGAGGTGATCTTTTTTTAGTGTTAACCATATCTCGTTCACTACTTTCCTATATAGGATGGCGTTCGTTTTTCCTTAAAGGCAAGTAATCCTTCTTTGCGATCAGCAGTTGGAATCGTCTTCTCATAACTCGCTCGTTCAATTGCAAGTCCTGTTTCTAAATCGTTTAATAGGCCTAAATCAATCGCTTGCTTTGCCATCTTTGTGGCAAGAGGACCGTTGTTAGCAATGGTCAATGCAAGCTCCTTTGCCGTTTGAACGACGTCTTGAAGAGGCACACATTCTTCGAAGATGCCTATATCAAACGCTTCTTGACCGCTAATACGTGCAGCAGAGAAAATTAATTGCTTCGCTTTTCCGGGTCCGATTAATTTCGCAAGTCGTTGTGTCCCACCTGCACCAGGAATAATGGCAAGGGATGTTTCAGGCAGTCCGTACGTCCCCTCTATCGCTCCTACGCGAATGTCAGTAGCGAGAGCCAGTTCTAATCCACCACCAAGTGCACTACCATTTACAGCTGCAATGGTAGGTTGTGGAATCGTTGAGACGAGGTGAACGACCGATTGAATGTAGTGGACTGCTGCCACAACTTCTTTCTCAGTCATTGATGAACGTTCTTTTAGATCCGCTCCTGCAGAAAAAAATCTTATTGCCTGCTGCAGTAAATACAACGACTTTTACTTCTTCATTAAATTTAATTGATTCGATTTCGCTCTTTAATTCATCTAAAAGTGCTTTTGACAAGCTGTTTGCTTGTTCTTTGCGGTTAAGTTGGACGTAACAAATGCCAGATTCATCAATTTCTACTGTAATGTTTGTCACTTGCAACAGCCCCTTTACTCGATTTCAAATAATACGTCGCCTTCATTTACAAATTCGCCTTCGTTCTTTTGAACTTGTTTAACGACGCCTGCTGATTCGGCTTCAATTGGAATTTCCATCTTCATGGATTCCAAAATTGCAACTTCTTCACCTGCTTCTACCGTGTCCCCTACGTTTTTTTAACACTTTCCACAGATTACCTGCCATCGTTGATGTGATTGTTGTCATGTGACCATCTCCTTATTGTAGTATCGTCTCTTTATGCTTTTGAACAAAGTTTGTATTCATGTTTTCATTTATAAAGTCAGGTTGGTCGAGCACACGACGTAAAAATGGAATGTTCGTTTTAATCCCTTCTATGCTCGTGTTTAAGAGCGTTTGCTTCATTTTCTCAATCGCTTTTTGTCGATCAAGATCATGAACGATGACTTTAGCGATCATCGGGTCATAAAAAGGGGTCACTTCTGTTCCAGTTTCAATCGAGTGATCGACACGCACGTCTCTAGGAAACAAAACGTTCGATAGCGTCCCAGGTGATGGAAAAACGTCACGGGATCTTCTGCATACACGCGGCATTCAATGCTATGTCCTGTGAACGTGACCTCCTCTTGACGAACTGATAACCCTTTTCCGCTCGCAACGGTTAATTGTTCTTTTACGAGATCTACACCTGTAATGGCCTCCGTAACCGGATGTTCTACTTGTAACCTCGTGTTCATTTCTAAAAAGTAAAATTGTCCTTCTTCATAGAGAAACTCTAACGTACCCGCATTAACATACTGCAAAGACGTTACTGCTTTTAAAGCTGCTTGCCTCATCGCTTCACGAACATCATCGCCTAATGCTGGAGCGGGTGCTTCTTCAATTACTTTTTGATGGCGTCTTTGGATGGAGCAATCTCGTTCTCCAAGGTGAATGGCATCACCGAATGAATCAGCAATTACTTGAATTTCAATGTGTCTTGGATTTAGTAAAGCCTTCTCCAAGTAAAGGTTTCCGGAACCAAAATAGTTCTTCGCACGACGTTGATTGCTGCTATACGCTTTTCGCAATTGATCATCGTTCGTGACAAGTTCCATGCCTATTCCCCCACCACCTGCTGCAGCCTTAACCATGAGGGATATCCAATCGTTGCAGCAACTTCAACCGCTTCATCTGCAGAAGCAACGCTATGATTACCTGGAAGAACAGGAACGCCGGCTGCTTCCATCTTCTCTCGTGCAGAGATTTTGTCACCCATCGCTTCGATCGTTTCAGGTCGAGGACCGACAAAGACAAGATCATTTTCTTTGCACAATCTAGAAAATTCGGCATTTTCCGACAAGAAACCATAACCAGGATGGATTGCCTCTGCCCCTGATTCTTTGGCTACTTCAATGATTTTTTGATCGTTCAAATAGCTATCCTTCGCTGCTGAACCACCAATGTGATAAGCTTCATCCGCAATTTTGACATGTAAGCTCGTTGCGTCTGCATCCGAATAAACCGCAACGGATGCAATACCCATTTCTTTACACGTACGAATAATTCTACACGCAATCTCGCCTCGGTTTGCGATTAGAACTTTCTTAAACATGGTTATCACTCCTCTACATTGGACATCCAATTTCACGACTAATTACCATTCGTTGGATCTCAGAAGTACCTTCACCAATTTCCATAAGCTTCGTATCTCTCAACATACGCTCTACCTCGAATTCACGCATATACCCAGAACCTCCGTGAATTTGGATCGCGTCATTACATACTTTTGTTGCCATTTCTGATGCGTACAATTTCGCAAATGCAGCTTCTTTTTTAAATGGCTTCTTCTCATCTTTTAGCCAAGCAGCTTTGTGTACCATCGTTCTCGCTAATTCAATTTGCATAGCCATGTCAGCTAACTTAAATTGAATGGATTGGAACTTACCGATCTGTTCACCAAATTGCTTACGCTCTTTTGAATAGTTCAGTGCACGTTCATAAGCAGCTTGAGCAATTCCAACGGCAAGTGCACCGATTGAAATTCTTCCGCCATCTAACGTTTCCAAAAACTGATGAAAGCCTTTTTCAGAGTCACCTAAAAGATTCTCTTCAGGAATCATCACGTCTTGTAACACTAATTCAGTCGTATTCGAACCTCGTACTCCCATCTTTTCATAAGGGCTCGAAATTGTAAATCCTTTCTGATTAGTCGGAACAATAAATGCAGAGATGATACTTTTACCGTTTGTTTTCTTCCCGGACACAGCGGTTATAATGACAGCTTTTGCATACTCCGCATTCGTAATCCAGCATTTTTCACCGTTGATCACATACTGATCACCTTGTTTTTTTGCTGTCGTTTTTGTCCCTCCAGCGTCAGAACCTGCATTAGGTTCTGTCAACCCAAATGAACCTAAGGATTCGCCTTTGCAAATCGGAACTAGAAATTCTTCTTTTTGTTTTTCATTGCCGAAATTCAGTAATGGGCTTGCACCAAGCGAAACAGATGCTGCATAGCTAAGCCCTGTTCCACCACAACCTTTACCGATTTCTTCTACCGCAAGTGCGTACGACAATGTATCTGCACCTGCTCCACCGTACTTTTCAGGAATTGGCAAACCAGAAATGCCAAGCTCAGCCATGCGATCAAAGTTTTCCTTTGGAAATCGTGAAGTTTGATCCACTTCAATCGCTTTTGGTGCCACTTCTGCTTTTACAAAATCTCGAACTGTGTCTCGGATCATCCGTTGTTCTTTCGATAATGCAAAATTCAATACAATCCCTCGCTTTATTTAGAATTTGCCGACTGAGCAAGCGCTCAATCGGTTCAGATCAGTAAGCGCTTACAGTAACCATACTATACTGTTAATTAACCGTCTAGTATTAGTTCACTTATGACAAACGAGCTTAACGAGTAGTGATGTGGTTTTCTTTCCCTACATTCGCATTCCCTATGATTGATTCTCATATGGTATAGTAGAGCTTAATCATTGTACGTTAAGGGAGGACTGAACTCATTGGTATTCCCCATTATTTTAGGTAGTTTGATTGGAATAACATTGCTAGGATGGCTCGTTGGTTATTCAGTATTGTTAAAGTTTGTAAAACGAATTGAAAAACGTTGGTCACAGCTCTCTAGACTCCTTCATCGCTATGAGCGCATCGTACATAAAGTCGTACACAAAGTTCAAGACAGCAAACGACAACATGACTTGCTTCTCTCATTAGCGTTGATTAATGACCCATCGTTAACTCGTCATAAGCGGCTCCATTGGTTTCATCACATCAATGCTCAAGTAAAAGAAATCCAAGAACACGAGGCACCAACATTTTTTTAACATTCAAGAAGAACGAATTGAGCTTGAACAATTGGTTACGTATATTTCCTATGAAGTACAAGCGTATGAACACGAACTACAGCTATACAACAAAGGAATTTCAACGGCTCCAACGAAATTTGTAGCACGAATTCACCAGTTCGAAAACACGTATGGTGACGCTTCAGACGATTGTAAGCAAACAGTAACTTCGAATTAAATTATTACAATTTTATTAAGTGTTATGGAATAAATGGATGTAATATGCTATATTTACGCCGACAGGGTCTTCATTGATCGAATCAATGATTCGATTCAACTGCTTACTTTGCATTACCTTCTTGATGCGTGTATTTTGATCTTGGCGACCTACTTTGTAGGTCGTCCTTTTTTTTACGAAACATTGACATTTTTTTTGTAATAAAAAGGAGTAAATCCCTGACAGGCGCTTTGTTTTTCTAGGCAAATCGTTTGCCTCATATTGTCATCAATAAAAAAGCCGACAGAAAACACTTTAGAATTTCACTACGCCTCTCAACAATTGTAGTATCATTCAGAACGCGTCTGTCGACTTGTTTTATGATTACTTATTGCATCATTTCGTTTTTCGATGAATTCTACGGCCATCGTACGTAAATACGGTTATTTTCCCAGCACAAACCGTTTCTAAATGAACCGGCCTTCCCCATAAGTGATACATGTACGGAATCGTTTTCTCGAGTTCCTTCACATCAAGCTCAATTCCCTCAAACTGATGCGTAACGTAAAGTTCCCCCGCACGTAAATAATTTCCATCTGTCACCGTTAAATAAGGAAAGCCGCCATTAACCCTTGAAGCCACTAATTCATCACGAACGTGTTCCCACGACTTATCGGTAATTTCATATTGATTGCCCTTTTTTCCGAATAGGTAGAGGTCTTCTCGTTCCACTAAATCTTTCGTCAAATAATTTCTAAGAAACGATGCATCCGACTCTAATTCTCTCACTTCAAAGATTTTTTCACGACCACTTCCTTGCTTAATTCCTAATTGTTTCAGTTCGTCGTTCGGATTGTCGTACCTTTCCTCAATATCTTCAAAAATCTTTAAACCTAAATAATACGGGTTAATTGTCGTTTTAGATGGTACAACGACACTTGCGTTTAACTTCGCGAATTCAATCGTCTCTGCAAATGATAAGTCCACTTCTCTCATAATTCTCGCATGCCAAAACGAAGCCCAGCCTTCGTTCATAATTTTCGTTTCCATTTGTGGCCAAAAGTAAAGCATCTCTTCTCGCATCATCGTTAAAATATCCCGCTGCCAATCTTCAAGCTCTGTACTATGTTCTTCTATAAACAAAAGTAAATCTTTTTCAGGTTTCTCTGGGAACTTTCTTCTTCATTTTTTTTCACAGGCTCTTTTCGCTTCGGTTTCCCACAAATCTTCATACGGGTCGGATTTCTTTTGCTTCGGTTTTAAGGCTTTTTCTCTCTCTTCACCTTTTGGCAAACGATAAGGGTCGACATGTTCTTGAATGGCAAGAACTGCATCAAGAAATGTCTCCACTTCTTCTTTGCCATGAATTTGCTCATAATGAAAAATTCGCTCAGCGGTCGCGCTCATGCTTTCGACCATATCTTTTCTCGTGTTTACAAATCGACAATTATTCTTAAAGAAATCGCAATGTGCAAGAACGTGAGCAACAATTAACTCGTTTTGAATCAATGAATTATTATTTAACAAAAATGCATAACAAGGATTCGAGTTAATCACTAGTTCATAAATCTTGCTCAATCCTAAATCATATTGAACTTTCATTTTATGGAACTGCTTACCGAAACTCCAATGACTAAATCGAGTAGGCATCCCATAAGCACCAAACGTATAAATTATATCGGCCGGGCAAATTTCATATCTCATCGGATAAAAATCTATCCGAACCCTTCAGCAATCTCTGTGATCTCTGCAATTTTGAATTGAAGTTCACGGTGTTCTTGTACGGTCATCCATCTTCCCCCTTAAACTTCTGCTACTTCTATTTATATGTTTTAACTTGGTGTAAATGAATCATCATGTTTTAACATTTCAAGATGTAGGTATAAGTCTGTATAGAGGAGGGGTTTTCCCATGCGTTACCATATTGTTGTTCATGGCGCTGTGCAAGGCGTAGGTTTTAGACAATTCACATTACAAACCGCAAAAAAAACACCATCTGAGCGGTTGGGTTCGAAACCGTTCAGATGGTGCTGTAGAAATGAACGTACAAGGCGATCATTCAAGTATGGATTCCTTTCTTGAAGAGATTACAAAAGGAAATGATTTATCAAACGTAGAAGATGTCATTACGACGAAAAAAAAGAAAATGAAAACGATGATTCAACGTTTAAGATTGTATATTAGCAGACTTCTGGATTAGAAAATGTCCACGCGCTTCTAATTGTTCAACAGCTTCAAGCACAGGAAGTTTTGGGAGGTGAAAGGTGTCTTGTAAGACGGCTTTCATCTCTTCTAATGATTTTATTGATCTCTCTGTTTTACTTCCTCCGCCTCGCATCGTTAATACAGTATTTTTCAAAGATAGCATTCGTTGTTTGTGCTCACACCATTTATCAATGCGAATGCAGCTCATATAAGGCCCATTTTCCAGAAACGATTGTTGGATCGGTTGCACTAAATCATCTATCGTATAACGCTGATCACTACGGAAGGCCCACTTCTTACTGACTTGCCTGCCTCCAATCGTTCGAACATACGTGAACGTATGTGGCTCTTCTCCTTTTCTCAGGTGTACCTTCTCCCCAGCGAAAATCGGTGTTTGTCGCTCAATCCCAAGCGGTAACGGAGCTAGAATCGGTGCCGTTGTACCCACATCTACGTACCACACCTTCTTTGAATCAGCTAACCCTACTAACAACGCCAAATGCTCGTTACCAGGACGAATATACGACACCACATACCCGAGCTCCCTCAAGAGCCTGGCAAATTGAATGTTCAACGTATAGCACGTCCCACCCATATCATAGTTTTTACGCCGATCTAAAAACTCGTCAACTGTAATGATTTGGTTTTTTTTCGTACTGATCAATTAAGAGCTTACTGACGTTTTCAAATGGGAAAACGAGTCGATGGCGCTTCATTAATTTTTTTAGAAACGGAAGTGACGGCTGCTTTTGCTCAACGTTCAACAACCTTAAATACTCCAAAACCCACATTTTATTCACCACCTATAACACAAACAGCTTTACAGTCGATTCGTTAGTTCGTTCATTACGTTTTCGGAAACGTCAGCGAGTCTTTCATGAGCACCTTCACTCGTTTCACTGCGAACACCAAAATAAACTTTTAGTTTTGGTTCCGTGCCCGAAGGGCGTACACAAATCCACGTTTCATCAGAGAGGAAATACTTAATAACATTTGATTTAGGCAAATGCAGTGTTACTTTGGCATTCGTCGTCACTTCTACTCTTTCCTGCAACTGATAGTCTTCAATTGTCTTAACTGCAATTCCGTTAATAGCTTCAAACGGCTCTTTTCTTAACGATTGAATCAATTGTTCGATTTGCTTTGCGCCACGCTCGCCTTTTAGTTCCATGCTATTCGTTTGCTCTTTAAAATAACCGAACTGATCATAAATATGGTGCAGTTGATCCAATAACGTTTCGCCATTTTCTTTGGCTAACAATGCGGCCTCACAGATAATCATACCCGCTTGAATGGCATCTTTATCACGAACGAAAGAGCCTAATAAATAGCCGTAAGATTCCTCATAACCGAACAAAAACTCACGATCATCGCTAGAAAACTCTTCAATTTTCTCAGCAATAAATTTAAAACCCGTTAATGTATCAACACAACTTGCACCAAAGTGTTCTGCAATGACACGACCTGATTCCGATGTAACGATCGTTTTTAAAACGTGATCGTTGTTCGTTACACCAGCACCCTCTGATTTCTTTTGAAGCATTTGATGCAATAAAAGTAATCCCGTTTCATTTCCGTTTAATAAACGATATCCTGCAGCTGAGTTCTCATCAGGAACTGCAACTCCGATTCGGTCTGCGTCTGGGTCAGTGGCAATTAAAACGTCTGCTCCCATCTCATTGCCTTTTTTCATCACCAATGTAAATGCCGCTGGATCTTCTGGATTCGGCAATTTCACCGTTGAAAACTGTGGATCAGGATGCTCTTGTTCTGAAACGAGTGTCACATTAGTAAAGCCATTTTCAGTAAGCGCTCGTCGTAAAGGCTCTCTCGCTGTTCCGTGTAGTGGACTAAATACGATCGATAGATCCGCTCCGTGTGCCTTTACTTGTTCCTGATCTTGCACGATAGAGGTTAACGCTTCTTGATACGCATCATCCACATCCTCGGGTACAAACGTAAACTGATGATTGTTTATCGCTTCCGTATAATCAGCAACAGCAATCGTCAACTCATCTTCTACGGCATTCACATAGCTAATGAGTTCATCTGATTGAGCTAAAGGTAGTTGTGCACCTTGCTCGTTATATACTTTCACCCCATTGTATTCAGGGGGGTTATGGCTCGCAGTAATCATAATACCTGCCACTGCTTTGGTGTGACGTACGGCAAATGACAACATTGGTGTCGGCTTTAACTCTTTAAATACAAGAGCTTTATAGCCATTTTCAATTAATGTAAGAGCACATTGATTGGCAAATTCTTGTGATTGGTGCCTAGAATCGTAAGCAATGACGACTTTACCGCCATATTGATTATTATTCGTTAAGTAATGGGCAAGTCCTAATGCTGCCTTTCGTACGGTATAGATGTTCAACCGGTTTGGTCCAACACCTAATTCGCCCCTCATTCCTCCGGTACCAAATGCAAGGTTTCTATAAAAGCAATCACGTAAGACTGCCTCATCGCCTTTTTGCAATGATTCAAGGTCTTGACGTAGCGCTTCATCTTGAACGTTTTCTTTCCAATGATCAATACGTTGTTGTATCATGAATCCTCCCCCTTGAGCTAACCAAATATCATGCTAGCGCAATCACTGATTGTATTATACCATCTCATAAGGAAGGTTCGTACTAGTAGGCGTTCTTTGGTAAAATTGGATTAAGGAAGGTGTGATTGTGATGGCAACTGAACGAGCCATTTTTGCAGGTGGTTGTTTTTGGTGTATGGTGCAACCATTTGAAGAACAAGCGGGCATTCAAGCTGTAACATCAGGTTATATAGGTGGAGAAATTCCGGACCCTACATATGAGCAAGTGAAACGAGGGACGAGCGGACACTATGAAGCTGTGGAAATTCTCTTTGATCCGACCCTTTATAAGTACACTCAACTATTGGATTTATTTTGGCCACAAATTGATCCAACAGACCCTGATGGACAGTTTCACGACCGTGGCAGTCAATACCGTACCGCCATCTTCTACGTGAACGATGAACAAAAAGAGCTTGCAACGAAGTCAAAAAATGACCTCGAATTAAGCGGACGTTTTAAGCAACCGATCGTCACAGAAATTAAGCCAGCAACGACTTTTTATCCGGCAGAGGCAGAACATCAGCAGTTTTATAAAACGAATCAAGCATACTACAAAACAGACCGCAAAGCGTCCGGTCGAGATGAGTTCATCCGTCATCACTGGGAGTAAAATCGACTTGCCCAATTATTAGTAAGTTCAACTCCCAATCTTTTCACTAAAAAAAAGATCGGCACATGTAATATGCCGATCTTTTGAGTGCTTATACGTTTTTCGCGTGACTCTCTTCATTACTGAAAAACCACTGCAATGCATTAAAAACATGTTTCTTTTCTTTTAATATGAAGTGCCTAAACCTTGGATCTTTAATGTTTTGGTAGACGTTCATTAGCGTACTGTGACGACTATATGCGTTTACTTCGCCGTAACCAAACATGTTCGACTTATCCATAATCTGTTCAATCAGTTTGAGGCATTTTTTTGTTATCCGATGTTAAGTTATCGCCATCTGAGAAGTGGAATGGGTAAATATTGTACACTTTCGGATCGTAATGGTCTTCTATACGCTGTAAGCAAAGTTCATAAGCGGATGAACAAATCGTTCCCCCACTCTCACCTTTTGTGAAAAAGTGTTCCTCATCAACGACTTTTGCTTCTGTGTGGTGCGCAATGAACTCAATCTCTACACTTTCATATTTCGTACGTAAAAAGCGTGTCATCCAAAAGAAAAAGCTTCTCGCCATATACTTTTCCCATTTCCCCATTGAACCGGACGTATCAAGCATTGCTATGATAATTGCCTTTGATTCGTGCCTGATCTCTTCATTCCACGTCTTAAACCGTAAATCATCTCGATAGATCGGATTGATTCCTGGTCTTCCTTCCATGGCGTTTCGTTTTAATGCAGTTAAAATCGTCCGTCGTTTGTCGATGTTTCCAATCAGACCTTTTTTTACGTACGTCGTTAAAGATAATGTCTTCTACGACGAGATCCTCGTCATCTTTCTTTTGTAAATTCGGTAACTCTAAATGTTGGAACAGTGCTTCTTCCAATTCGGCTATTGAGATTTCTGCTTCATAATAATCTTCACCCGCTGTATCGCCAGGTTTGTTTCCTTTACCAGGACCGTTTGCTTTATCTTTTCCGGGTGCTCTTGCAACGACATCCCCAACCTGACTATCGCCATCCCCTTGCCCTACATGTTGCTTCTTATCATCGTTGTAACGAATTTTGTATTCATCTAAGGAACGAATTGGTACGTGAACGACATCACGCCCATTGGACATCACAATGCTTTCATCTGTAATTAAATCTGGCAAGTTTTGATGTATGGCATCTTTTACTTTTTCTTCATGACGTCTTTGATCGAGATAGCCTTTGCGATGGAGGGACCAATTCTCTTCTGATATGACAAAGGGTGGCAGTTGCTTTTCATCCATCTAAAAACCCTCCTAAAGAACAAACAGCTCTCCCCAAGAAACCGAATGTTCAATAATTTTAATCGTCATCGTATTTCGGACACGTCGTACTACTCCCATCGTATGCAGCAGAAAACAAGAATTGTCATTTGATTTGTAAAAGAGTCGTCCAGATTTCAAGCAAAACAAAAAAGCCTCTCAGTGATGAGAAGCAACAGAGTAACAATTGAATAAGCCAATGTAACGACTAATTAATAATTGAGAAGTCGCTTACTGGCCAATAGCGAATGTTCGCTTTTCCTACGATGCTATCGTATTCTACATAACCGATCTGTCTGCTATCAAGACTATTCCGACGGTTATCACCTAATACGAAAAGATGTCCATCTGGAACGATCTGACTTTCTAGATCTAAATCTTCTAATGTAAAGTTTCTCGTAAATGGACCTCCTGTCGTCTCAGCTATTGACGGTTGTAAGTAATCTTCAAGTAACGGTTCATCGTTTACATAGAGCACGTCATCAATATAGGCGATTGAATCTCCAGGTAAGCCAATCACTCGTTTAATGTAGTCACTTTCATCGGTAGCATGAAAAACGATTAAGTCAAAACGTTCAGGTTCTGAAATGTGGTAGCCAATCTTATTTATGATTAGGCGCTCTCCACTTTCAATCGTCGGCATCATTGATTCACCGTGTACCATGTAGTTTGCAAAGAAAAACGTCCTTACGATTACGACGATGCAAATGACGATAATAAATGTTTTTACCCAATCCCAAATTTCTTTTGATAGACTTGTCAATGCCGTAACCCCCAAACTGAATATGTTGCGTTTCATTTGAATTGCTCTACGACTTTTTACATATTTTTTTTATGTTTTACTTGCTTTTTACGTTATTTTTGTGAAAAATACGTATAGGTATGTAACTTCATCGTACAAGAACTCGTCTATTACTAGGACTCGGAACGAGCAGAGGTGACTTTATGAGTTTTATTTCAACAATCCTTGTGAGTATCATAATGATTGTTTCCCCGTTCCTTTATCATACCACACATTCTTTGGAACCAACTGAAGACGCACCACCGACCATTCAGCTAAACCGAGATGGAGAATATGTTGAATTAGTATGGGGACCACATCCGAATACAGGATATCGAATTGAAATTGTTGATAGCTATGAACAAGATGGTGAGTGGCAAATCATTTACTCATTAACAACACCTGAACGAAATGAACCTGGATTACTTGAAACCACTGCATTTCCAAGAACAACGACAATGGTACCGAGTGAATATCAAGACATTCAATTAATTGAAGAGCGCGATAGCAGTTTTTATCATCATTTCCCTCTTCTTACGGTTTCCGAAACACATTCTTTCGAGTTGCAGTTTAGTGAGCCATTTGATGAAGAAACAATTAGCAATGAGTCCTTATTCGTCACAGATCACGAAGGTAACGTCATTCACAACTTTATTTTCATTTACACACCGACGCAAATCCAAGTAAGACCCCCTTCAGACGGTTACGATCATGGTGGTCTTTATTATCTGTACGTCAATGATTCAATCGAGAATCAAAGTGATCAGTCACTTTCTAAAAGCTATAAACAGCCGTTTTACATTGACGAAGATGTTGAGCAGCGTGACATGCCACCATCTACCTGGTTAGAGTACCAAGAAATGGAATTTGATGGTGAACAACCGATTGAAGCTGAGGATGATTCTGATCATTTATTTAGCATTCACCTCAGTGAGAATGAGGATGGCTCCTATATCATTTTGCACAACGACGAACAATCGTCCAGTGAGTCCTTATTGCCTCCTGTAAGCATTCCATCTTCATTTCTACCACTACATCCAACGCTTCCATTTCCACATCAATACGGCCTAACAAAATCGTAAAATAAGCCCAGCAGTGTTTAACTGCTGGGCTCTTTTTGTCTGATTAGCGATTTAATAAGCTTCCAACGTATTTCAACAGTTCATTCGCTGAAGTCGTATTGTAGCCGTGTTCATCCACGAGCCTTGCAATGACTTCATTGATCTTTTTCAACTGAGATTCATCTGGTGTGCTTACCGACGTCGTGATTTTAACGACATCTTTCAGATCTGCAAATAGCTTCTTTTGAATCGCTTCTCGTAAACGTTCATGAGAGTTGTAATCGAATTTATGACCTTTTCTTGCATACGCAGAAATTCGAATTAAGATCTCTTCTCGGAACGCTTTTTTCGCGTTCTCGGAGATGCCAATCTGTTCCTCAATCGAACGCATTAACTTTTCATCTGCACTTAGCTCATCACCTGTAATTGGATCATACAGCTTCTGATTGTTGCAAAATGCTTCGACGTTATCCAAGTAGTTGTTCAACATCGTTTTAGCTGACTCTTCGTATGAATACACGAAAGCTTTTTGAACTTCTTGTTTTGCAATTTCATCGTACTCTTTTCTTGCAACAGAAATAAAGTCTTGATATCGTTCACGATCGTCTTTTGAGATTGAAGCATGTTGGCTAAGACCATCTTTTAATGCTCGAAGCACGTCGAGTGCGTTAATGGATTTTGAATTCTTTCGAATGATTGCTGAAGAGATCCGGTTAATAACATAACGGGGATCAATTCCTGTCATCCCTTCGTCTTGATGTTCTTTACGAAGCTCAATAACGTCTTGTTCTTTAAACCCTTCAACAACCTCACCATCGTACAATTTCATCTTCTTAACGAGGTCAATTCCTTGATGCTTAGAATCTTTTAGACGGGTTAAAACCGTAAAGATGGCAGCTGTTTTTAACGCATGAGGTGCGATGTGAACATGGGCCATGTCACTTTCACGAATCATCTTCTCGTAAATTCTCTCTTCTTCCGTCACTTTCAAGTTATACGGAACGTTCATAACGATAATTCTCGAATGTAATGCTTCATTTTTCTTGTTGTTAATAAACGTACGATACTCCGCTTCGTTCGTATGGGCGACAATGAGCTCATCGGCAGAGATTAACGCAAAACGCCCCGCTTTAAAATTCCCCTCTTGCGTGAGCGACAATAGGTGCCATAAGAACTTCTCGTCACATTTTAACATCTCTTGAAACTCCATAAGCCCACGGTTGGCTTTATTTAGTTCTCCATCAAAACGATACGCACGAGGATCGGACTCTGAACCGTATTCTGCAATAGTTGAGAAGTCAATGCTTCCTGTTAAATCCGCAATGTCTTGTGATTTTGGATCAGAAGGACTAAATGTACCAATTCCAGTACGCTTATCTTCAGAGAAGAAAATCCGTTCTACCATAACATCTTCTACTCGATTACCATATTCTTCCTCGAGCCTCATCGTATTGAGTGGGGACAACGCCCCTTCAATGCGAATGCCATATTCGCTAAAAAAATCTTCTCGCAAATGGTGAGGAATTAAGTGTAACGGGTCTTCTTGCATCGGGCAGCCTTTAATCGCATAAACCGCCCCTTCATCGGAATACGAAAACTGCTCCAACCCGCGTTTTAACATATTCACTAATGTTGATTTACCGCCACTAACAGGTCCCATCAGAAGTAGAATTCGCTTTCTAACATCTAACCTTCTAGCTGCAGAATGAAAATACTCTTCTACGAGACGCTCAATAGAGTCTTCAACACCAAAAATTGAATTGTTAAAGAACTTATACGCTTTCGAGCCATCCTCATTTTCTTCAATGCCATGACTTTTAATCATATTGTACATTCTCGAATGTGCTGTTTGCGCAACTTCTGGTCGCTCTTTAAGGATCTCCAAATATTCCCTGAACGTTCCTTCCCACTTTAACTTTTCATGTTCATGACGGTAGTCCTTCATTTTAGATAGTATATCCACCGAATGCCTCCCTTTTTCGGATCGTTATATGTTCTGACTCACCCCGACAGCCTGTTTAGGAATAACAACAATGAAAAAGAAGCGCAAACCGCCTTTCGGCTCCGCTCATCCCCATGTGTTTTTTTATTCTATGCAACCACCTAGATGAAGATAACCTTAGGAAAGGAAACAATCCGTCCATAAAAAAAAGATCACCGTCTAAGACGGTGACCTCTTGATTTTACGTATGAAAAACAACGTCAAACGAACGTAAGTTGTTCGCAGTTGTTGGAGGTTTCTCTTGGCTTTGCGATTGTTGCCCACGATGTGCATGTTTAAACGCGTCACTGTTTAGCCAGTTTTCATAATCTGACTTCGCTTCCCATTTCGTAAAGACGATAAAGCTTACATCTTCTTTTTCACTTTCTAAGAAAAGGAATTCTAAGCAACCCGGTACATCATTCATACGATCTTTACTCTTCTCAAAACGTGCTTTCACGTGTTCATGTTGATCTTCATTTACATTTAATTCATTCATTACAACATACATTGCATAACTCCTCCTTTTTAATCACCATTCCTTTTTAGTATAGGGGAATGGCGATTCACTGACAAACATGTACATAAAAACAATTATTCGCTATAATAATACTATCTAGTATGTGTCCAAAGTGATGCTAGGTCTCATCTACTTTGAATCGAATGACTGTTAAGGGAGGCAACTACTTAGATGCGCTTATTTTTACTATTAACTGTCTGCGCGGCGTTCATTACTGCTATTATGACAGCTGGCAAAAACTCAAAACCTCATCAACAATAAGACAACAACAAACCCCTGTGGATCTTCCACAGGGGTTTGTTCATTAGTTAACTGCTGGAAAGCCTCGTTGACGTAGTGCCTCATAAATAATAATCGCTGCAGCATTTGAAAGGTTCAACGAACGAATAAGATCATTTTGTGGTAAACGAATGCATTGATTAGGATACTCCGCTGCCACCCATTCAGGTAATCCTTTCGTTTCTTTTCCAAAGACGAAATAAACATCCTCTGAAACATCACTATAATCAAAGTTCGTATACAAATCGCTGCCGGTCGTCTCTACGAAGAATACACGATCATTCTTTCTTAAGGCTAAAAACGCTTCTAAAGAATCGTGATACGTAATATTAACACTCGGCCAATAATCACAGCCTGCTCGCTTTAACATTCGGTCTTCTGTGGAAAAACCTAGCGGGTGAATTAAGTGTAGAGCTGTTCCCGTACCTGCACACGTTCGTGCAATATTCCCTGTGTTTGCTGGAATCTCTGGTTCATGTAATACAATATGCAAAGCCATCTTGTTGACTCCTCTTCGATAATGTTTCATCACACAGTATAGCACAAACTTACGTTACGAAAACTGATCATGGATCGCAAAAAACTTATACTTAATGTTCTCCGTCCAGGCTGTAGAATCTTCGTACTTCCAAAACCGATTGCGACTATTCGCGGTTTGAGCATTAACGAGGGGTTGGCGTTCATTGTCTTTTCGAACAACAATTGCATTATGATCCCATCTTCCACTGCCATCAAAGTCATAACAAATAATGTCACCAGGTCGTAACTCTTCAGCCCGTTCAACTTCTTTAGCCGTTAACCCTTTTGTTGAGCCACTTAAATACCACCGTAATGAATGGGCAACGGCCCACGAGTAACTCCAGTTTTCTCCTCTCCACCACCACCCTTGGTCACGAACCGGTACCCCATGCATCGGTGCTCCACCCGCATGTAAACATTGGGAGATAAAATTCGTACAATTGTCTGTAAACTCCGGATAATCAGGGTTATAGTCATTCCACCAACGCTCAGCGTATTGTACGGCCTTTAAGCGGTTGTAAGTACCGGTACGTTCAAGAGTTTGTTTATGTGTGCTTCGTCCCTGCTTTTTAACATCAATCTCATCATTTTGGTGTTTTTCTTGATCGCTCATAATTTTATTGTGTTTTAGAACAATTTGCCGAATCTCATTCGTTTCCTCTAAATAAAAATCATCACCGAAACGAAACAATTTACTCACGTTCAATGAATAATCAATGTGAGAATCGGGACCTGTCGTAATGATTTGATAAGGAGTGGCATCAACATGTACTTTCACGAGCTTTGCTTTGCGCGTTTGTTTTTTGATTCGTTGTGTTACTTTTTTTTCTTCTGGAGTCAGTAGTTTCGCATCAATGCCTTTTGCTTTCCATTCCGCCAACTGCTGAAAATGCGCCGCAAGTCGCTTTCTTACTAAGTTGTTCATCATGACCGCTCCTTCCTCGTTACATCTAATGTATGCGGACATTTTACAGTTCAAGATAAAAAAACCTCCGAAAAGTTCGTTAACCTAGTTGAACATCTCACTCGGTTCATTAGGCAACGTCCTTGACGGAGGTCTTACGTTAATGCTTCTTCAATTTCTTTGATTACGTCTAGATCTTCTTCTTTTTCTAACGCTTGCTGCATCGCAAGTTCATTATCGTCGCCACCGATTTCACCAAGTGCCCATGCTGCAGTACCACGAATCACAGGTCTTGCGTCATCGGTTAATAATTGTCGTAGCGTCTCACTCGCTGATTCTTCTTTAAAGTGGCCAAGTGCTAAAATGGCGTTACGCTGAATTGGCTTCTTCCCTCTCCATGAACCGGCCATTTCCCCATACTTCTCTTTAAATTGTCGATTAGAAAGCGACAATAAAGGTAACAACTCTGGTTTTACTTTCTCAGGATCTGGTTCAAACTCCGGTTGATACTCCTCACCTTTGCCTTTATTAATTGGACAAACGACTTGGCACGTATCACAACCGTATAAACGATTACCGATTTTCTTACGATATTGTTTTGGAATGAAGTCCTTTTTCTGCGTTAAAAACGCAATGCATTTTTGTGCATCAAGTTGTCCACCTTGAATGAGCGCACCTGTAGGACAGCTTTCGACACATTTGTTGCACGTCCCACAACCTTCTTCAATTGGCGTGTCAGGCTCAAACGGAATTGTCGTAATCATTTCCCCGAGATAAACGTATGAACCATATTCAGGCGTAATAATCATACAATTCTTTCCGCTAAATCCTATACCCGCTCGTTCTGCTACAGCTCGGTCAGATAATGCTCCAGTATCGACCATCGAAGCCATCTTCGCATCAGGTACTTTGCTCTCAATGAATTCTTGTAGTTTTTGCAAACGATCATTGAGGACATGATGATAATCAGCGCCCCAAGAAGCACGACAGAACAACCCTCTGCGCTTTCCTTTAACGCCTTTGGGTGGGTTCTTCAACTTAGATGGATAACTTAGTGCAATGGCTATAATGGATTTCGCATAAGGCAGCAACCGTTCAGGTTCCGTTCGTAAATCAATATCGGACTCTTCAAACCCAGACTCATAGCCTAGTCGTTGCTGTTCCCTTAAGCGTTCTTTTAAAGTTAAGAAAGGATCCGCACTAGCAAAACCGATTTTATCAATTCCGATCGTTTTGCTATATGCGATAATCTCTTGTTTTAATTCCTCATTCATTTCGAGCGTTCCTTTCAATTATGCTAAAATGAACGTGAGAGGGAGGTTACGATGAACTTTCATTTATCTGAACAACTCATTCAACACGTTCCATCGTTTAAAGTCGGTCTCATTCAATATGAGAATATTGTCGTTAGTAACATTCCTGATCAACTTGCGAGTCGAATTGAACTTCATCGTCACACTATTGAGTTGGACTTGTTAGATCAACCTGTTACATATTATGAAGGCGTTCGAGAGTGGAGGCAAGTGTTTAAAGCGATTGGTGTCGATCCTGGGAAATATCGACCATCACACGAAGCCTTATTTCGAAGAATTAAGGCGAAAAAGCCACTACCTGAAATTTCCTCAGCGGTCAGTCTAAACAACTTTTTCTCTTTGCAATATGAACTTCCTCTCGGGCTTTATGACATGGAAAACATACACGGAGATGTTACGGTTACCCTCGGTAAATCTAATGAATCGTTTGAAGGGCTAAATGGCAGAGTAAATTCTGCAGAACGTAAGCTCATCACAAAAGATGCAAACGGTCCATTCGGTAGCCCGTTGTCGATAGTATCCGAACGGCTATAAATTATGAAACGACAACCGGACTACACGTGTTATATATTCCTCCGAGCAAAAGTGAAGATGAAGCGGTCACGTTTACGAAGCATATTGGTGACTTATTTACACAAGTTCATGGTGGACAAATTAAAACGGCTGTTCTACATCGTGAACAACCGCTTGCACAATTCATTTAGTTTCGGTTTGAATAACCAAGTTCCTTAAAAATTGAAAAGACACCATAACCAATGCCTAGTACGCCGACTAAGATTGCTACAACAAAGATCGTTAAAGTCAAAGCTCACACCCCTTTGACTTTATTATTTGATAAGAAAGGATTTTTTACACGCAATGTCTTTAAAAACATTTGAGAACATCACGATGGGAATTATGATCGTATTGCTCATCCTTGCGATGACCGGTGCGGTGACTGGAACAATCATTTACGTTTTAATCGGAGTGGCCATTGTCATTATAATGATCAACCTCGTCTGGAGAGTTAAAGATTACAAAAAACGCCGGGCAAAGTTAGTAAAAGAATTAGAAGAAGAAGAAGCAAGTCGACAAAAAAAGAAACAGCCCTGACTCCAACTAACATGGAATCGGGCTGTTATCCCTATATAATGCTTTTCACGATAAAATTTCATATTGATATAAAATAAGGCTTGTCATATACGTTAATGGCGTGCTATTATATAACTTGTCAGAACGAACAAATCAATACATAATCATGGCGATGTGGCGGAATTGGCAGACGCGCGCGACTCAAAATCGCGTTTCTTCGGAAGTGTGGGTTCGACTCCCACCATCGCCACCAATTATTATAGTAACTAGACGATTATTTCGGCTAGTCAGCACTCGTACAGTTCGATCGTTTTTTAAGAAACGAATCGCTAGACGAGTTTTTTTATGTCTAAATAACCGAGATCTAAAGGTAGGAATCCGGCGATGACCTTAACATTTTCTTTTGAAGTCGATGAACAGAATAATCGCTATATCGCGGTTTATAACAGTGGAGAACTCGTTAGCAAGCTTAGTATGACTCTTATTGGTCCAAATGGAATGTATCCTTCACTAAACAATTTTATTGCACAGCAACGAGCGTTGTTCTTAGAACAAGCAGAAGGAATTCCTCACGAGATCTTTATTGAAGAGCCTGTCCAACATGAATTAGATCACGAACAGGTGTAGGTGAAAAGAACAAGCGCGGTTGGTGCCACAATGCCCCTCCGCGCTTGTTCTCAATCTGCTTCATATTCGGCTAATCGAATGGCAATGTCGTTTTCAACAGCTGTTGGCGAACTTCCGATATAATTGTTCATAATAATCGAGAAGATCCACTCTTCACCATCAGCGTCCGTCACATAGCCAGACAACGATGATTTACTCGTAAGACTCCCAGTTTTCGCTGCCACGTTGCTTGCCGCTGCTGTATCAGCCATTCGCGTACGAAGTGTTCCCCCTACATAATGATCGCTTTCTGCTGCAACCGGTAATGAACCGTAAAAGATGTCAAACCACTCTTCATCTTGCGCATGCAAAAGAAATTGCGTCATTTCTTCTGTTGGAATTGCATTTAAGTGTGACATCCCCGATCCGTCTCGAAGTTGAACGACGTTCGTATTCACGCCTGCTGAATCTAAATACTCTTCGACAACGTCCAAACCTTTATCCCAACTTCCCTCTCCATGGACTTCTTGACCGAGCGCCTTTGTTAAATGCTCAGAGTGACTGTTTTGACTAAATTTCATATACGGAATCATCAGTTCTTCAAGCGTCATCGATTCGTGAATAAATAACGCTTCTACATCTTCTGGGGTTTCACCTAAAACAACATCTCCATTGACTCGAACTCGAGCATCTTTAAGACCTTCTGCAAACAGGTCAGCCGCTAGGTTGGTTGGCTCCCAGATTGAAACGTATTGATTAAATGAGCTACCACCTACTGGAATGGTCCCTTCAAAGAAAATATCGTTCGTTCCATGATCTCTCCCCCAACCGGTTAACTGTCGATCTCCGTCTTCTTCAACCGTGATCATCTGATTATCGATTGAATAATAGTCAGATTCTGGAGTTACCTTGATTTCTGCCTCATCACCAGGCTCTTCACCTGGGTGCACTTCAACATAAACCGAGGCAGTATTATAACGATCTAATGCGACATCTGAAATAAGCGCTGCATCAGGGGCAAAGCTTAACGCCGACACTTGAGCCCCGACTTGTCCTCGTTGATTTGCCCAAGAGAGGTCTAATGATAGTCTTGTATCATCAAAGTAAGTATCGTCTGCAATAATGTCTCCTTGGACCATGCGAATACCTTGATTATGTAGTTCTTTTGCTAATTGATCAAAGTCAGAAGCGAGTAACGTCGGATCGCCCCCGCCTTTTAAGTAGATATTACCGTGAAGTATGCTGCCACGTGTATAGCCGTCCGTGTAAACCCCTGTCTCAAATGTAAACTCCGGTCCTAAAACGTCTAACGCTGTGGCACCAACGAGAAGCTTTTGACCGGAAGCTGGCGCGAGGCTAATATCGCTATTATAACTAAATAGCTCTTCACCCGTTTCACTATGACGAACATGGACACCCGGCAAAGCACTTTGCAATTGTTCTGTATCCAAAATCTCCAATAAATCATTCCGAAGTTCTATTTTCGCAGACGCCTCTTCTTCCCCTTGCAGTTCCGACGATAGACCTAGTTGCAACGTTCCACCAGCAATTAACGTTAATAATCCTACTTTTGTTATGTGTGAAGTTCTCATACATGACCTCCATTGCAGTTTTTATTAGTATATCACCGTTTTCTGAATAATTAATATTCAATGTCATTTTTACTACCATTATCTATAAAAGTAACGAAAATAGACCTATAAATAGCGAAATGTTTTTACTATGTTTCACGCTTACTGTTTAGCATCTCATTGTTGCCGTATTGTCTAGTTTACGTTCGCCCCATGACTTAGAAGTAATTCGACTTAAAAATGAAAAAAAACAGCCACAGGACAGATGGCTGTTTCGGTACTTATTCCTGACTCAATGTACTTACTGCTTCAAATAAGACATTCACACCTGCGATACAATCTTTAGGCGAAGTATACTCGTCTTCAGAATGGCTTTTTCCGCGTAAACTCGGAACAAAAATCATCGCAGTAGCATCATCGACGCAATAAACTGTGCGTCGTGCCCAGCCCCACTCACCATTCGTCGATGCGTTGTGCCCAATTGTTTACTCGCTTCTTCAACCACATTAACGACTGCAGAATCAAACCAGACCGTATCTCGCTGCCACAACCGCTTCGTTTCAATACGATTACGTTCATCGAAAGAGTGAATGATCTGCTCCACTTCTGAAATGACGTCTTCATCTTGGTGCCTTGCTTCAAGACTAAAAACGATGCGGTTCGGTATAACCGTATGGATATTCGGTGATGCTTCTATACGCCCGATTGTATAGACAAGACGTTCATCTAACTGATCCAATCGATTTCTTAGCGATTGGATCGTATCGACCGCTGTAAACAATGCGTCGTCCCGCATCGCCATCGGCGTTGTTCCTGCGTGATTAGAATCTCCTAGCACTTCGATTTCATAGCAGACCATGCCTACTACACATTCTACCGCACCGATGGTGATGTCTTCTTCCTCTAGAACAGGACCTTGTTCAATGTGTAATTCTAAAAACGCTTTGCCGCTCGTTAAGCGCTCGTCTGTCTTGCCTTCATAACCACTTTCCTTTAACGCTTCCAGAAAGGTAACTCCATTTCGATCACGTTTCTCGTTCATTTCTTCCTGATTGAACTTACCCGATAAAACCCCTGAACTCATCATCGAAGGTTCGAAGCGGGCTCCTTCTTCATTTGTAAAGTTCACGAGAATAATTGGTCGCTTCGGTTGAATCGAATAGTCAATCATCGTACGGATGACTTCAAGCGCAGCGATCACACCGAGCGCTCCATCGTACCGGCCTCCTTTTTTTGACGCTATCTAAATGAGAACCAACATAGACGGGATCTGCCTTTGGGTCACTCCCTTCGAATCGTGCATACTGGTTGCCTAAATCATCTTTGGTTACGTGTAAGCCTAACGTTTCGCAACACTCGACCAGGTAATTCCGCGCACGAACGTCTTCAGCACTTAATGCGAGACGAGTCACTCCGTTATTGTCGGTTCTGCCAAAGTCCGCAAATCTCTCAATCGTTTCTTCAAGCCGTTTACCGTTAATTGCTATTTTTTGATTTTGCATAGAGTGCTCCTTAAGAGATCATCTTTGTCGAAAAGTACTTCCTTGCATTGGCATTTAGAAAATTTACGACTTCTGTTACTTCCCCTAAACGAAACGTCACGAATGCACCATCAAGATTCTCCTCTACGTGCTCAATCGTATAGCCACGATCGAATAGCTCGTCAATTCGACGCTTTTCTTTCAAATAATCTTCATGTTCTTTCATCACTTTCACTCCTTTTATAAGGAACTATCGTTGAGCGACTTTCGATTCTAACTGATGACCATACTTCGCTCGCTTAATGTACTCACCTTGGCCTTTGGTACCAACATATTGATCGTTTTCAACAATAACCTGTCCACGTAAGAGAACGGTCTCCGCTTTCCCACTGACTTCTAATCCTTCAAACGCATTATAATCAACCGCTAAATGATGCGTTTTCTGTGACAATGTCCGCGTAACATCCGGATTAAAAATAACAAGATCAGCATCTGCACCGGCTGCAATCGTTCCTTTTTTTCGGATGCAACCCGAAGAGTTTAGCAGCGCGAGTAGATGTTAACTCAACAAACTGATTGAGTGTAATTCGACCTTTACACACTCCTTCTGAATACAGAATCGACATACGATCTTCAATCGTCGGGCCTCCGTTTGGAATCTTTGTGAAATCGTCTTTCCCTAAATCTTTTTGACCGTTAAAGTCAAATGAACATTGATCCGATCCAAGCGTTTGCAAAGAGCCAGTTCTTAAGGCATTCCAGAGTGACTCTTGATGTTGTTTTTCACGAAGCGGTGGTGACCAGACGTATTTTGCGCCTTCGAAATCTGGTTGGTCCATAATGCTTTGGTCGAGCACTAAATATTGAGGACACGTTTCTCCCCAAACGTCAGCACCTTTTTTTCCTAGCTTCTTCAATCTGTTTGACTGCTTCTTCACAAGTCACATGAACGACATACAGCTGTGAATCGGCTAATGCTGTTAATTGACTAGCTCTCCCTGTTGCTTCTCCTTCTGCTTCTGGGGGTCTTGTGAGTGCATGATAGATCGGTGCGGTTTGATCGTTTTGAAGTGCTTTTTTCGTTAAATAATCAATCACATCACCGTTTTCTGCATGAACCATCACAAGTGCGCCGAGTTCCTTTGCTTTAATTAACGTTTGGAACAAGGTTGCATCGTCTGCTTGGAAGACATTTTTGTATGCCATGAATACTTTAAATGACGTAATTCCTTCTTGCTCAATGACTTGCGGCAGTTCCTTAAGGACGTGATCATTCATCTCACCGATCATTAAATGAAAACTATAATCGATTGCTGCTTTATCTTTGGATTTGTTATGCCACACTTCAATCGCATCCGACAACGGTTTGCTTTTTTTCAGTCAAACAAAAATCAATGATTGTCGTCGTCCCACCAAACGCCGCAGCAACTGTTCCCGTTTCGAAATCATCCTTTGTGACTGTACCGCCAAACGGCATATCAAGGTGTGTATGAGGGTCAATTCCACCAGGGAAGATGTAACGCCCAGAAGCATCGATCACCTCTGCTCCTTCTGTACTTAATCCAAGTCCGACTGCTTCAATCTTGTCATCAACAATTTTTATGTCTGCTTGAAATGTGTCAGAAGCTGTGACAACCGTTCCGTTTTTTTATAATTTTCATATCCGAATTCCTTTCTGGTTATGACGATTTTGAAGCAGTTAATGATTGAATCACACGTTCACGCTCATTCCAACTCATCGGCGGACGGTCATTTAGTTTCTCGACCATATTAATTGCACCATCAACAGGACAGACGATCGAGCAAAGATTACAGCCGACGCACTCTTCTTCGCGAACACGTAAAATTGGATTGCCATCTTCATCATTTAACATATCAATACATTGATGAGCAGTATCTTCACAAGCAATATGGCATTTGTTGCAATTGATGCAAACGTCGTTGTTAATCTCGGCAACGATTTGGTGATTTAAATTCAAATCGCCCCAATTTGAATATTTTTTTAACCGATTGGCCTGTTAGTTCGCTAACTGAAGATAACCCTTTTTCATCCAAATAAAGATTAAGTCCTTCAATCATGTCCTCAACGATGCGAAATCCGTGGTGCATCGCTTGTGTACACACTTGGACACCTGATGCCCCCATCAGCATAAACTCGACAGCGTCTTGCCAGTTTGAAATGCCACCAATACCAGATATCGGTACATTCACATTTTCATTTCGAGCACATTCTGCAACCATATTCAACGCGATTGGTTTGACTGCAGGACCACAATATCCACCATGAGCCCCTTTGCCATCAACATTCGGGATCGTATTCCACGTATGAATATCAACACCTGCCAAGCTATTAATTGTGTTGATTAGGCTAATTGAATCAGCGCCGCCACGGACTGCGGCTTCTGCTGTCGCCGTAATGTCTGTGATGTTCGGTGTTAATTTCACAATCACTGGTGTAGTTGCTACTTCTTTCACCCAATACGTTTGCTTTTCAACAAGTTCAGGCACTTGTCCTGATGCTGAACCCATCCCACGTTCTGCCATACCGTGCGGACAACCGAAGTTTAACTCTAGCCCATCAACACCTACTTGCTCCACTCGTTTAACAAGTTCATGCCATCGCTCACGTTTTGGCTCCATCATTAACGAAGCGATTATTGCATGATCTGGAAAGCGTTTCTTCGTTTCATAAATTTCTTTCAAGTTCACTTCTAGAGGGCGATCAGTGATCAGCTCAATATTATTAAACCCTGCCACTCGTTGCCCATTGTATGAAACTGCCGCAAATCGTGACGTCGTATTAATAATTGGGTCGCCTAATGTTTTCCAGACAGCGCCTCCCCATCCAGCTTCAAACGCACGCTGCACTTGATAACCTGAGTTTGTTGGAGGTGCACTTGCGAGCCAAAATGGATTCGGTGACGTAATCCCACCTACATTCGTCATTAAATCTGCCATCATTAACCTCCTCTATGCAAAAGTACGAGCTTGACCTTGTAAGTGTTCATGAATGCGATAGGCAGTTTGTTTCCCTTGCTCTGCTGCCGTTACGACCATAGCCTCACCATGACCTTCTCCAAATGTGACGTCACCACACGCGTACACATTTTCTAATGAGGTAATAAATCGCCCTTCTTCCACACGCACAACACCATTAACGTGATCAACACCGATCTCATTTAATAGGTCCACATAACGATTTTGGCCAATTGCTTTAATCACAAAGTCTACCTCAATCGTAAAATTAGACCCTTCAATGGGTTGAACTCGTCTTCTGCCGTCTTCACCAGGTTCTTGCAATTCCATTTTCACACATTCAATGCTAGTCACTTTTCCTTGATCGTTTCCATGAATGCGTGTAGGCATCGTTAACCAACGGAACTCTACACCATCTTGCTTTGCAAACTCATATTCAAAGTCATAAGCTGTCATCTCTTCACTCGTACGTCGATACAAGATTTGAACTTGTTCGGCTCCCAGCCTTACAGCACAAGTCGCTCCATCAATTGCTGTGTTCCCTGCTCCGATTACAACCCCTCGTTTACCTACTAGCGGTTCAGGAAGATCGTCCTTCTTCGTTGATTTTACGAGTTGAATTGCATCATGTACGCCTTCTAACGTTTCGCCATGAAGATGAAGGTTTGGAACTTCGCCCATACCAATCGCTAATACGATTGAATTATGCTTGGACTGAATTTCATTAAATGAGACATCCTCACCAACTTTACAATTCGTCTGAATGTCTACACCAAGCTCTTCCACTTGTTTTACTTCCCAACGAGAAACAGCTTTTGGAAGTCGGAACGAAACGATGCCATACGTATCAAGCCCACCAGCTTCTTCATTCGCTTCATAGATGGTTACTGCGTACCCTTGCACTGCTAACTCTCTTGCACAAGATAAACCAGCAGGACCACCACCGACAATACCTATAGAGCGGTCAATCGGTCTTCCTTGTTTAAACAATACTTTTTCATTGTGTTTCGCCCAGTCAGTCGCATAGCGTTGTAATTTACCAATCATAATAGGTGTTGTTGAATGATTAAGAACACAAGCACCCTCACACAATTCTTCGGTAGGACATACTCTTGCACAGCTTGCTCCTACTGGATTTGCTTCCATAATTGTTCGTGCGGAACCGTACACATTGTCAGATGAGATCTTTTGAATAAACGAGGGTATATCGATGCCTGTAGGACATGCTGTGATGCATGGCGCATCATAACAATACAAACAACGATTGGACTCCTCTACAGCTTCTTGCTTTGATAAAGCTTGTTCCACTTCGTCAAAGTTCTCTTTTAAACGATCCAACACATTCAAACGAAAGCCCTCCTTCATGAATGAAGTAAGATTAAATAACATTATTACTAATATTCCAATTATTTAATCAAAAGAGTATGAGCTCTATTGTATCGAATTTGTGAGCAATATGCACCTGACAGATTGTACAATTTTAAGAGCAAGTTCTATACAATATGCCAAAAAAGGTAACCCAGAATGGTTACCTTTTCTCACTTTATTGACCTGTAGACCCAAAACCACCAGTGCCACGACTTGTACTACTTAAATCGTCTGCCTCAATGAAGTTTGCTTGTGGCACTTCTTGTAACACACCTTGCGCAATGCGATCATGTTTAGCAATGACATAACTTCCTTTGTCATGTAATCCTTCAATTGCTTTTCCTGATGTATTATAAACAGAAGAAGCTTCGTTTGAATTCAGATTATCCAATAGAATCCCTACTTCTCCTCGGTAATCTGCATCAATTGTTCCTGGACTGTTTGAAATACGTAGTTTCGTTTTTTTTGACAATCCACTTCGTGGTCGTACTTGCATCTCATACCCTTCAGGGATTTCAAAAGCGAGTCCACTACGAACTAATTTCGTCTCACCAGGGCGAATGACAACATCTTCAAGTGCATACAAATCAAACCCTGCAGCTGCTTGTGACTCATAGGTTGGAATGACAGCATCTTCATCAAGTTTCTTTACTCGCACATCAATTCTTTTCACTAGTATAACTCTCCTTTATAAAACAAAAACAGCCACATAAGTTGTGACTGTTTCAAAGTATCGCTTTACGCGTTTGTTTTAAAAATGGTGCCGAGGGCCGGACTTGAACCGGCACGGTTGTTACCAACCGCAGGATTTTAAGTCCTGTGTGTCTGCCAATTCCACCACCCCGGCATTGGTTGAGGCAGAATTTCTCTTTGGAGGCGGCACCCGGATTTGAACCGGGGCGTAAGGGTTTTGCAGACCCCTGCCTTACCACTTGGCTATGCCGCCATAATTTGGAGCGGGAGACGAGATTCGAACTCGCGACCCCCACCTTGGCAAGGTGGTGTTCTACCACTGAACTACTCCCGCATGAGAAATGGCTGGGCCAGCTGGATTCGAACCAGCGCATCACGGAATCAAAATCCGATGCCTTACCGCTTGGCTATGGCCCAATATGGGGCGGCTGATGAGAATCGAACTCACGAGTGCCGGAACCACAATCCGGTGCGTTAACCACTTCGCCACAGCCGCCATATTAATCTCTAAGCTCCAATTTGTTATGGCAGGGGTAGTAGGAATCGAACCCACATCAAAGGTTTTGGAGACCTTCGTTTTACCATTAAACTATACCCCTATTAGTAAATGGTGGAGGGGGACGGATTCGAACCGCCGAACCCTGAGGGAGCGGATTTACAGTCCGCCGCGTTTAGCCACTTCGCTACCCCTCCATCTATGATGGTGCCGACCAGAGGACTTGAACCCCCAACCTACTGATTACAAGTCAGTTGCTCTACCAATTGAGCTAGATCGGCAACAAATGGTGGCTCGAGACGGAATCGAACCGCCGACACGTAGATTTTCAGTCTACTGCTCTACCAACTGAGCTATCGAGCCAAAACACTTTTTGAAATAATGGCGGGCCTGACGGGAATCGAACCCGCGATCTCCTGCGTGACAGGCAGGCATGTTAACCGCTACACCACAGGCCCACAATAGTAAATGTTTTACTTCATAGTAATTATGTATGTATCTTGATGCTTATCTTATTACTCTTCGAAGTAGTTTCGAAAATAATTGGTTGCGGGAGGAGGATTTGAACCTCCGACTCCGGGTTATGAGCCCGACGAGCTACCAGACTGCTCTATCCCGCGATATTGTTGGTGACCCGTGCGGGATTCGAACCCGCGTTACCGCCGTGAAAGGGCGGTGTCTTAACCCCTTGACCAACGGGCCAGCTTAAGATTATTCTTGCATAATGTGTTATGGCGGAGAGCGAGGGATTCGAACCCTCGAGACGGTTAATGCCGCCTACACGATTTCCAATCGTGCTCCTTCGGCCACTCGGACAGCTCTCCAAGTATGGCTCCACAGGCAGGATTCGAACCAGCGACCTACCGGTTAACAGCCGGTTGCTCTACCACTGAGCTACTGTGGAATGTGTCTGTTGGCTCATGGACAACATTATTTTACTCTAAAACCATTACGAATGCAAGTGTTTTTTTTGTAAATAATCTTATGT
>NZ_BAXL01000032.1:0-39875 GCF_000698185.1 Geomicrobium sp. JCM 19055
CCACCGGAGTGACTGGACTACAAGGAATAACGGGTGCCACCGGAGCGCCTGGGCTGCAAGGAATAACAGGTTCCACTGGCGCGACCGGGCTGCAAGGAATAACAGGTTCCACAGGTGCGACCGGGTTGCAAGGAATAACAGGTACCACCGGTGCAACTGGACTGCGAGGCGTAACGGGTACCACCGGAGTGACTGGACTACAAGGAGTAACAGGTATCACTGGGGCAACTGGTCCACAAGGCGTTACAGGGAGCTCGGCACTTTCTAGTTTTAGCCTTGTTTTTTCATCTGCAGGTGGTGCAGGTAGAGGAACAGCACTGCCTAGTACAAATGCAAGTGGTGCTTCTTCAAGTATCAACCTTCTTTCATTTGGAAGAACCAGTAATAACTTAAATTTAAATGAAGGCACTTTTACCGTACCTTTTTCTACTGATAATTATCAGTTTTTCTTCAATTTTCCAGAAGCTTTTCAACTAACTGGTATCTCTGCGATGTTTAACAACTATGCTAGCTTCTCAACATTAAGTGGATCAGATTTCAGACCATATGTTGCTATAGCAATCGCTGAACCAGGTACTTTAAATTTTACAATAATACCTGAAAGTATAACCTACTCTTCTGAAGGCTTTGCATCAGGCACTTCAAATCCAACGTCTACCATATTAAATGGTATTAACAACAATATAAATATATTAATTAATGCTGGGTCATTGCTGACAATAGTAGGTGGTTGGTCAAATTTAGGTTCACCACAATCTTTACAACAATTTATCTATATGAGCGGTTCAATACTATTTAAGCAGTAAAGGTAGGCATGTAAATAAAAAAGCGCACTTTTCATGTGCGCTTTTTCTATACTGTCTATAAATTGTACTTAGTATTAGAAGTTGGCTTATCATGGAAAGCTAGATAAGTATTAATTCTAAGGACAAGCTCTTATGGGAATACTTTTCACAATTAAATTCATATTTACATACAATGATATTGGAGGGCGTAATCTATTCCTCCCGAAGAATTTAAGATGCTTAAGCGCCCTCTATAAATTCATATACATTTTAAAAAAATTTCATACAAGTATAACTTTTTTTCTATGGAAGACTTTAACTAATTTTCTTTTATAGACGCTTCACATAAAGTTAGATGTGTTTTTTTGTATATAATCACCAAAATATTTTTACTGATATTAGGGTTTGCAGCCGGTTTTACATTAATTAATTCTTTATTTACATTCCTATTGATTCTGATTCACTTTTCTTCGACCGAACCTCATGAATCAATGTATATACCACACAAGCCAAGCCGATTATGATAAATATTGCTGAAAACGGTTTGGTAAAAAAAGTCTGTCACATCGCCTGTAGACATCAGGCTCTTCGTAAATAAGTTTCTAGTAAAGGGCCAAGGATAAAACCTAATATAAGTGGTGCAATTGGGAAGCGACTCCTTAGGAGTATATATCCAACAACGCCGAAAAAGAGCATAACGCCAATATCAAACGAAGATGTGTTTGTAGCAAATGCACCGATAAAACACAGTACAAGGATGACCGGAAATAAGTATTCTTTTGGTACCATTAACACTCGTGTAAAGAATCTCATCGCGAACAACTGAAAAAGCAGAACAAGAAAAATAGCGACGAAAAAAAGCAATAAACACAACATTAACGATATCTCTGTTTTCAGCAAAAAATAATGGACCCGGCTGTATACCATGGATCATAAAACCGCCAAGCAATATCGCCGTGACCGTATCCCCTGGAATACCCAATGTAAGCATGGGAATTAGTGAACCACCGGTAGCTGCAGTATTCGCAGATTCAGAAGCATAGATCCCCTCTGGTGCACCTTTTCCAAACTTCTTTTTATCTTTGGAGGCTTGTTTCGTTTGAGCATAGGCGACAAGGTTCGATGTTCCACTGCCCAAGCCAGGCAAGATTCCAAAAGCGATTCCAATGAGAGAAGAACGAAGCAAGTTCCACTTATTTGCTAAGAATTCAGCGAACTTTATGCCAATTCCTCTTACCGAGAAATTCATGTCTTTTCGCTGATCGCCAGCACGGATTTCAGAAAGGATTTGGGCAATGGCGAACAACCCCATTATTAGAGGCAATAAACTGATACCACCTTTAAGTTCCAACACTCCAAAAGTGTATCGCTCTAGTCCATCTACAGGGGCGAAACCGACCATCCCAATGGCCAACCCAATGAACCCAGCGGTTATCCCCTTCAACATACTGCCTTGCGCTAAAACTGCAAGAAGTGAAAGTGCAAAAAAAGATAAGTGCAAAAAAATTCAAATGGTCCCATTTGCACCGCAAAACTCGAGATAAGCGGAGAAACGGTTATAAGCGCAATAAAACTCAGTAACCCGCCAACAAGTGATGCAACAATCCCGATCCCCAATGCACGTACAGGTTCACCGTTTTTCGCCATAGGATACGCATCAAATGTCGTCGCGATCGATGATGGTGTTCCGGGTATTCCCAGTAATGTTGAAGCAACTAGACCACCAGAAACGCCACCGAGATGAAGACAAATAAGAAAACTGATTCCTTGAATTGGTTCGAGTGTGAACGTGAAAGGGACAAATAATGCCATCCCCATTGTCGATGTTAATCCGGGCACTGTTCCGAAAATCAATCCAATAAAAACACCTAAAACCATTAGTAAGATGACAAAGGGTGTAAATACTTCGCTGATACTTGAGAGTAATACATCCATCTTTTATCCCCCTTATCCTATAAAACCACTAGGCAAAATGACATCTAGATACTCAGTAAAAATCCAATAGATGAGAAATGTAATACCTAGAGAGGCTACGCCGACTTGAATGAAATGTTTGATTGTATTCTTATTCGATAAGTAAAGCATCGTAGCAACGAGAAAGATGAATGTACTTAACATATAACCAAGGAGCGAAAATGCGATTGCGTACAAAATTAAACTTCCTAAAATGACGTACATTTTCTTTTCTTGTTCCTTTTTCTTCGGAAACTCTTCTGCTAGCATGTCTTTTACTTTCAATCCGCTGATAAACAAACCCACACCGCATAGCGCCAATGCGCCTCCAACTACCCTGGGCAGAAGGACAGGACCAGGATCGTCCATGAGAATCATATAATTCATCGTAAGCGTTTCTAAAATCATGTAAACCCCTACAATAAAAACGGCAATTCCGATCCACCGATCCAGCTTAGTCACGCCAATCCCCCCATTCTAATCTCCTTTTAACAACTCTTGAGCAATACTTTCTGCCTTTTCAAGTTCTTCCTTGTTAAACTCATGGGATTCTTCGCTATTCATGAGAATATGAGTTTGAAATGTTGTCGATAAGTCTTCAATGTATTCTTCATCTTTTGCAAGTTTTTTTGTTGCTTCATTCCACTTTTGTACAATCTCATCAGGCAAATCTGCTGGTCCATATAACGTATGAACAATTGGAAACTGAACGTCGTAACCTTGTTCTAATGCTGTTGGAATTTCAGGTGCTAATTCATCTCGTTCTTCAGACAAAACGGCTAACGCTTTAAAATCCCCAGAATTCACATAATTCAATGCGTTTCCGATGCCGGTTGAAACGAAGTCAATTTGATTTCCAAGCAATGCGGTCATTCGATCCGATTCTCCACCAACATCAAGCACCTTAATATCAACGCCAGCTATTTGTCCAAGTTGTTCGCCCATGAAGTGAGTAGTGCCTCCAATTTGTCCCCCATACAAAATTTCATATGGACGCTCCCTTGCCTCTTCAACCAACTCTTCTAAAGAATCCCAAGGCGCATCGGCACGTGTAACAAAGACTTGATTAATTCCCGCAAATGTACCAATCGACTTCATTTCAAGTGCAGAATAGTCATACTGACCGACAGCGTAGCTCGTATGCAAAGCTTGATGGTAATACAGTAGCTTGTACCCGTCACCCGATGCCCGGTATACATTCTCAAACGCAAGCGCACCTCCTGCGGCATCTTGATTGACGATCACAAAGTCACTGTCCAAGTATTTGCCGATGTGACGTGCAAGTACTCTTGCCCCAGCATCTGATTGCCCACCAGGGGAGGCAGGCACATATAGCTCAATCGTTTGATTCGGATAATGATCAATTGCCGCTTCTGATACAGCTGTCTCGGTTTCATCGCTACAGGCGGCAAGAATAAACACTTTCAGAAACAATGCAATCAGACCCATTTTGAAAGTTAATCGTTTCAAAACTTTTCCCCCTAACTTTACGAACGAGTTTGCGCAGTTCGATCTTGAAGCTGATGGACTGACACGTCATCCCAACTCAGCGTGTCTACACGGTACTGATCTATTTTTCCCCAATCAAGTTCCATGCCTAGGCCGACCGTAGAACGTTGCGGCAAATGAAGGTAACCGCTTTCATAATGGACTTTGTTTTTCACCACATCAGCGACATATAGCTCGGGACCTGTTGGATCTGAAATATAATTTAAATTGTCTAGCGTCGAACCGAAGTAAGCCATTGCTGTGGTTCCAATTGAAAGTTCCTGTGTAGTTCCGATTAACACGCTTTTCCCTGCAACACCTGCGGCATCAGCTGCTTTCCTGGCAGATGTAATTCCACCAATAAAGACCGGAGCTATATTGAAAATATCAACAGAATCATGTTTGATCATTTCGTATTGCTGGCGCAAACTCCATACGTGTTCACTCACAGGCAGCTCACATTGCAACCGGAAATGACGCAATCCTTCGAAATCGTTGCGAAACGCGGGACTTTCAATTAAATCAACAGGGTACCTCGAAAGTCGTCGAGTAATCCTTAGTGCATCTTTCCAGTCTAGAAGGTGACTGAAATCAAATGATTTAATTTTAACTTTTCCTTCGAATTCTTTGTATAGTCGATCTAAAAAGGCTTCGTCTGCGTCAACATTTTTACCGACATACAGCCGGAAAACATCGAACCCTTTCGCATATTGTTGTCTAACGAGTTCTATATTTTCATCGACTTCTTCCATAAACCGATGACGGAAAATCGGGAAGCATACTTTGATTTTTTCACGTTGACGACCGCCTAAAAGATCAGACACGGACACGCCCATTACTTTTGCACATAAGTCGTACAGTGCTGTATCAACACCGTTTCGAATAAAACTTCCTTTTTCATAGTAATACATCGCCTCTGGGAAATTTCCATTTAACTCAGTATTTATCGGCGCAATATCAAATGGATTTTTCCCAACAAGAATTTGTTTTAGCGTATTTTCAAGGTCAAGAATATCAACACTGTACTTAGGAAGATGAGAGAAGTCGGACATCTCTCCGATGCCCTCCACTCCTTCATCTGTAAACAGTTGAACGATCACATGTTTATTCACGAATCCGGTCAGACGCGGGATCCCAATTGCGGTTAACTTTACATCAGTAATTTTCATTGTCATTACCCCTTTACAAATACAGTTTTAATCGAAGTATAAAACTCTTTGGCAGCCTGTCCTTGCTCTCTTGAGTGTGAACTCGATGACTTCATGCCCCCAAACGGAGCTTGCAGTTCGACCCCGGCACTTTCAGCATTTACGCGTACAAGACCAGCATCCATGTCTTCAATAAAGGTAAGCATTTTTTTGTATGTTCGTCGTAAAAATCGAAGCGCTTAGTCCGTAACGGCTGTCGTTCGCAATCGTTAGCGCTTCTTCAAGGTCTTTGGCAACAATAAGAGCAATGACCGGTCCGAAAATTTCTTCTTGAGCGATACGCATATCACTTTTAACGTTTGAGAAGATCGTCGGTTCGACGAAATAGCCTTCGTTGAAGTTGTCGCCAGTCAGTCGTTCCCCACCGCACAAGAGATCAGCGCCTTCCTGTTTTCCAATCTCAATATAGTCTAGCACCGTTTTTAGCTGTGCTTCGCTTGCAGAAGGCCCCATCCAAATGCCCTCATCAATCGCGTTGCCGATCGTGATTTCTTTCGTCTTTGCGATAAGCAGCTCTTGGAACGGCTGAAGCACTTCTTCAGCGACAATGACACGGCTCGTTGCTGTACATTTCTGACCTGTTGAGCGAAATGCTCCACTTATCGTAGCTTCTACTGCCAACGCAAGGTCAGCGTCCTCAGCGACGATGACAGGGTTTTTCCCACCCATCTCAAGCTGATATTTCGCGCCCCTTTCCGCTGCTGTTTTTCCAATCTGTCTACCGGTTTGTTCAGAGCCGGTGAAGGTAAGTCCATGTACTTTGTCATGCCCGACAAGGGCGTTGCCAATGACGCGTCCGGAACCTGTCACAAAGTTAATGACGCCATCAGGAAGTCCTGCATCAGCGAAGCATTCGACCAGTTTCGCCGCGGTAACAGCGGCTTCTGTTGCCGGTTTAAATACAACTGTGTTTCCATAAATGAGTGCAGGCGCGATCTTCCAAACTGGAATCGCGACCGGAAAGTTCCAAGGCGTAATGACACCGACTACACCGAGTGGTACCCTCTTTGAGAACATAAGCGCTTTACTGTCAGTTGCAGGTATAACATCTCCGTCCGAGCGCAGACCTTCCCCTGCATAGTAACGAAGAATCGCGACACCACGAGCCGTTTCTCCTTTTGATTCCGGAAGGGTTTTTCCCATCTCACGCGCAAGCGTTTCCGCAATTTCATCCAGTCTTTCTTCCAAGATATTTGCCGCCTTGAATAAGTAACTTCCCCGTTCAGCGCCCGTCAGCTTTCGCCACAGACGTGCTGCTGTGTCCGCAGCTTCCACTGCTTCATCGACGACTTCCGCTTTGGAATTTTGTACGTATCCAACGATTTCTCTAGTGTTCGACGGGTTAATGCTCTCGATTGACGATCCGCTTTCTTCTTTCCATCGTCCGTTTAGATAATTACCGAATACTCTGTAAGTTTTTGTTGTCATCTCTATCACCCCTTCGCCGTTTCTAATAAATTCCAACTGTGTAGCAATTCTCTCACCAATGCTTTATCAGTATCACTTAACGCATCGACTGGAGCTCTTGTTACTCCTGCATGCTGACCGAGCATTTCCATCGCTTCCTTGATGACAACAACGTTATTGCCTTGGTTATATTTTGCTCGTAAATCCTCGAATGGCAGAATCTCTTCCCACAACTTCCATACATTTGTATGATCGTCACTTCGAAGCGCTTCCAGCATCTCTACTGCTTTGCCGGGAAGAATGTTTACTAATCCCGACGTAAAACCTTTAGCACCCGCATGCCAGTAAAACGGTGCCCACTTCTCCGCTGTCCCGCAAATCCACGTCACCCCATGCTCTTCGGGCACCGTACGTACAATTTTTGCAAAACGAGGCAAATCATTAATCGCATATTTTACACCGACGAAATTGTCAAGCGGGGCAAGTTCGATGAGTACCTCATCAGACACCTCAGGATCTTTAAAATATATAACCGTAGGAATGTCGAGTGCTTCGATAATCTCCTGAAAGTATGCCTTCACACCGCCTGTTGTTACGTACGGGTGAATTGGCATATGAACCATTACCGCATCCGCCCCGACCTCCTTTGCATAGTTTCCAAGTTCAATCGCTGTCGGCACGGCGTAACCAATTCCCGCCATAACGAGAGCCCGCCCATTAACATTTTCTACCGTCTTTCGAATCTGTTCTTTCGCCTCGTTAAGAGAAAGCGCATAGAACTCACTTGTATTCCCGCAAGGCACGATGACGTCAATTCCATTTTCCACAATCAAGTCGACCGTTTCCTTATAATGAGTCCAATCAATCTGTCCATCTGTTGCCCGAAATGGTGTAATTGGTATTCCTGAGATGGTTTCTAAAGCTTTGGCAATCTTCATAAACTATCATCCTTTTTAAAATTTTATCGCTCGAACAATCGCTTCTGCCGCCCCGAGCGCCATAGCTCTCATGCTATCTTCTGTATGTGCGGCCATATGAGGCGTCAATAAAACGTTTTCATAATCTTTCAATGGAAAATCAAGTGGTATTGGTTCCTCTGCATAACAATCCAGGGCTGCCCCTGCAATTCGTTCAGTATCAATCGCTTCAGTAAGTGCCGTTTCATTCACAATACCGCCTCTTGCAGCATTGATAAGGTAACTCCCAGATTGCATCAAATGGAAGAAAGGGCGATCAATTAAGTTTTCGGTCGCATCATTCAGCGGTACATGAACGGAGACAAAATGGGATTGCTGTGCAATCGTCTCAAGTTCCTTTACTTGTTCGACATATTCCGGAAATTCTTTTGCGTACGGATCATAAGCGATCACGTTCATGCCAAGCCCGAGCGCACATTTCTTAGCTACACTTTGTGCAATATTACCAAAGCCGATAAGGCCAAGTGTTTTACCTTTTACTTCCTGACCTATCAATACGTGCCGACTTTCATAGTTACCGCGGCGAATTGCCCGTTCAGCTTCAGGTATTCTGTGAGCAATCGAGAGCAGAAAACCAGTTACGTGTTCTGCAACGGAATTCACATTGGCAACGGGTGTATTGCATACCTTAATTCCGTTTTGTTCGCAATACTTTGTATCGATAAGATCAAGACCTACTCCGTGCCGGGCAATGACTTGCAACTTATTGCCGCGTTCTAATTGCTCCGCCTGAAGCGGTGTTGTCCTGACAAGAATTGCAGTGGCGGCTTCGATGTACTTATCGATCTCTTCACGTGAATCATTTTCGAGTTCAATAACTTGCAGACCATGGTCTTTTAGAAATTGAATCCCATCGGCATGTACGGGCTGCGGGACGAGTACTTTCATGATCGTCTGTCTGCCTCTAATCGCACCTCAGCCGCTAAAATATTGTCTTTCGTACGAAGAATATGATCTTTCATGAGCTGTTCTGCCTGCTCTGGATTTCGCTGTATAATTGCCTTGAAAACCGCTTGATGCTCATGAAAGCCTACTTCACGTTCTACTTCAACTTTAAGCGCTCGTTTGCGGAACGCTTTATCAATGTTACGAAGGTTTCCTAAAATGTTTTGCATCATCACGTTTCTCGTACTATCAATGATCAACTGATGAAACCGAGAGTTCTGCTCAAGTAATGCTTCAGAATCTCCTTTTTTTGTGGAGCCCTTCCATAATAAGTACAAGTTTCTCTAGTTCATGTAACTCCTCATCACTCATTTTTAGCGCAGCGAGTCGCGCACATAATGACTCAACCGAGGCACGAAGCAAAAGAATCTCTTCAATCGAGGTTGAGGCATATTCAGACACGAACGTTCCTTTTCGTGGAACGGTGACGAGCATCCCTTCATTTTCAAGAATTCGAAAAGCCTCTTTAATCGGTGTCGTACTTATTCCCATCATGCTTGATAAGTCACGTTCTTTAAGATGCTCGCCCTCTTTGAAGTATCCGCTTACAATTCCTTCACGAATCTTTTCAACGACTAACTCGCGCAAAGATTTCACCAATTTTGGATCGACTGCAAAAAAACTTCTCATCTCTTTCTGACATGAAAACCAACTCCAAATATAAAATATGAAATCTGATATATCACAGCATAATATAAGAATCTACAATTGTCAAAATATTATTTTTATAGAAATAGCAAATTCTCATTGCATCACTTAAGGTTAACTAGTAAAAAAACGTTTACTTTTCTAGCAAAAATACTTTTGTACTTTCAACGATGTCTTCAATTTGTGGTTATGTATTCTACTTGACAATTCGTGTATCATTATCGTTCTATCCATTGTAAATTGAGGGTTATAAAATTTCCTTGTTAATAACTATTATACTTTCAAAGATGAATTACTGACTTGAATAAGTTCTTTGGATATGGAGAATAAAATATTTGACTTTAGATATCGATTTTTAAGTTCTTAGAGCAAATTATTGGTATTATGTAAGCGCTTCCTTTATCCTTGAAAGGCATTACAAAATTAAAAGGAGGCGTTAATTAATGAAAGATCGAGTAATTCTTATTACAGGAGGTGCAGGTGGTATTGGGCAAGCTGTTGCTCACCGTTTTCTAGATGAAGGGGCAAAAGTTGGATTTGTCGATGTAAGTGCGGATTCATTAGATCGAGTAGAACAAAGCTTTTCAGAGTATGAAGGTCAAATTCTTACAATTGAAGCCGACGTGACTAATGAAGCCGATGTGGAAAGCTATGTAACAAAACTGTTGATACTTTCGGTAAAATTGATGTATTCTTCAACAACGCAGGGATTAATGGTCCATTTCAAAATATTACTGAACTTGAGTTGAATACGTTCAATCAAATTATGAATATAAATGTCAGCGGTGTTTTCTTAGGAATGAAGCATGTTTTAAGTACTATGTTTGATCAAGGTCACGGCACGATTATAAACACTGCTTCAAATGCTGCATATATTGGTTCGGCAGGTATGGCTGGTTACATTGCATCTAAGCATGCCGTTGCTGGTCTAACAAAAACTGCAGCATTAGAAGCTGCTCCATATGGCATTCGTGTAAATGCTGTCGCACCTGCTGCAATTGATACACAGATGCTTAAGGATATACAAAATAATATTAATCCCGGAAAACCAGAAGAAACTTCTAAGGCATTAAAAGCAGGTATTCCTTTTGGTCGGTTTGGTTCACCTAAAGAAGTAGCTGAAGTTGTCTGGTTTTTAGCATCCGACGCTGCTTCTTTTGTAACTGGTTCTATGTATAATGTGGATGGCGGTATGCAAGCCGATTAAATTCCGCGTAAAGGGCACTGAGCGAACGAACATTAAACATATCAACTTTTGTTCGAAGTGAAATTTAAATTTGAAATGGTCAGGAATGAGTACTACAAATCTTGAGATAAAACCTTTCAAGTATCAGAATGGTATAGCTCTTCAAGAGCTATACCATTTTTAGTTTGATTTGCTCTTTGTTATAGAAAGTGATGAATACGTCAATATTACGTTTCTTGTTCTTCAAATGTTTTCCACTACTTCTCTAACTTCCACATATCCAAGAATCGTCTATCTGTACGTTATCAATTAATGATTTTATGAGGGACTATACCCCTATTAAACTAACGCTCTTTTTTTTGTGAAGCTATTAGATTGATGAGATTAAGTTCTTTTATTTTAGCTATATTTTGTACAGAATCTATTAAATGTTTTAATTGAAAAATATGGAATAGAATTAAGCACTAAGAATTGTTATATGAATAAACAATAACATGTAGTTTATTTTAAATTAGGTAGGGTATTTTCTGTAAAGTACAAACATTTAAAGGAGGCAATTGTTTTATGGGACCAGTCGAAAATGTTTTAAACTCGTTTTTAAGTGCAGTTCCAAGCATATTAACTGCATTATTATTACTATTATTAGCATGGGTAATTGCAATCATAGTTAAGAAGATAATCTTTGCACTCATTAAGAAGTTAAATTTTAAAAGATTTCAAAAGAATGCAGATGAGGAAACTACAGTTAATCAATTAGATATCGCAGACTCTGCAAGTAAAGTTGTGTATTATCTAGTATTTATTCTATTTCTTCCGAGTATCTTGGATGCACTAAATATGAATTCAGTTTCTCAGCCTATCACAAACATGATGAGCAGTCTCTTAGAGTATCTACCTAACATACTTATAGCAACTATTGTATTCATTATTGGGATACTAATTGCTAAGGTTGTTCGTAGTTTGACTCAACATATGTTATTAGCAATAAATTTTGATTCATATTTTAATAAATTAAAGCTCACAGATGGAGAAAAGCCTGAAACATATAAATTATCTAATGTTCTTTCAAACATTGTAATGATAATTGTACTAATTCCTATTATTACTATTGCATTGGAAGCATTAAGGATTGAATCAGTATCCACACCAATCGTTACTGTGCTTTCTAATGTCGTTTCTATGATACCAAATATTTTTGTAGCTATAATCCTTTTAATAGCTGGATATTATATTGCTACATTTGTATCACGCTTACTAACTGGACTATTAAGCAATACAGGTATTAACAAAGTTTACAGTGTTCTCGGCTTAGGAGATAAACCTACCTCTTTGAACATTTCTTCATTACTAGGGACAATTGTAAAAGTAATCATTATCTTAGTATTTACTGTAGAGGCACTTAACATATTACAGTTAAATGTACTGAATCAAATAGGCAATGCAGTTTTACTCTATCTCCCATTATTAGTTAGCGCGATCTTAATACTTGGTATTGGTCTAGCTGTAGGTCACTATTTGTACCATTTAATTGTTCGTTATACTAAAAGTAAATTCTCTGCATTAATCATTAAGTACGTAATTATACTCTTTGCTGTGTTTATGACACTTGAACAACTAGGTTTTGCTTCTTCAATTGTTACTTTAGCCTTCCTACTAATTCTAGGTGGTTTAGCAGTCGCTTTCGCTATATCTTTCGGTATTGGCGGTCGTGAATTTGCTAAGCGTCAACTTGAAAAGTTTGAATCTAAAATTAATGAAAATAATGATTAATTTTATAGATAACCAGACCTTAATTTTAAAATAACCAATAAAAGTTCTCCAAATTATGGAGAACTTTTATTGGTTACTAATATTTATAAGTCAAAAATAGACCTTTTCAGGCTTATTGTAAATAATTAATCCGCGCTGTTCTGTTCAAGAAATTGCAATAACTTCTGATCACTATCCTCCTTTGCTTCCATATTGGCTTCTTCAGTTCCTCCTAGTGCCATTCCAGCAAAGTACGGTGGCATGCCAAACGAATGACCAGCTTCAGGATAAATCACGACGTCGCTTTGTCGCCTAATACTTTACCGATCTGTTCAGCAGCTATATCCGCTTGCCACATAGCATCTTCTCGCCCAGCAAATAGAAGTACTTGACCAGAAATATTTGAAGGATCAATGCGAGCAACGTCTTGAATATCTGAGTTTTTTTACAGCAGTTTCGTATGTTTCCCGATACTCGACTGGACGTGCAATCAACATATCAACCATCATCTTTGTTAATGACCATCCACTGGCGTCATCAAAGCTAATATACGGCAATTCTTCCCCCTGCCATGTCCAAGAAGATCCACTTTCTTCACTAAATTCTAAGCCCATATACGAGTATTCACCCGGTGTATATAAGATTAGGTTTTCAATCGTCGAATAGTAGTTGGTTAGATTTAATGCAAGTTCTGCGCCTTTTGAATAACCAATAACAGTTAGTGGTTCATCTTCAAGAGTAAATGCATCAATAAAATCAGAGAAAAACTCCAGAGGCACTCGATTTAATGTGTCTTGTTGGTTGGGCGTACCAAAAAAGAATAATGCGTACGTTTCATAACCTTTTTCCGCCAGAGTTTGAGCTTCTTCAAAATTACTGCTTCCTTCTGAACCTCCAAACATGACTATTGGTTGTGCATCAATGGGGTCATTAGGTTCGAAGTGAAACCCGTTTGCTTCACCATTTTCAAAATGCGTAACGATCCCTCCAGCAAATTCACTTGGATACGTATTATAGTCATGATAATCATAAACGAATTCATGTTCATCCCAGTTATATGCAGATTGATTGAATAAGCGTAAACCAAATATAACAATGATTAGGAGTACAAGTAATGCAATTAAAATAAGAAGTATTTTTACTATGCGTTTCAAAATCCCACCACCTTCAATATCATACTGTTACTTCACCTTAGAGCCTCACGTAACGTTATGGTCAAGAGGAAATTATTCTGTGTCCAATGATAATAGATATTTTAGATAATAAGATGAGTGGTGTACTAAAATGTCATAGATTGAACATAAGGTGTAGATTGTGTGGGATGACAAGTAAAGTTAACTTAATTTAATTTAATTGGTTAACCCAATTACAAGTCTTTGTTCAAAATTACTAAAATTGTTTTTAAGCCTAAATAGTAATATTCTAATTAGATTATATGGCTTGATATATTTTATTTATTGACTAGAGGATGATTTAAATTCTCCGCATTAACAAAGGCAATGTTGATGACAGGACCAAGGATGCCGCTTCATTATAAAAAGCCAAAGACGATTTGCCATCCACCAATCCTTGTGATCGGGATTTATAGAAATGGTTAAATTTTGTAGATCATGCATATTCACACTGTACAATTTTTAGTTGAATTACGAGAGTGAAACTTCTTACAACTGTAATTCGTATTAGAAAAAAAGGAGGAATGATAATGTTAACGTTAGCAGACCTATTAATGCTCACAGCGATTGACCCTGCCAAACATCGAGTATTCGCTCGCAGCAGTTCTGCTCTTCCTTACGCATTGAGTGGAGCGCTTATTGCAGAGCTTATGTTATCTGCAAACATCGAGTTGCAAAAACAGAAACTAACCGTTATTAATAGTGAGCACGAAGACCCTATCCTTCAACGAACGCTTGAGATGATTGATAGTGATAAACGCAAGAGAACAGCAAAAGACTGGGTTTCTAGGCTTGCAACCCAGTACAAGAACTTGCCAAAAGTAATGGGATATCACTTGCAAGAACAAGACTATGTGAAAGTGAGAAAGCATAAGTTTCTCGGACTCTTCCCTCACTACACATATCATTTACATGGTGAAAACAATATTCAAGGACTGCAAGATACTTTTGCTATCGTATTGCAAAAAGCTAAAGAAAAAAACTGCATTTAATCGGGAAGAAGAGCGACTCATTGTCTTGTTATCGTTAATTGATGCGAGTAAACTGCTGGGCATTATTTATCCAGACAGTAAGGAAGAGCGCTCTGTACGCAAACAATTGAAACAAGCCAACAAAGACTTGCCTGTTTCTAAGGCTGTGCATGATACGATCCAAGCCATTGAAATGAGTGTCATTATCGCTGTCACTGCTGCAACAACGGCATCGGTAAACAGTTCAAATCATTCTAATTAAAAAAGGCGTAGGTTTCATGTCTTCTACCCATGTTCTACTCATAATAGGAAAAGAACGCGCATCCAACACTTCCTTTGATCTTCTAAGAAACATTGAATTACCGGTTATAGCAATGCATCGGATTTTGTGGTTGGCCGTCTATGATAATCTCAAAATGCAAGTGCGCTCCGCTTGACCGTCCAGTATTACCTAAACGACCAACAACAACGCCCTGCTCTACTCTTGTGCCAACGCTTATTTTTTTCTACTTTTTCTCATATCGAAAGTCCATGCACGGCATCTAGCATGGACCTTCGATATGTTTTGTGCATGTTAAGCAATCAACGACATGCGGGCACTTAACATTATCCTTCTAAATAAATTAATAAAATCATAATTGCTAGTACAATAAAAACAAACCCAATTGTTTTTAAGGCAAGCTTCCTCGTTAAATACCCTCGACTAATTCGAATTTCCATGAGAGCAATCAGAATGATATAAGCAATTATTCCAATAAAGTAGACAATTAAAAACCAATAATGATTTTCAAACAAATATTGATCAACGTTATCAAGCGATAAGATGTAAACCGATAAAAAAAATCAATGCTCCTCCACCTAAGTAGACAAACCACCTTAGTGATCGAACACGTCGGTCAGCATCACTTCGATTGTCTTTCAATTGTTGCCAGGCTGCTTTCTCTTCATTTATTGTATTAACCTTTATTAGAAAATGATCAAGCGTTTGTAACCCTTCTGCAAAAAAATTCTTCTTGTAGACGTTGATCGTGAAAAGAATATGTCCACGTTCCATCAACAAGTAGATCGAGTAACGTTTGTTGAGTTTCTTCGATTTTCTCCCCTCTTAATACCATATCAAAGGTGTACTGACGATCCTTCTTCATTCCAACACTAAATTGAAAACGCTCACTATACCGGATACAAAGTTTTCGATGTTGTTTGACAAATGCCAACAGTTGTTCATAAAATGCATCATCATGAAAATCAATAGTAATGATCACTTGATAGGGACGTTCTGCCGTCTCATCGACTTCTTTCTTCGCTGTTAACGTATAAGGATTCATTCTTGACCTCCTCATTGGTTCATCTTGATTACAAGTTTCTCACTCTACACATACGAATTCGTTTGAATTTCGTTTCATTTTAACAAACGAACTTTCCTCAGTCATCTTTCGCTTTATTTCCTCGCTTGTCACCACTATAGACATAAAGATTAATAGGGAGTACACGTCCTGGTTGCTTTTATCCTTCTTCAAGTTAAATTAACTAATTAAAATTCAATGCTATAGAGAACATTCTGACCTAAAAAAACACGGTTTCGGTGCTTGAAGCAGTTATGTGATAACAATCTCAATATTAAATATTCATCAACTTGGACAAGTTTTTACGATAAACTTTCGAAAAAAAATTAACACAAAACCCAATTCAAAATTACATACTTGGTACAATCACCGAATACAAAAGAAGTGTTTGTGATGATCAACGTTGTGAAAGAACGAGTATTAACAAAATCCGTACAAACATCATCACTTCCATGGTGGTAATTATGGGGGCCCGGGGCAATGGATTTGTTAGGTTAAGAAATTACTTATTGTGATTGGAAGTCTATTAGGGGTATGCTTACTTGCGGCTGGAGGATATGCGTTCTACTTATACAGATCGGTGTCGTCAACTGCTAACGACATTAAGACAATAGAGCGAGTGGAACCGTCTCTATTTTGTCCAGAGCAAGTAGCGGCCGAAACGTTAGATCCATTGTCGTTTCTCTTACTCGGTACAGATGATCGCGAAGAGGATTCTGTAAGTGGTAGAACGGACACGATGATTGTTATTACGGTCAACCCTGAAGAAGAATCAATGAAAATGCTTAGTTTATCAAGAGACACACGAACTGAGATTGTTGGACGCGGGGAACTTGATAAGATTAACCACGCCCATGCGATTGGTGGCCTTGAGATGGCCAAGCATTCGGTCGAGAAATTTCTTGGTATTCCGATTGATTATGTTGCGACCATTAATATGAACGGGTTCAAAGATCTCGTCGATGCCGTTGGTGGCGTGTCGGTAACGAACGATTTAGCATTTGAGATGGACTGGTACCAGTTCAACGAAAGAGAACTAGTATTAGAAGGTGAAGAGGCGCTTGCTTATGTTCGAATGCTCTATGATGACCCTCAAGACTGCGGTCGCAATAATCGCCAACGCGATGTGATTGAAGGGGTAAAGGGTATTTATTGAAGATTTGCCACACCTAAAGATTTAGAGGAGTTAAAACAGTTGATACAAGAACGAGAAGAAGGAGGCTATTTCGAAAAATAATGATTCGGATAATGACAAAAAGGCTCCAACTTCGTTAGAGAATAGATTAGGACTTGTTATCTCACTTCATTATTTATAAAAAAAAGCCGGATTTAAGAGTAGGAGAATCCGGCTTCTTCATTTCAGATATTGTCTTAGTATATATATGTTGTTGGTGCTCCTAAAAACTATTGTTAAGCAATATATACTATCTAACATAACAATAAGCTTAAAATATAATACTTTATTCTTCTTTAGATTTCAATCCGATCTGCTTTAATATGCTAGGCATAATTCCCCCATATTTGTAGTAATGGATCTCTATAGGGTTGTCCAGTCTTAATACTGTAGGGATTTCCTTAATTGTTGCATTATTTTTATCAATAATTTCAACGGTAATAATTTCTTTCGGATGAATATCTTTAGTTATGCCAACAATATTGACATGCTCATCTCCTGAAAGCTGTAACGACTCTTTAGTAAAGCCATGACTAAATTGTAATGGCAAAATTCCCATTCCAATTAAATTGCTACGATGAATACGCTCAAAGCTTTCAGCAATAATAGCTTTAACACCTAACAATTGAGGACCTTTAGCTGCCCAGTCTCTTGAGCTTCCTGTGCCGTATTCTTTTCCACTGAAGATGACTAGTGGTGTACCTTCCTTCTTATAGCGTTCCGCGGCTTCAAACATGGATAATATATCATAAGATGGAAAATGTTTTGTAAAACCACCTTCTATGTCAGGAACAATTTCATTTCTTATTCTCGGATTTGATAGAGCCCCTCGTATCATTACTTGATGATTGCCTCTTCTAGAAGGATAAGAATTAAAATCTTTTGGCTCAATACCCAAAGAGCTGAGGTAATTCCCAGCAGTACTATCTCGTCTAATTATACCAGATGGTGATAGGTGATCTGTAGTAACAGAGTCCCCTAGTAATGCTAATATTCTAGCTCCAGTAATGGGCTCAAGCATTGAATGTTTCATATCATTTAAGAATGGAGGTTTTTGAATATACGTTGATTGCAGATCCCAATCGAAATACAGACTGTTTATTACATTTATATTGTTCCAAGCTTTGTTTGAATTTATGATGTTTGCATAATTAGATATATAAGACTCTTTTTTTTACATAGTTCTTAATAAAGTGATCCACATCAGTTTGGTTTGGCCAAATATCTTTTAAATATACGGGTTTATTGTTTGAAGAGTAACCGAGGGCATCATGTGAAAGATCAATTTTGACAGTCCCAGCTAAAGCGTAAGCAATAACTAATGGTGGCGATGCTAGATAGTTTGCTTTTACTTGAGGATGGACTCTGCCTTCAAAGTTTCGATTACCAGATAGTACACTTGCAACAGCTAAGTTGTTCCTTTCAATATTTTTGTCTACATCTGTCTTAAGTGGACCTGAATTTCCGATGCAAGTAGCGCATCCATAGCCCGCAATATAGAATCCTAGTGTCTCTAAACCTTCCATCAAACCTGACTTTTCAAGATAATCGGTTACAACCTTAGAGCCAGGAGTTAATGAGGTTTTTACAAAGCTAGGTACAGTTAGACCAAGTTCTACTGCTTTTTTAGCTAGTAATCCAGCTGTAATTAAAACACTTGGATTAGATGTATTTGTGCAACTTGTAATAGCAGCAATAACTATTGATCCGTGGGTAATTTCTTCTTTATTACTAAGTGGATAACTACTCTGAAGTTTTTCTGTGTTAAGCCCATACCCACCTTCAATTAACGGCATTCTTGCTACATTTATAAATGATTGTTCAAGTTGTGAGATTTCAACTCGATCTTGTGGTCTTTTTGGCCCAGCTAAGCTTGGTTGAATTTTTGATAGGTCAATAACAATATTATTGGAATATAAGGGACCTTCTACCTGATCATCATAGAACATATCTTGCGATTTATAATACGTACGAATAATATCAAGCTCTTCTTTGCTCTTCCCAACTAATTCTAAATAATCTATTGTATTATCATCAATTGGAAAGTAACCCATTGTTGCACCGTATTCAGGAGCCATATTTGCGACGGTGGCACGATCAGCCACTGATAAGCTCTTTAAGCCTGGTCCAATGAATTCTACAAATTTCCCACTAACGCCTTTTTTCCTCAAGACATGAGTAATAGTCAATGCTAAATCAGTCGCTGTAGAGCTTTCTGGCAGAGCACCTTCAAGGTATACTCCCACAACTTCTGGTGGTGTTGTATAGACAGGCTCACCTAGAATTGCTGCTTGTGCCTCAATTCCGCCTACTCCCCAAGCAACAATGCCCATTCCATTTATCATAGTTGTATGAGAATCCGTACCCAGAAGTGTATCTGGATACAATATAACCTTGTTATCCTTCTTTTGCTTGACGACAACACTAGAGAGATATTCCATGTTTATTTGATGCATTATACCTGTTGAAGGTGGTATTACATTGAATTTATCAAACGATTGTTGAGCCCAACGAATAAAACGAAATCTTTCGTAGTTCCTTTGGAAATTGATTTGCTCGTTAAGTTGTAGTGAATGTTTATTCCCGTAATGATCAACTGTAACGGAATGATCTACGACTAGGTCAACATTAATCTTAGGATTTACACGTTCTGCTTTAATGTTTAGCTCTCGAGCTTTGTCCCTCATGGCTGCAAGGTCAACAAGTAAAGGCAAGCCAGTTGTGTCATGAAGTAGTATACGTGCAGGCTTAAAAGGGATTTCGCTATGTTGATTACTGGAGCTATTCCAATGTAGTATCGTTTGAAGATGTTCTTCAGTTATATTTTTGTTATCAAAATTTCGAATTGCACTCTCTAAGATTGTTTTTATAGTGTAGGGAAGTTTGTCCACATCTTTGCTATAAGATTTTATGTTAAAGTAATAATATTGAATATTATTCACTATGAAGGAATGTAGATGATTTTGAGTTGACATGGTGACCTCACTCCTTTATTTTTTTTAGCGTACGATCAACCCTTAGGAGGTAATTATCATGAATGAACGCGACTGGGAAATTTTGCATACGTTATATTTGCATAAAAGCATTACCAAAGTTGGTGAAGTTCTATATATATCGCAACCTACATTAACGAAGAGAATAAAAAAACATTGAAAAAGATCTAGGTATTCAAATAGTATTTAGAGGAAACAAAGGTGTTCAATTTACTCAAGAAGGTGAATTTGTCGCAAAAAAAGCGGAATTATTATTACAAACATTTAAAAATGTTCGTGAAGACGCGTTGAACATAAATGACTTTCACCGTGGAACTCTACGTTTGGCAGTTTCAAATTTCTATAGCAAATATAAATTGCCTCCTTTATTAAAAGATTTCAAAGATAAGTATCCAGAAGTTGATTTTTATATTGAAACGGGATACTCTCGAAACGTTTTTCAATCTGTTTATAATAAAAACACTCATACTGGCTTCTTAAGAGGAGAGTATCATTGGCCAGGAGAGAAGCATCTTCTATTTGAGGAAGAATTGTGTGTATTCAGTATGCAAGATCTTGATCTGCAAGATTTACCTCAAATTCCAAGAATTAATTACAAAACCGATCAATTATACAAACAAATGGTTGATAACTGGTGGACCGAACACTATAAAAGCCCACCTTATTATTCAATGTCAGTTGATCAAGGAGACACATGCAAAGAAATGGTTAAAAATGGTCTTGGCTATGCTATTATGCCGAGTGAATTTTTCTCGGAACATGAGTCGGTTGTACGTATTCCGTTATTTAATAACAATAACGAACCTTTAACTCAAAAGACTTGGATGTGTTATTATTCAGAATCACTTAAGTTACAAGTAGTTCAGACTTTTATCAATTTTGTTAAAAGTAGACAATAACCATTAATGTTTTGCTAGAAATTCGCGCAAATAGTTACGAACTTCTTGCTCGTTTCCAGAGATTTTTTTATCTCGCTCAATGTCTTTACTTAATTTGTTACTTGCTTCACTTATTACTTCTTGCTCTCTTTCCCGCGGGATAACTACAACACCATCTTCATCCCCAACAATTAAATCTCCAGGAGAAATCGTAGCACCTCCACAAGAAATTGACACGTTCAGTTCACCAAATCCTCGTTTATGACTTGCTGCAATGGTTGTTCCTAAGCAAAAGACAGGATAATTTAGAGCTCTAATTCCCTCAATATCTCGAATAGTGCCATCGGTTACGATTCCTGCAATTCCTAAGGTTTTTGCTAGACCTACAATGAAGTCACCTGCTATTGCACGATCGCGATTACCTTTCGTATCAATAACTAATACATCTCCTGGTTTAGCTTTTGATATAGCGTCTAGTACAACTAAATTGTCACCAGCAGGCATATTCACTGTAAAAGCTCTACCTATAAGGTGAGTATTAGCATGAATTGGACGAATATCTTTGTCTAAATTTGTGAAGCCATCTAATACATCTGAATAGCAAGTTGTTGGAATTTCATGTATTTCGTAAATTTTTGGCATGATTACTCTCCTATAAATTGAATGATTTTGTGGAAGATTTGTCTTTAATTAGTCTTTTTAATAATGGAAATAATAGTAGTAGAACAGCCATTAATAAAAGGACGACGGATACTGGGCTGGTAAAAAAAGATCATTGGACTACCATCTGAAATCGTTAAGGCTCTGCGTAAATTATTCTCAATCATTGGGCCAAGAATTAAACCCAATACAAAGGGAGCTAGCGGAAAGCCATTTCGTGTTAATAATAATCCAGCTAACCCGCAAAATAGCAAAAGTAGTAAGTTGAACATCGAGAGTTGAACAGCGTAAACGCCAAAAATCCCAAAAGCTATAATTAAAGGTAACAAGTATTTCGCCGGTGTATCAACGATTTTTGCAAATACTCGAATTAAAGGAACGTTTAATATGAGCAACATCACATTACCGATAAACATGCTTGCAATAAGTCCCCATGCAACATCTGGATTCTCTTCAAATAACATTGGTCCAGGTTGGACGTTATACATAACTAATGCACCTAAAAGTACGGCTAATGTACCAGATCCAGGAATACCAAGAGCAAGTAAAGGAATCATGCCACCACCAGTTGATGCACTGTTTGCAGCTTCTGGTGAAGATATTCCTTCTAGTGCCCCTTTTCCAAGCTTATCTTTGTTCTTTGCTGTTTTCTTTTCAACACTATAAGCAAAAAAATGAAGCGATAGTTGATCCAGCACCAGGGAGTACACCAACAATAAACCCAATGATCGAACCTCTTGCTATTGCAGGGCTACTAGTTTTTAAATCTTGTTTACTAGGAATTATACTAGTGATTTTGCCTTTGAAAGATTGTCCTTCTCTGTATTCTAAAATCATGCGAAATACTTCACCGAAAGCAAATAACCCCACAGCAATTGTTAGAAATTCAAAGCCTTGATATAGTTCTGCGAAATCATATGTCATTCGGTTGGTTCCGGATATCGCATCCAAACCGACGGTTGCAACAGCCAGACCGAAGATAGTCATTAAAAAGGATTTTGATATTGATGCACTCGATAAACCTACAACAGCCATTAAACCTAAGAGCATTAGTGAAAAATATTCTGCAGGACCAAAACTTATTGCTAAAGCAGTAAGCGGTTGAACTAATAAGATCAATCCGATTAACGAAATTATACTCCCGCCAAAAGAAGCAATTGCAGTAATTACTAAAGCTATTCCAGCTTTTCCTTGTTTTGCTAGTGGGTAACCATCAAATGTCGTAACAACTGATTGTGAATCTCCTGGTGTGTTAATTAGAATTGAAGTGGTTGAACTTCCGTACATCGCCCCGTAATATACTCCTGCTAACAGGATTATTGCACTTACCGCTGCTTGTTCTGGTGGCATCGCGTTAGTTAATGTCGCACTTACTGGAATAATTAAGGCGACACCACTCATTGGCCTATACCAGGGAGTGTTCCGACAATAGTACCGATTAGTACACCTATAAAAACAAAAAGTAGATTGTACCATTGTAGAGATGTTTGGAATCCATCCATTAAGAGTGTTACTGATTCCACTATAGGCTACCTCCTAACCAAGAAGGGAAGCCTGTTAGTGCACCTTGTAATAAAACGGCATAAACGTAATACACTCCGATAGAAAATGTGGATGCAATGATTACAGAATTGAGAAAACGGCCCCTTTTTAATGTTTGAAAACTAATTAAAAGAAACATGAATGTACTAATAATGTAACCTAGAGTTCTAAGAATACCGCGTACAGTATTGCGGAACTAATGACAATACCTAGTCTAAGGATGTCTGATTTAACCAACTTAGATTGACTACTTTTACTAATAGTTTTATGACGTACATACGATTCTACGAATAGACACACACTACCACCCATTAAAAGCCCCCCCAATGCGAAAGGGAAAGTTCCAGCCCCAACGGCACTACCGTAAGCTGAACTACTCATTTGGCTTCCTTCAAGCAAAAAGAGAAGTCCTATACAAAAGAAAATAGCTGCGCCTATTCCGTCATGTTTAAAACTCATTCTAAATCTCCTCTCAACATATCCAATTCTTCTAGAATGTCTTTAATAATCACCTCCTGTTCCTCAAGAAAGACTTGAAATTCCTTAGAATCCTTATAACCTGGTTGCCAAGCATTTCTATCAAGTTCTTCTTGCCACTCATCAGAGAGTATTACATTCCCAAAAAAGTTATCCCAGTATTCCAGTTGATATTTTGGTACGTCATCACTTGCAAATACCCCGCGATACAGGTTGTAGACAACATCAATGCCTTGTTCTTCATATGTTGGTAAATGACTAAATTCTCCCTCCACTCGTTTGTCAGCAGAGATCCCCAATACACGAATGTCACCTGATCGAATATATTGACTAGCTCCAGAGAGATGAGTTGAGATGACATCAATATTATTGCCAAGTAAACTTGTCATTGCCTCACCACTACCATCAAAAGACACATATCGTACATCGCTTTCTGGTATATCTTGATCGAGTGCAACCATCATTACGTTTAAGTGATCTTGAGAACCTGGAGAAGAACCACCACCTATTGAAATATCTTCTGGGTTGTCTTGCATTTCAATAATGAGCTCATCTAAGGAGGTAATTTCTGATTCCTTATTTACTGCCAGTATGCTGTAGTCAGCATTTATTTGTGCAATAGGCGTTAAGTCTTTGTAAGAGAATGGACTACTTCCTTCCTCGCGCAAATAATTTATTGTTAATGGTAGCGCTGTCATGAAAATGCGATGATCGTCTTTGCTAAAGCGTGTCACGTAGTCTGCTAAACCTACTGCTTGTCCACCTCCTGGACGATTTTGCACTAAAACTGGAAAATCAATTACATTTAACTGATCTACTGTTCTAGAAAATGCACGAGCAGTTGTATCAAGACCACCTCCAGCTCCCATAGGAACTACCGTAGTGACAGGTCTGTTTGGGAATGAAGTGTTGTTTGTGTACTCCATTGGAAGGTATTTGTCTAACGTAGCTGTAAAAATACCGAGTATTAGAAATATTGCAAGTCCGAATAAAGGAAGCTTCATTATCTTACTCCTTTCACATGAAAGCCTTTTCATTGAATAGTGAAAGTATATCTGAATTAGCGCTCAGCTTAAAATACAATCTTTTCATGGATAGCTATAAAAAAAATGAATATAACAATTATTACGAGGTGGTTAACTATACTTATTAAAGAAGTGAAATTAATGATTGTTGGCGTGATTAAATTATAGAGCGTACAAAGTACCTTAATAAACGTTCTCATCCCAGGGAATTCAGTAGAGATTTGGCCACACCTGAAGATTTAGAGGAGTTAAAGCGGTTGATACAAGAATGAGAGTATGAAAATAAAAGTCTTGATTAGATGCTATCGAACAGCAGCTAACCGATCATTGAATGGTCTGAAGCGGAAGTATTATTGAGCTTTTTGAATTTAAGATTTTGTAGTTGGTTGTATTGCCGTTTTTCATGAATTTCATAAAACGACCTACTATTTTGCTTTTTAAGAGCTTTAATCGTAAATTATGATTTTGAGGTAAGGGGAGTTGTAGGAGCTTTATTTTCGCTTTTTTTATTAGCTTGTGTGAGGTAGTGAAGAAAACGATGAATTGGTAAGTACATAAAAAGGGCACACGTCTTGATATGACGTATGCGCTTTTTGTGTCGGGTAATTATTCTGGGATGGTATGTTTTCTGCTTACATAAATCGATATGACCACAGTAACCCACGTTTATAAGACGACTATATGATTTATCAAGTATTCCAAGCCTTAATTCTCAGTATGATAATGCTGAGATCGAATTTTATTATAATATTAAAAATAAAAAAATCAATTTACAGGATTGGTTTTTTTTAAAGATGAACGTGTTGAGTTGTTTTATGGTAAAGACGAACGTTTTTTTTAGATTTTATTTGTGAAGTATTTCACCCAGTAGTAAGAGATGAGAGCAAACAGTGGCGAGAATTATTTAATCAAATTAATACTTTGTTAAAGCATGATGGGTATGAGCTTTATGCTGCTAGTACAATGTCTAACCGAGATGTTTTTAGTTGGAGGTTTTTTTAAGGATGAAGAGAATAGAATATTTCTACCTTTTTCGCAAAGAAACAAAAAAACTCATCAATGATAAAATTATTAAATTAAGTATTAAAAAAATCAACAAGAAGACAGATTTATCAATTGCTAGATAAATCTGAAGAAACTATTTTTAAGACCATATATGGTTGGGACTATGAAGTGAGTATATTTGATGAAGTATATAGTGAGATTAATCAATTTTACTTACCGAAATATTATAATAATGAAAAAAGGTTTGTTGAAGCTGATAATGTTAAAAATTTAATATATAGCTCTCTTCCACAATATACATTTGATGTAATAGAATGTTATGTTAAATTTTCTAATCATGACTTACAAGAACATATAAACACTATTTTTAATTTAAATCAGTAAGATTTTAGAATTAATAATGACGGAAAAATTGAATATCTAAATGAAATAAGAGTTACCTCAGAAATATTGATGTTAGCCCCTGAAGCAGGACTTAAACAATTGTTACAAGAAGCAAAAGTTTACTATGAAAAAAAATGATTTTAATATTGCGGTAGAGAAAATGTGGGATGCGTTTGAAAGACTAAAAACTTATTATTCGCCTTCACTAGATAAAAAGAACTCAGTAAATAAGATAATAGAAATAATAAGCAATAATGATGAAGTATTTAAAGGGTTTTTTGAGAAGGAATTTATTGAATTAACTTATATAGGAAATAACTTTAGAATCCGTCATCATGAAACCACAAAAATTAACATAGAAGATGAAAAGCATTATATGTATCTTTATATGCGATGTTTATCTTTGATTTCCATGTCCTTGAATTATTTAAAAAAAGTAATATATTTTGTTAATAATTTTACAGTAAATATAAGGCGAATGTGCGAAGTGTCCCTCCTTTCAAGGAAGATTGTTATTAAAACAAGCAAACGAACGTGAGCGGATGCCTACGTTCGTTTAATCTTCTAAGAACAACTTTAGTGGTTGTAAAAGTTCATTGGGTTTTGCGTTTGACCGTCAATGATTATTTCAAAATGAAGGTGCGCGCCACTCGATCGTCCAGTATTTCCTAAACTACCAACAACATCGCCTTGCTTTACTGTTGTTCCTACACTAGCTCCTGGTGACTGTAAGTGAAGGTAACGTGTTTCTAAGCCGTTTCCGTGATTCACACGCACATAATGTCCTGCTGCATGGTGATACGCCGATTGGGTAACCGTCCCGCTCTCAATGCTAAAGATCGGTTCTCCCTCTTGACCAGGTGTGCTACCGCCAATGTCCGTCCCGTTATGCATTCGTCCATTACGCATTCCATAGTTGCTTGTTACACGCGTGGAAGTCGTTGGCCAGATGAAGTCGTACTTGCTGCTAATGTCCGCAAACGATCCGTTATACGATTCAAGGTTACTGCCTTGATTACTATTCTCTGAGATTTCATCAAGGTCCCGATCGATCGCATCTTCAAGAGCGTCTTCTAAGATTTTAGCCGACCATTTTTTATAGGGCGTAAATTCGTATTCATCGTATAGATCCGTTAGGTGTTCCCCTAATAACTCATCGGTTTCAAATGTGCCTTGTTCGTCGTTAAACCATTCAATGCGAGAATCCAACGTAGATAAGGCTTGCTGATCTTTACCGAACTCATCGTCATAAGATTCAGAGGCTTTTTCATAAGCCATTTCTTTCTCGCTCAATGCCATATAAAGTGCTTCTAGCTTACGATCATCTTCATGCATGAGGCGAAGCAATTGCCAAGCGTCGGTGACTCTTCACTTAAATGAATCACATAGAGCGGATTCACGGCTTGGTAGAACGGATAAGCCTCTTCTTTCGATTCAGCGTGAATATGCAGGGTAAAGGCATCTAAGTCGTCCCCATACGTCTCCAGGAGGCGTTCCTCCCAGGCTTCCTCTTGCGTGGAGTAGAACATGTAGGCTTCACCACCGCCTAAGACGCGCAAAATCAAGTCGTCTCGTTGATCCAACACTTGGATCTGAAAGTTCCCGACATCGACTTTCGGGACGTCTTCCCTCGTCTCATGGAGTTCACGGTTCACCATCTGTTCCAGTTCTGGCAAAAGCTCTTCATGTGATGATAAGACGTTCACATACGGATTAGCCTGAAGATAGTCATCCACATCCTCAAAGCCGTGGGCGTCTTCATGGGTCAGCACCAACCAATCCAGTTCCAAATGCCCTTCATTAAGCAAGTGTTCCTCCATTTCTTCCATCTGGCCCCCTGGGTTAATCAGGATGCTATGCTTCCGATCGGTAAACAACACCGCTTCGCCTACGTAGTAGACTTGTTGATCACCCCCTTTCTTAGCGGTCTGTAGCTCGTAAGGATCATCGTTCGAGCTTTCGTCCCCGATTACACTTGCGACCGTAAAGGGAGAACTACTCGACCGCTTCCCCTCTTCAGAACAACCGCTTGATACTAGGAAGAGTAAACTTGCTAGTACCCCTACCGTTTGTCGTCTCAACTGACCGTCTCCTCTCTGTCACTATCGATAAGCTCCGCAGTTACTACCTGTAATCGCTAAATGCGTCGTATCCCAGTACCGAAGCGGATCTTGTCTTGCTCCGTTAATGTAGATGTCTAGATGCAAGTGAATGCCGGTGCTACTGCCGGTCGTTCCCATGATGCCAATGAACTGTCCCCGTGTAATGGAATCCCCAACGCTCACCGCGGGGCTACTTGCGAAATGAAGATACCGTGAATCAAAGTCATCGTGTCGAATGCGAACGTAATTGCCCATCGCACTATGGAAGCCACTTTCGGTGACTATGCCGGATTCGATGGCATGAACACGTACACCCGTTTGACCTGGTGTTGGTGCGCCCACATCTAACCCTTCATGGTACGTTGATCCGGTACTGACATTGCGATAGCCAAAACAACTGGTGACACGATTGGATGTCGGTACAGGCCAAAACCAGTTTTCCGAGCCTTCAATCTCGGAAACGACGTCTGGATCGTAAATGTCCGTTCCTGGACCTTCTGGGACGTAGTAGTCTTCAAACATCTCGAGTAACTCCAAAACCCACGTCACGTCGAGGTCTAAGTACACCCCATTGTTTTCAAGGACATCGAAAAACGGTTTCATGTATTCCTCTTCATCGGGACCTTCAACATTCACTTGTTCTTCGGATAAAATTCGTTCGTTACGTCGATTGCTCGACCCTGAGTTAACATGCTGTACGGTGGATTCATAGAAATGGTGATAGCGTCCTTCATACGTATCTGCTGAACTGAGAAGCTTTCGTTCTTCACGTTCTTCCCTGGATTCCCAGGAACAGGTTTCAACGGACTCGCCATCGACCATTTGTGTCCGACACACGCGCTGTTCCCAACGATGAACAACTTCGCTTGTACGCCACGTAAACTTCGGTCGAAGTTGTTCAAAGGTAATATCAGGCCGGGGTGTTATTAGGGAACCGAGTTCTAAGGTTAAATCCCCACCGCCTTCAAAATAATCCGACCAGTCAAAATCATCATCGGCTAAGGCATCATCAAGCGGAACCTCTTCAATCAATCCTTGGTCAATCGCTTGAGCATAGGCTGTTCGAATCGCAACACCACTACCTAACACGTTGTAAGCGTAAGGCCGAGAATTTGGGTAGGAACAACTGTTGCACTCGTAGCGAGTAATCGCTAACCCTGGATTGCTTTGATACCCTACGGAATTTAAATAGTTGGCCGCAGCCGCAACCGCGTCCAGTTCATTGTCAATATCCGCAAACCCTTTACCTTGGGCATCAATCCCTGCGCTCGATAGGTGGCGATGTTGTCCAGGTTGAATAACGCACTGTCATTTAAACGAGAACACCGTGGCGCTGTCCATCCCACCCATGTACACGGCATGAACTGCATCGGCCTCTGGCTCCAACATAAGACTTCGGGCTACTACCATCGCTATTGGAACGTATCCAGTAGTTCGTTTCTTCATAATGGATCGCCGCAAGGTGTTCCCAGGCTACGCCATATCGTGCGGCATTGACTTGATACACCGGAATCATTTCAAGCAAGGGAAATAAATTTACACCACGGCTTCCCCCTCGCCGATTGATCTCTAAATGAGGACGATCCCTCCCCTCCCCAATGACGATGACAAGATCCCCAGTATCAAAGCCAAGACTTTCATCATGAATGAACGGATCGGCACGGACACGGTCAACCGCTGCTAGTACGGGCCACGGCAAGGCATAAGGGAGGGCTTGTTGTCGTTGATCCTCATCTAAACCTTCATCCCATCGATCAGCAATCGTTTCGTATTCGTCATAGATCCCTTCGTAATCATAATCATCACCTTCGTGTGTTTCTTGATCGACCATTGAGGTTCCAAAAAATGCGGTTATGACTTCACCAACATCTACGTTTAAAACGTCAGCATCCTCAACCGCCATTCGAGGCAACGCATACACTAGGGCATACACAGCAAATGCAAGAAGCAATAAGATGAGCAACGTTAGCCACACGGGAGCCGTCCATAACGCTATTTTGGCGAGTACCGCTTTTAAAAAGACGCCTGTCGCAATCATTCCTTTTTTTGAATAAAAACAGTAGCGCTTGTTTGCCAAGCTTAGACATCACCCGCCCCGCTTGTTTTGAGGCGAATTGCGTGCCGACTTTCGCAACACGGTTGATCTGTCGTAAGAGCGGATCTTGGTTTTGTTGGTTGTTTTGATGGCTCAAGCGCTCCCCCTTTCCACGCAAAAAGAAGCCGAGCCGTGATGGCCAGACTTCAATTACTCTAATTTGTTGCCTGAGTTGGCGTCACCAACCTGACGGGAGGCGCGAGGCGCATAATCCGTCGCTTGTTTTTGACTCCTATACGTTTGATCAAATTGCTCAAGTTCTTTGCCATAGGCATTCATGCCAGGCGTATCGTTCGAGCGTACCGCTTGTTCGTACTTCGATCGGGTATCCTGTATCGCAGGTTCGTTTAACGACTGGAATCGGGAGCTTAAATGGTTCCCCGTATTCGTATGCAGTTGCGTTGCTGTATTCGCCACACTCGACGCCACGTTCCGTCCTTGATGATCACTGTCTGGAATCTGACTCGCATGAGCCGTTGCAGCTTGTGCGTGATCACTCGCACGTACATGGTGAGCAAGCGCCGTTTGAGGCGTATTGTACGATTGATTTCGTACTTGATCTTGCACGCCGTCGGCTAGTTCCGTGTTGGTATGAGCCAACGAGACGGACGTTTGAGCATCCCCGTAATGGGCGTCCCCTGGACTCACTTGTTGGGCATAGTCCTGGCTAAGGAGACGCCTTCATTGGCAGACTCCATGAGGCCAGTTGGTGTTGAAAGAGATGAACCGGACTCTGTCGTTCCTCCTTGATTCACAAACTCATCAATCTCGCCCGCAATAGCATTCATTCGTTCTGGATCACCTGCTTGTTGAGCAGAAAGATAGTCATTCATGAGCGCTTGTCCTTGATCAGAGTTCAGTGCCGGGTGCAGATCTTGAAGTTGATTCATGCTCTTTCCAAGAACGGCTTGAGCGTTTTGTGCCGTTTGATTGGCTGCCGCCCACGCTTTCGGATCGACATTACGATCGATATTTGAAAGAGCCTTTTGCGCGGCTTGATGGTTTTGACTGGCTTCTCCAAGCTGTTTCACGGACTCAGACGCCGATGGCTTCTGGCTTTGATTTTGATGGAGTTGGCTCGCTAAGTCGGTACTCTTTTGAGCCATCGCAAGGTTTTGAGAAGCAAATCCATGCGCCATTGGGAAGCGGTTGCCATCAACCCATTGAGCAAGTCTTGGGCGCTTTTCTCGCCATTGGTTAAGCTGTTTTGGAACTTGTCATCGGACGATTGCGGGAGTTTGCCCGCGTCTTGGGCTTGATCCAAGGCATTCACCGAAGGTGTTCCACCTTGACCCTCTGACCCCTCATACAGTCCTTCTTCCATGAGTCCAGATTGATCGTATTGCTTCATGAGTTCCGTGGCTCGTTTGGCACGGTCTGCCATCGATCCGGCATTATTCGCGGCTTTGTTTCCGGCAAGGGCGCCGACTGCACCCCCAATCGCAGGATTTCCCGTCATCATTGCACTTACGGTTCCACCCGTCGCAATTCCCGCGCCAATGGCAGCCCCTCGACCGATTTGCTTTCCGCGTTGAGCGGCCATCGTTCCTAGTCCACCCATGACGGCTTTGCCGGACGGCCAACGAGAGGAAGATTTGGCATCCATGGCTTGGGCCAATCCACTTCCTGTAGGAACTTGTTGAAGGCCTCCACTCGTTCGAGGGGAGACACTTGGCGTTGGTGCAGGACCATTTGATGGTGTTGGAGATGACACACGTCCTCGTCCCCCACCACCTTTACCACTCATCTGTCCTAACATGCGACCCATGTTTGCGACCGCAGCGACGCCAAACATCGCACCCATGTTGCCCATCACACTGTTTGAACCTGTCGGTACGCCTGAGAATGCGCCAATGAACCGTTGGAATAAGGTGGCCACTACAGGGAGTGCAAAAAGACATGCAGCTAATACCCAAAACGAGAGGTTACCCACACCCATTTGATCTCGGATAATGAAGAACAAGACCAGTGTAAAGGCATGAGCGGCTTGCATAAACACATTGGAGATAAACTCATGCATCCAAATCGTCATCGCTTCTCGTCGTACAGGAGAAATCATGCTTAATAGAACGATCGGAAAGGTGATAAATAACACACTTAACATAATCATGCGTAACGCATATTGGTAGTTCAACACAAAGGTCATAAAGAAGGCGAGAAAGACGAGAAACGCCAATCCCAATGATTGATCGCAAAGATATCCGAATTGCCCCAGATGGAGTATAGGAAGCTTGTAATCACCACATCGTTCTCTAGACCGATAATGTACATCAAATCGATGATAAAATAATTAATCGCAAACGTGATTTCAAAGAGGATCGGCGCAAATTGCACCCCGACAAAGAAAATCATCAAGCCAAACATGGTTTTCTTTAAATCGTTCATGCGCTCAGAGTTCAGTCGGCTAAAGTAGAGTTTAACGCCATAGAATGTTAGAAGTAACACAATCGGCACATACAGCACCGATGCAATGGTGTTATAGATGTTTTGAAGCACCCCGAAATAATCCGGCGCAAACACCCCATACGCATACTCGCTTCGTGACCCAAACCCGGCTTGATGACTTCCATCACGTCCGGGGATCATCTCGTTAAACTCTTCTTCAATCATAGATCCGGCAATGTCACTTCGTTGAAAGACCAGGAACGTGATGTCAGAGGCCCCAAAAAGTTGATACCACATTTGCGGGACAATCATGACAATGTTTGCGCCGGCCCGTTCAAGGAATGTAGGCTTTTCAATGTCGTCTGTCCCGTCATTCAAGGTCGCAATGATCTCATCATTGATAAATAGATGTGTTCCCGTTTCTTTGTCCTCATCGGTTTCATCTTCATCCGCAAAAGCGGGCGTAATCATGACTCCTGTTATAAGAACGAGAACAGCAAGGAAGCTAAGGAACAATCGTTTCAACACGTGTCCCCCTTTCAGGCATAATAAAAACCCATGTGCCATAACGATTACGAAGCACTCGGGTTTGGTTTTCGTTTTCGTGGTGGGTCCGTCTGGAACAACTGGAATTCCTTTGGTGTGGCGCGTACTTTGACGATGGACGATTCATTGTCGATACGGATGATCCCTAACCCTTTTTCAGCGGTATACAAGAGGAATTGAGCCTCCCCTTCACTCAAATCAAAGCTATTCTTTACGGAATCAATATCAATCGCTTCTTGCTTTAAAAAGATTTTAGTGGAGCTATTCTTCAAGATGCCTAGCCCTTGATCAACACGTGTAAAGACTTCAAAGCCCTGGGTAATGGCACACATGGACGTATTAAAGAATCGCATCGTTCGATACTGGTTTTCGAGCCATGAGGCGGTTTCTGGATCTTCCATTGCCTCTTGCGCTTCGTCAAAGATTAATCGTTTCGGAATGTGACGATTCTTTCGCGCAAACTTGGCCGACAACCACTTCGTCGCAATAAACATCCCAATCTTTTTCATTTGTTCATCCAACCCCGAAAGACCAAACCCAAAGATGGGCGCACGACTCAAGTTAAAGGTGGACGATTGCGTATCAAAAATGGAACTGACTTCACTGCCTCCGTTTCTCGTATAAATAAAAATGACTTCTGCGATCGTTTGAGCTTCTTTATTGCTCGTTTTGGCTCGTAACGCTTCGTAAAAGTCACTCAGTTGAGGCATTTTCTTATAAGGTGTCGTTAAATTCATGTCTTGGCCGTTCTCCAAGGCGCCCTCGCTATTTGCTTTGGCCGCATCGTAATCGTAAATGCTGTTTGGATCACGGGTAATGCCGCGATCGGTATACAACTGACGAATGGTTTGGTCAATCATCGCCCGAGCGGTAGCGGTCAAAATCGAGCTATTCTCCGGCTCATTGACTCGAATCATTCGAAAAATGAGTGCTTTTGCGCCCTGGACACCTTCATCAATGTTCACGTACAACTGTCCTTCTCGTTCTGGATCCGTATGTTCTTCGATGTCGACATCAAAGATGTTAATCCGATGCCCAGTAGGACTTGAGAGATCAAAATAAGGGCATCCCATCGCTTTGATGAAACGCCGATAATCCCCTTTAGGATCAACGATTCCCGTTTTTAAGCCGATGTGTGCGGAGCGATGTGTTAAGACTTCCGTCGTAAACGTCTTCCCTGCCCCAGATCGACCAAAAATAATCATGTTGTAGTTCTCCATGTCTTTATGGAAGTTATCAAAGTAGAGTGGACGTCCTAAATGATCGTCACCTAGCACGATACCGCCATTGTGGCTTAACGTGCCATTCCCAAAGAGAAAGAGATCCGCGACATTTGTCGTCTCTAACGCCATGCAATGTTCTTTGATAAACGGGTTAGCCGTAAACGGCAGCATGTTTTTTAACGCCTTCAGTTGTCTACCGTCCGGCGTCCCCATCATCATGTCGTTGTTTAAGACGTTTCGGTTCATGGTGTTGGTATAGCGGTTTAAGTCGTCAATGTCATTGGAACTTGTAAGGACCTGGATACTCACTTCAATATTGCTTTCAATCTTTTGACGGATTCGTTCCCGTTTGCTCATCGTGTCTCGTAAGGCTTCGGTGACGTCCATCGTCCGGCCAGAATCCGCATCGTTCATCATTAAATCCGATTCTTGGCCACGAATCTTGCGATTGAGCTTGTCGAGTGTGGCACGGTCATCCAACTTTTTAAGGTGAATACAAATGTCTGTATCCCCTTTGCCAAATTCGCCAATTAGGAACGGATCGAGCATTGTCGCATTGCTGTATTTCCCAAACTTCTGAATGTATTGCGATGTAAAGTAACGTCGGTGACGTGATTGGGTTCCCACTTCGACATAATAGTTGTTAAATGTGGCTTTGCTTTGGTCAAGCGTATCAATCTGATCCCTCGGTAACGTTTCAATGAGTGTTGAGGGAACCAAGAGTTCCAAAGCTTCTTCAAAATCTTTCGCCTCTTGCTCAACGACTTGTGCGACTTTCTTTTTATGCTTCTTATGTTTGCGTTTAAACATGGGACTCCTCCTTCCTACGACGTTGTGACCTCATTATGAGGGGAATACGTCTTGAAATTGGCACCTTGAGACGGCGTTACGCTAATTTTATTCTCATCAAAAACCCCGGCTTTGCGTAAATTCACCAGGTTCACTTCGGCCGATACCTCCCGATTGAAGAACTGATACACAAATTGATAAATGCCTTCTTTGTTTAAGCGTAGAAGGCGACAGCCCATCTTGGAAAACTCCCCATGGGCAATGTTTACGATTTCATCCAATCGCCCTTGGGCATCTTCGTACGCTTCTTCTCCGGTAATCCCGGTGGCGTTCCCCACCTTTCCAATCGCCGCATCCAATTGGTAATGACCGGTACGCATTTGGTTTTCATTTTCCACTTGTTCCGGATTAACACGACAAATGATGTAGTACTTGTTTTCGCGTGTTTTTCGATCTGAAAAACTTTCCAAAAACTGCGCCACGTCTTCTCCGGATGCGATGAGTTCTGGCGTTAGATCGACATCGCGTTCATGGGAATTGACTTGATCGCGGTACGCCTCGACATACGGCTTCATATCAATGTACAACGACTGTGAATACAACGAAGCCTGTAAGCCATACGGGACTTTATGGACAAAAGAGCGATGGGCATACCAAATGGCATTGTTTTCCTCATCGGTATTTAGCGTAGAGGTTGTCGCACCAACTTCCATCATGCAAGCAAACGTGTGATCTTTTAGTTGGATAATTCCGTTGTCGTAGATGTGATCCACGTCGCCCGTTAAGAACTCCAATAACGTTTGTCCTTCTTCTGGTGGTACGGTTTGATCATCTTGTTTCTCGCTCTTAGACGCTTTCCAATAAAGAAAGCCAAGGAATGCGAATACAAGCAGCATGAGGATCATGCCCATTACTACTCTTCCTCCTTCTTTGGAAACGGACGAAAGCTATAAAAGGAACGTTGCCGTTGGCGTAATTGGAACTTTACGAATAGATCCTTGGCCAAGGTCAAGTTTGTCTTCGGGTTTTGAAAATACCCGCACAACAAGCAAACGAGTAGCGGGAGAACGAGATGGGTTCGTTCAAACACCACATGATCAATCGGCAAAGACGGGAATACCTGAAACAACAGGTATCCCAAGAAAATGCCTAGCGCAATCCATAGCAACTCACGGGCGGAAAGATTCCAAAGCCACCGTTCTTTAAAGTCCGTTTCATACGTAATTTTGTGGTTTTCACCATAAGCCATGAAACCACCATCCTTTCATTTACAATCGGCCAAAGACGCCGACCATCCAATTGACGAGCATGGGGGCTTGAAAGGTGATCAACGTGGCAATAAGAATCGTCCACATCCACACTTTTACATCCCCCAATTGCCCGTCTTTGACGAGAATTTCAAAAGCGACATAGCCTAAGAGCAGCACAGCCGTCACCCCACCGATAATTCGCAAGGTAGACACTAACGTTGCCGTTAAATCATGAATACCGCCACGTAGTTCAGACATGGAGTTAATCACTTTAAATCCTTCACTGGCCTGAATGACTTCAGGACGGAAAACGAACAGTATAGCTATGAGAATGAATCCAATGGTTGTCGCTCTTTTTGTGGCCACCATTGCCTTATGAGAAGACACCGACAAGGAAGTTGACAATCGTGTGTCCTTGAAAAGCAAAGGCGAAAGCGAATAACGCAGCCGCAATCCACCCTTTCATGTCAGAGAGGCGCTTGGAACTTTGGCTAGAAAAGAAGACAAAGCCTAAGTAGGCGGTTAAAGCGACCGCAAAGACGCCGAAAAAGATTTGTAAGGTATTGAGAATCGTGCCTCCCCACCCTCGCGCAGCGTCATTCAACGCGTTCACATTGCCCTCAACACGAATGGACGCATAGCCTGTTTGTGTGGTCATAATCGCCATAAAGATAATGGCAACCACCATTGCGGTAATACCGAGTATCCATTTCTTCTTGATTGATCCATTTGGGACGTTTGTGTCGACATGTCATCGACCTCCTGTTACATAAAATAGTGGTGCAGTAATCCTAGATTTAGAACGAGTAACCCCAAGGCGACCAGGGGTTCAGAAAAACTCACCTCCCTCGGCGTGAAGTTTGAGCTGTCACCACAAATTGAAAGCGACGCTTTAGAAACGGGTAAAAGAGTGGCACACCGGAGTCAAAGCAGTAATCACCTAGAACATGCGATAAGACACCGATGGGCAGACCTAAGACCACGTAAAAGGGCAGCGGAAATAGTACCCAAATAACAAGACTTAGAACAAACGAGATCCCGACAAACATCAACGAATGGGTCCAGGTACGATGGCCAAATAGCCAATACAACGGATAACTCAGCAAGAAAAACGGAAATCGTCGACCGAGTTTGGACTTTGGAGTGTCCAAATCAGGCAATAAGGAACCAAAAAGTAAGAAAAAGAAAAAGACAATAATATGTTCAAGTTGGCCATTGATTAGACCAAACAGATTTAGTCCCGTCATCGTGAGTAATCCAAATAACACCCCGGTTAATTGGTGCGTCGGTGCAGTCATCGCGACCTCCTTAATAAAAATGACATCCTAAAAAGCCCATTTCGACATGTTTTGTCAGAAAATGTGGTTTGAAACAAGGGTGAAACAGGGTATAATAATGTACACAAATACGACAAAGAAGCGTATTTGAATAAGGGTCAGGGATTGTTCCCGAACCACTTGTTTTATTGCCTATGTTTGGACTGCAATCCGAACAGTGTGGCAATACCCGAAGCCAACTCTCCTGCAAGAGAGTAGGTCCGGGATTTTAGAGTCTTAGCTGTTGTTCTCGCAAAAGTTTCACAGCTAAGTGAGGTGACGTCTGGTTCTTTATTGAATCGGACGTCTATTTTAGTTTGGCCAAGATTATCGCCTCGGATATAAACATACGAGTCATCTTCATTGATCGTTTCACCTCCAAATTTGGTATACAGTCCGTGAAAGCGTTTGGCAAGCCTTGTAATTCTGGATGTCCAGTGAGGGCGTGCTACCCAATCTTCATAGTCATCTTTCGTTAACAGATCGTTCGTAATCCTTGTATCGCCTCGTTCAACGGCCTCCTGCAAGAGTACCATCTGATCGTGAATCTCCTTCTCTTCTAACAACCATTCATAAGGATTTACGTTTTCTTTTTGATGAAGCCGTCGCTCTAGTTCTTCTTCTACAATCGTTCGCTCTTCTTGACTGAGAACACGTTGATTCAATGTTTTCAAGAGTTCTGAAATTTCCTGTCGTTTCGCTTTTTGTCTCATTCGTTCTTCTGATGAGAGCTTTACTGTCATAGTTACAATGTAATGACTGATATGGTATTTCAGTCTTTCCAAGAAGCTCAGTACTTCGTTTTTCGGTATGGTGTACTCATGCATGATTTGTGATGCTGTTGTGATATGAGTATTCATGTATTGGTAGAATACACCAGGCATTTTCTCGTACTCGCCATCTAACTCCACATAAACGTATTGATCATTGGTTTGTTTACGTTGCATTGTCCGTTTTCCGTTCAGGTAATACCGATGACTGTCATCCGTCACGTAAAATTGTCGAACCATTTTTTTGTATCTCTGGGAACAGAGGCAAAGAACGATGAAACTGAACTAATGTATCGGACGGATTAGCACTAGAAAAGACGAAAATACTCACGATGACTACCCCTTTCAATTCTCGATTTATTTATAATTCGTGTTCAATGGCTTTATTTAGTTGGTTTATATCGAATGGGTCATCGACTTTGCGGTTATTCACGAACACGGTCGGTGTGCGATCGATGGCAAAGGCTTCTGCAAGAAGTGCATCTTGTTCCAAGTCTCCAAACAATCGTTGATTAGAAAGATCATCTTCGAAGGCCTCTGTATCAATCGTTTCCATCGATTCAATAAGGACAATTAGACGTTCTTCTGTTAATGGTTCTTGAGAGTGGTGGATGGTTTGGAATAAGGCTTCATGCATGTCCCAATACTTTTCAGGCGATTGATCATACACCGAACGTGACGCATAGCCGGCAAGCAAGGATTCTTGACCGAATAACATTAAGTTCACCCATTGAAATTGAACTTGGCCACTTTCAATGTAAGGTTCTAATGCAGGCATAATGTCCGACTGAAAGGTGTAGCAAGCGGGGCACATGTAATCACCAAATTCTGTAACCGTAATCGGTGCAGAGGGTGATCCTCTCATCGGATTATTGATTCCGACAGGACGTTCGTCGTAAGTCGTACCTGTAACGGTTTGGGCATTCACATAGAACACACCGCCAATGATCGACGCAACAAGAACGACAAGAATTGTTAATACGGTTAACTTTTTCGTCATGATTTCTGATCCTTGTGAAGTTTAGACGTATAGATTTGACTTGGACGTCGCTTGGAATAAACAGCTTTAGGATCTTGAGGTGATTCGAACAAATGGTTCAAAAAGTCATATTCTTCCCCACCTACAATTCTTCGTTGATACTTATATTGTTTTTGATTCATCTGACTACCCAAAGCTAGATTACCTCCTTGAGAATCCCGAGTTTACGGGCTAATTCTGGATTACTTTCAATATCGTTAACCGTGCGTTGAAGTAAAGTTTTTCGATGTTCTTTGATCGCAGTTTGTATGACTTGATCATCTGTGAGTGCAGGATTGAATTTGCGAATTGTAATCATTTTTTTGAAAGATTCGACGAATAGACTCTGGTTGAAAATCGGATTCATTACTAAGTTTTGCTGCACCGTAACGTTCTCCCAATTGCTTTAAC
>NZ_BAXL01000031.1:0-41828 GCF_000698185.1 Geomicrobium sp. JCM 19055
AAAGCTTGCAAAGGACGCTCAAGAAAAAGAGATTGATTATCACAATCAGTTGAATGACAACATGGGTCAAGGTGATTTTTATAAAAACCGACCGTCACACGTGACGATCCACGTATTAAATCAAACCGGTTTAAAGAATTTGTACAAGCTCGTTTCACTTTCGCACATGCATTACTTCCACCGCACTCCGAGAATTCCCCGTTCTAAATTAAAGCAACACCGAGAGGATTATTTATCGGTTCTGGATGTGAGAAAGGCGAAGTGTTTGAGACCGCGATGCAAAAGTCACTTGAAGAGGCGGAGAAGGTCGCGCAGTTTTATGATTACATCGAAATCCAACCACCTGCGTTGTACATGCACCTCGTCGAAAAAGAAATCATTCGCACAGAAGCGCAGTTGTATGATGTGTTGCGTAAAGTGCACAGTCTCGGAGAAAAGTTGGATAAGCCGGTCATTGCAACGGGCAACGTTCATTACTTGGAACCGAGAGATTCGGTGTACCGCAAAATTTTAATCGGTTCTCAAGGCGGTGCGAACCCCCTTAACAACCAAACGTTACCGAGAGCGCATTTTAGAACGACGAATGAAATGCTAGAAGAACTTTCGTTTTTAGGTGAAGAAGCTGCGAAGCGAGCCGTCATCGTCGAGCCGAACAACCTCGTTGATCTTGCAGATGATGTTCAGCCAATTCCGAGCGAGCTGTATACACCGACAATTGAAGGTGCCGAAGATGAAATGCGTGACATTACGTACGGCAAGGCGAAAGAAATCTATGGTGAAGAGTTGCCTGAAATTGTTGAAGCGCGACTTAAGAAAGAACTCGATAGCATTATCGGACACGGTTTTGCGGTCATCTATTTAATTTCCCAAAAGCTCGTAAAGCGTTCGCTTGAAGATGGTTACCTTGTAGGTTCAAGGGGTTCAGTCGGATCATCGTTCGTTGCAACGATGTCAGAGATTACAGAAGTGAACCCATTACCGCCGCATTACGTCTGTCCGAAATGTACGCATTCGATCTTCTTTGATGACGGTTCAGTCGCATCTGGGTACGACTTACCGAAAAAAGAGTGTGAGAAATGCGGAGCGAATTACGACCGTGATGGGCAAGATATTCCATTTGAGACGTTCCTCGGATTTAAAGGAGATAAAGTTCCCGATATTGACTTGAACTTCTCAGGAGAGTATCAACCACGGGCACATGCGTATACACGGGACTTGTTCGGTGAAGAAAATGTCTATCGTGCCGGTACAATCGGTACCGTAGCGGAAAAGACCGCTTACGGCTACGTTCGCGGATACCAAAACGATCACGGCCTTTATTATCGTGGTGCAGAAGTTGATCGACTCGTTTCAGGCTGTACAGGAGTTAAGCGAACGACAGGACAGCACCCAGGTGGAATTATCGTCGTTCCTGAAGAATACGATGTGCATGATTTTAGCCCAGTTCAATTCCCTGCAGATGACAAAAATGCGACGTGGAAGACGACGCACTTTGATTTCCATTCCATTCATGATAACTTGTTAAAACTCGATATACTCGGTCACGATGATCCGACCGTTATTCGTATGTTGCAAGACTTAAGCGGGATGGATCCAAAGGACATTCCACTTGATGACAAAGAAGTTATGAAAATCTTTGAAGGCCCAGAAGTGTTAGGCGTTACGAAAGATCAAATTATGTGTAAGACGGGGACGTACGGAATCCCTGAGTTTGGAACACGCTTCGTTCGTCAAATGCTTGAAGAAACAAAGCCGAAGACATTCTCAGAACTACTGCAAATCTCAGGTCTTTCACACGGCGCAGACGTGTGGCTAGGAAATGCTGAAGAGTTAATCCGTGACGGCATTTGTGAGTTAAAAGACGTTATTGGTCTTCGTGATAACATTATGGTAAACCTGATCTACAAAGGGCTTGAGCCCGGTCTTGCCTTTAAGATTACCGAGTTCGTACGTAAAGGAAAAGGGTTGCAAGAAGAGTGGATTGAAGAGATGCGAAAGCATGACGTGCCAGAGTGGTACATTAACTCTTGTTTAAAGATTAAGTACATGTTCCCGAAAGCCCATGCTGCGGCCTACGTACTCATGGCAGTACGTATTGCCTATTTCAAAGTTCATCATCCGATTCTTTTTTTACGCAGCGTATTTCAGCGTACGAGCGAGTGATTTTGAAATTGACACGATGCAAAAAGGCGGAGCTGCAATTCGAGCGCGAATTGAAGAAATTAACGCCAAAGGTTTTGACGCATCGCCTAAAGAGAAAAACTTAGTTACCGTGCTAGAACTTGCCCTTGAAATGTGTGAACGTGGTTTTGAATTTAAAGATGTTGACTTGTATCGCTCTGAAGCGACGGCATTCCTCGTAGAAGACGATGGGTTGATTCCACCGTTTGGCGCACTTGAAGGTGTCGGTGCAAATGCTGCCAAGTCCATTGTTGAAGCACGAGTAGACGGCGAGTTTCTTTCTAAAGAAGATCTTCAACAACGAAGCAAAGCGACCAAAACGGTCATCGAACACCTCGATCAAAGCGGAGCGCTTGAAGGCTTGCCAGATTCTAACCAGCTGTCACTGTTCTAATCCGTAACCCTTAGGCATTTGCAATGTCTGGGAATATGTGCTATCGTTATTATCGGTGACAAACGGATAAGTTTTTATGAAAGAGTGGGGCTTCCCCACTCTTTCTTGTATGTAATAAGTCGATTCCGATAAAGTAATGATTGTCGCAGCAAGGAGGGAAACGATGTCACAAAACATTCAAACCGCCGTTTCAGAAATTACCGAACCGATCCTTCAAGAACTTGGAATGGAACTCGTTGATATCGAGTACAAAAAAAGAAGGTAAAAACTGGTTTTTACGTTTGTTCATCGACCATCCAGACGGAATTGGACTCGATGAATGTAGCCTCGTGAGTGAGCGAGTGAGCGAAGCGTTAGACCGTGAAGATCCAATTGAAGGATTTTATTATTTAGAAGTAAGCTCGCCAGGTGCTGAACGACCGCTCAAAAAAAGACAAAGACTTTGTCGAGGCGGTTGGCAAAAACGTTTACGTAAAAACGTATGAGCAACTGGACGGTCAAAAGGAATTCGAAGGCAATTTGACAAGCTATGAAAATGAAACATTAACAATTGCGATTCGTGTGAAGGCACAAGCGAAAACGATCACGATTCCACGAGAAAAAATTGCTACTGCAAGGCTATCTGTACTCTAAGCCGTAGTACTACTTGAAGGGGGATATGTACCGTTATGAACAGCGACTTTCTAGATGCTTTAACGACGCTAGAAGAAGATAAAGGCATCGAAAAGGAAATCGTGTTAGAAGCGATAGAAGCAGCACTTATTTCTGCATATAAACGTAATTTTAGCCAAGCTCCAAATGTCCGTGTTGACATTAACCGAGACAATGGTGAGATTAAAGTTTTTGCAAGAAAGCAAGTCGTTGAAGAAGTGTTTGATCCAAGACTTGAAATTTCAATTGAGTCAGCAAAGGAAATTCGTGTTTCCTACGATTTAGATGACATCGTTGAAATTGAAGTAACACCGAAGGACTTCGGTCGTATTGCGGCCCAAACCGCAAAACAAGTCGTCACACAACGTGTGCGTGAAGCAGAGAGAAGCATCATCTATTCTGATTTCATTGACCGTGAAGAAGATATTATGACAGGGATTGTTCAACGCCAAGACCACCGTTTTATTTACGTTGACCTTGGGAAAGTTGAAGCGATCTTGCCTCAAAATGAGCAAATGCCAAATGAGGAATACAAACACAACGACCGAATTAAGTCGTATATTACGAAAGTAGAAAAAAACGACTAAAGGTCCACAAATTATGATTTCAAGAACACATCCAGGTCTTCTAAAGCGTTTGTTTGAATTAGAAGTTCCAGAGATTTATGATGGAACTGTAGAGATTCGTTCCGTCGCTCGTGAAGCAGGAGATCGTTCTAAGATTTCAGTGTTTGCACAAGACCCAGAAGTTGATCCTGTCGGTTCGTGTGTCGGCCCAAGAGGTGGACGTGTTCAGACGATCGTAAACGAACTTAAAGGCGAGAAGATCGATATCGTTGAATACTCAGAGAGCCCGGTTAATTACGTAGGTAACGCATTAAGTCCATCAAAAGTGCTTGATGTTCAAGTGAATGAAGAGGAAAAAAAGCACACTCGTCATCGTGCCAGACTACCAACTTTCACTTGCGATCGGTAAGCGTGGACAAAACGCACGTCTAGCAGCGAAGCTAACAGGCTGGAAAATTGACATTAAGTCTCAATCAGAAGCAGAAGAACTTGGTATTTACGATCCGAGTACGGCTCGTGTTCCTGGAGAGTCTGTGGATGAAGAGTCTGAAGTCGTCGGTCACGTTGAGGAGCAAGAAGAAGAATGAAGCAACGCAAAGTCCCGATGCGCAAATGCATCGTCTCCAATGAGATGAAGCCAAAGATAGAATTAACACGCATCGTGCGTGACAGTGACGGTCACGTTTCTGTTGACCTTACGGGCAAAAAAAATGGTCGAGGTGCTTATATTACGAATGACCATGAAAGTTTTAAGAAGTTAAAAGATAAGGATTTATTATCTCGTCATTTAAAAGTGAAGATCACAACAGAAGATTACGAGCGATTAATTGAAGAAAGTGGAGGGAACGATTCATGACCGATGAAGCTTTTTATCGCTTTTTAGGGTTGTGTATGCGTGCTGGTAAACTTGTCAGTGGGGAAGATACCGTTCTTCGACTCGTTCGTGATCGCAAAGTCGATTTAGTACTCATCTCAAACGATGCGTCTAACAATACAGAGAAATTGTTTCATGCGAAGTGTCAATCATACAACACACCGATTAAAACAGCAGGAACAAGAGAACATCTAGGTAGAGCAATCGGAAAGCAGGAGAGGGTTGTACTTGGCATAACAGACAAAGGGTTCGCCAAAAAAACTGACATCGATGATCGATGATTAGAAGCTGGAGGTTATGTCTATGCCGAAAATGCGAGTATATGAATACGCTAAAACCGTTAATAAGTCCAGTAAAGATATTGTCAACGCCTTAAAGGCCAAAAATATAGAAGTTAACAACCATATGTCCGTGATTGATGATCATGCCATCAAACAGCTAGAGAGTGAATCAGCGGAGAGTAAGGATGGGAGTATGCAGAAAAAAAGATAATCAGCAAGGGCAATCTGCCAATGCAAAGAAACCAGCGAAGAAAGTGGATAACTCTACGAGAAATCGTAAGCAATCACCACAACAAAACCAACGTCCACCACATTTAAGAGGTAACCGTGGACCAGGTAGACGTGGAAAGAGCAAGAAGAATCGTCCGAAAGAAATGGCTAAGACGCCAGACAAAATCAAGATTTCAGGTAGTTTATCTGTTGCTGAACTCGCTGAAAAGCTAAGAAAAGAATCAGCGGAAATCATTAAGAAGCTTATGGGTATGGGCGTAATGGCGACAAAGAACGAAGAGCTTGACGTCACGACAATCCAACTCCTTTGTGAAGACTTCGGTGTTGAAGTTGAAGAAGAAGAAATCGTCGATGTCCTTGATATGGATCTGTACGAAGAAGAAGACGCACCAGCTGACTTAGGCGTTCGTCCTCCAGTCGTAACAATTATGGGACACGTTGACCACGGTAAAACGACGCTTCTTGATGCGATTCGTAAAACGAAAGTAACGGACACTGAAGCAGGTGGAATTACGCAGCACATCGGTGCATACCAAGTTGAAGACAACGGCAAGAAAGTAACGTTCCTCGATACACCTGGTCACGCCGCATTTACGACGATGCGTGCGCGTGGTGCACAAGTAACTGACATTACGATTCTCGTTGTTGCAGCAGATGATGGTGTTATGCCACAAACGGTTGAAGCACTTAACCACGCTAAAGCAGCGGAAGTGCCAATTATCGTAGCGGTTAACAAAATGGATAAAGAAAACGCCAATCCTGATCGCGTTATGCAAGAGTTAACAGAGCATCAGCTCGTTCCTGAAGCATGGGGTGGAGAAACGATTTTCGTTAACGTTTCTGCCGTTAAAGGCGAAGGCATTGACGAATTGTTGAGATGATTCTACTCGTTTCTGAAGTAGAGGAATTTAAAGCCAACCCTGATAAGCGTGCGCAAGGTACAGTCGTTGAGGCTGAACTTGACAAAGGACGTGGACCGGTTGCTACGTTGCTCGTTCAAAACGGTACGATGAACGTCGGTGACCCGATCGTTGTCGGTAACACATTCGGTCGAATTCGTGCGATGGTCAACGACTTAGGACGTCGCGTGAAAACTGCTGGCCCTTCTACACCAGTAGAAATTACAGGACTAAGTGATGTGCCTCAAGCAGGAGATCAATTCCTCGTCTTTGAAGATGAGAAAAAAAGCTCGCCAAGTCGGTGAAGGCCGTCAAGCAAGAGCAAAAGAAGCTGAACGTAAACAGTCTTCTAAAGTTAGCCTTGATGATCTGTTTAATCAGATCCAAGAAGGGGAACTTAAAGAAATCAACGTCATCATTAAAGCCGACGTTCAAGGTTCTGCTGAAGCAGTTAAAGGCTCATTAGAGAAGATTGACGTTGAAGGTGTGAAAGTAAACATCATTCATACAGCAGTTGGTGCAATTTCAGAGTCTGACGTTATTTTAGCATCGGCTTCAAACGCAATTATCGTCGGATTTAACGTTCGCCCAGATGTGAACGCGAAACGTACAGCTGATTCTGAGAAAGTAGACGTTCGTCTTCACCGTGTGATTTATGACGCAATCGAAGAGATTGAGTCAGCGATGAAGGGAATGCTTGATCCAGAGTTCGAAGAAAAAGTACTCGGGCAAGTGGAAGTTCGTCAAACGTTTAAAGTATCGAAAATCGGTACAATTGCCGGAAGTTACGTTCTCGAAGGAAAAATCACTCGTGATAGTAGCGTTCGTGTAATTCGTGACGGTGTGATCGTTTACGACGGTAAAGTTGATGTATTAAAACGTTTCAAAGATGATGTTAAAGAAGTTGCAACAAACTACGAATGTGGGGTTACACTTGAGAACTTTAACGATGTCAAAGAAGGCGACATCATTGAGCCTTACAAGATGGTTGAAGTTCCAAGAACGTGATAGGCGTCATTCATCTTGAATGCTCGTTGCCAGACTCACATTCTCTAAAAGAGAAACGATCGGTGTTACAAAGCATTCTTACGCGAGCAAGAAAGCGCAATTTGTCTGTATCCGAAATGGATAAACAAGATGCATGGCAACGTACGGTGTTGTCTGCAGCTTGTGTGAGCAATGATAAAACCGTCATTGAGAAAGAATTGCGTTTGCTAGAAAACATGATTGAGATGCACGAAGATATTGAGTGCATCTCAATATCGTTTGAATGGTTATAACACCTAATCGAATAACGATTGAGGTGGAAGTATGAGTCAAATGCGTGCACAACGTGTCGGTGAACAAATGAAAAAAGAGTTAAGCGACATCTTAATGCGAGGCGTCAAAGACCCACGCGTACAATTTGTTACCGTAACAGGTGTAGACGTAACGGGTGACTTACAACAAGCAACCGTTTATGTCACCGTATTAGGTTCAGATGAAGAGAAAAGCCAGGCGCTAGCCGCATTGAAAAAGGCGAAAGGGTTTGTTCGTTCTGAAATTGGCAAGCGAATTCAGCTACGTAAAACGCCTGAGCTTGACTTTGAATTTGATGAGTCGATTGCCTACGGTAATCGCATTGAAGAGCTATTGAAAGATATAGATAAAGGGGATTAGTACGCCTATGCAAAGCGGAATATTACCTTTGTACAAGCCAGCAGGCCATACGTCACACGATATGGTCGTTAAAGCTCGGAAATGGCTACAAACAAAAGAAGTCGGTCACACAGGAACGCTTGATCCTGCTGTGACTGGCGTTTTGCTTCTATGCATTGGAAGAGCGACAAAGCTCGTTCCAATGTTAATGGAGCGCCCGAAAGCTTATGAAGGTATTGTGTCACTCGGAGCAACAACGACGACTGAAGATGCTGAAGGCGAGATTCTTGACAAGGTCGAGCTTCACGACACGCCAACAGAAGAAGCCGTCGATCACGTTTTGAAGCAATTCAACGGCGAGATTACACAAATTCCTCCGATGTATTCGGCTGTAAAAGTAAAAGGAAAGCGCTTATACGAATACGCACGAGAAGGTATTGAAGTTGAAAGGCCGAAACGTCAAGTGACGATTTACGATGCAAAGCGTACGGGAGAGATTAGCCTAAACGGAACATCTGCACACTTTCCAATCTCTGTAATGTGTTCAAAAGGTACGTACATACGAACGTTTGCAGTTGATGTCGGGCAGGCGCTTGGGTTTCCGGCACACTTGCATTCTTTAACACGGACGATGAGCGCCGGAGTTAAAGACTCTCAATGTGTAACGGCGGAGCAAATGGAGGCAGCTTCTCTTGAAGAGCGGATGTCTTATCTTCTACCCATCAGTGAAACGCTTCAACATCTTCCACATATGGAATTAAGTGACACGCTGTTTAACTTGGTGAAAAACGGTGCGGTGCTTGATGAATCGGATGTATCGGTTCCGTTTGAGCAAAAGCTTGTGTTTACGTACCAAGGCACACTCGTTGCGATCTACGAGCATCATCCGAACAAACCTTCGAAGATGAAACCAAATGTAATGTTACGAAGACCTTCTTAAAAAGAAAGAGTGACGCGTATGCAAATCCATTACCTAACAAAAGGGCGAAGTGAAGAAGAACGTAACGACAACCCTGCGGTTAGCGTTGCGCTTGGATATTTTGATGGTGTTCATCAAGGGCATCAACGAGTCATTCAAGAAGCGAAAACAAAAGCAAAAGAACGAGGCGTCGAAAGTGCGGTGCTTACGTTTCACCCTCACCCAAAAACGGTACTCGGAAACAACCCTGTCGATGTATACGATGAGATTACCCCGCTTGAACAGAAGATCAAAGCGATCGATCAGTCGGTGTTGATCATGTGTTTGTTGTCACGTTTGACCGAGAACTTTCGAGTTTAACTCCTCAACAATTTGTCGATACTTATCTTATTCCAATTCATGCTGTGCACGTTGTCGCGGGTTTTGATTATTCCTATGGCAAGTTCGGCAAAGGTTCTATGGAAACAATGCCAGAGCATAGCAAAGGACGCTTTACGACGTCTGTCGTAGAGAAATGGGAACAAGAAGGTGAGAAAGTAAGTTCGACTCGCATTCGTCAAGCGATTAAAGACGGTCAGATGAGGCTTGCACAATCGTTACTCACGAGACCGTATCAAATCGATGGGAAAGTTATACGCGGAGACCAACGTGGACGCGAACTCGGCTTTCCAACTGCGAATCTCTCATTAGACGTACCGTTCATTACGCCAAGTACTGGTGTTTACGTTGTAGATGCGGTCGTTAAAGGTCGTGTGTACCCTGCGTTATGCAATGTCGGCTACCTACCAACGTTCTTTGATGATCGTACAGAAGTGAGTATTGAAGTGTACTTGCTCGACTTTGACGGAGATCTGTATGAGGAGACGATGATCGTCCAATTTTATGAGAAGCTTCGAGATGACGTGAAGTTCTCATCAGCGGATGCACTCGTTGCCCAAATGAAAGATGATGAAAAAAAAGCGTTAGAATACTTTAAAATCAGCTGAATCTCTTGCATTTTTGTTTGAAAACAGGTATTCTATCACATGTAGTCTGTCACTTAGATGAGACGACACACCTTATTCTTGGCAAGTACGCTCCACCGGCGATTTGCGAGGACTAAGGATATAGAAGAAAAGGAGGTGGAAAGGATGGCACTAAGTCTAGAGCGTAAACAACAAATCGTTGAGGAGTTCAAAACTCACGATACGGACACTGGTTCACCAGAAGTTCAAATCGCTATCCTAACTGAGCAAATTAACGAGTTAAACGATCACTTACGTACACACAAGAAAGATCACCACTCACGTCGTGGTCTCTTGAAGATGGTTGGTAAGCGTCGTAACTTACTCACGTATTTGCGTAACAAAGATGTCACGCGTTACCGTGAGATCATTCAAAAGCTAGGATTACGTCGTTAACGAGAAAAGCGGGGATATTTCCCGCTTTTTTTAAAATCTATAAGATATGTAACTAAATTCGTTTTAAAGGAGGGAACCGTTTTTTATGACAGGTGAACCCCAAACATTTTCACTCACCGTCGGTGGGCGTGAAATGTCATTTGAGATTGGTAAATTTGCAAAGCAAGCAAGTGGAGCAGTGCTCGTACGTTATGGTGATAGCGCCGTTTTAACAGCAGCAACAGGCTCTAAAGAACCAAAAGACCTTCCATTTTTCCCACTAACGGTTAATTATGAAGAGCGTTTGTACGCAGCAGGTAAGATCCCAGGAGGTTTCATTAAGCGTGAAGGCCGCCCATCTGAACATGCGGTGCTTACAAGTCGTTTGATTGACCGTCCAATTCGTCCTCTATTCCCAGATGGATTCCGTAATGATGTACAAGTTATTAACACCGTAATGAGTGCAGACCCAGATGCGTCATCTGAGATGGCTGCTATGATTGGTTCTTCACTTGCACTAGGAATTTCAGACATTCCGTTTGCAGGTCCAATTGCAGGTGTACAGATTGGATTAATTGATGGTGAATTTGTCGTCAATCCAACACATGAACAGTCGAAAGAAAGCATTATGGATTTAACGGTTGCAGGTACGAAGGAAGCATCAACATGGTTGAAGCCGGAGCAGACGAAGTGTCAGAAGAGAAAATGCTAGAAGCAATTCTTTTCGGTCACGAAGAAATCAAAGCGATTATCGCTGTCCAAGAAGACATCATTGCCCAAGTCGGCAAAGAGAAAATGGACGTCGTTTTAGCAACGGTTAACCAAGATATTGAAGCACAAGTTCGTGCACTATCTGAAGGTAAACTTAAAGATGCTGTACTTGTTAAAGAGAAGCATGAACGAGAAGCAGCTCTTAAAGTCGTTGAAGCAGACATTCTTGAGCAATATGAAGATGAAGAGTTGCACGGAGATGTAAAAGAAATTTTACATAAGCTAACGAAAGAAGAATTCAGAAGGCTGATCACGAAAGAAAAGATTCGTCCAGACGGTCGTGGCCCTGAAGAAATTCGTCCGCTAGCTTCAGAAGTACAACTTCTTCCGAGAACGCACGGTTCAGGTCTTTTTACTCGTGGACAAACACAAGCGATGAGCGTTTGTACGCTCGGTGCATTAGGTGAAGTTCAAATTATTGATGGATTGGGACAAGAAGAATCGAAACGTTTCATGCATCATTACAACTTCCCGCAATTTAGTGTCGGAGAAACTGGACCAATTCGTGCACCTGGTCGTCGTGAAATTGGACACGGAGCACTTGGAGAACGTGCATTAGAACGCGTGATTCCAGATGAGCAATCGTTCCCGTACACAATTCGCCTCGTATCTGAAGTGTTAGAGTCAAACGGTTCAACGTCTCAAGCAAGTATTTGTGCAAGTACACTTGCGATGATGGATGCCGGTGTACCGATTAAAGCTCCAGTTGCAGGGATTGCAATGGGCCTTGTCAAAGAAGATGACTATGTAACCGTGCTCACTGACATTCAAGGAATGGAAGATGCACTTGGGGACATGGACTTTAAAGTTGCCGGTACAGGTGAAGGAATTACCGCTCTTCAGATGGACATGAAGATTTCAGGTATTAACCGCGACATTCTTGTTGAAGCATTAGAGCAAGCAAGAAAAGCAAGGTTACACATCTTAAACAGCATGCTTGATGTCATCCAGACATCTCGTCCTGAGCTATCTGCTTATGCGCCGAAGATTATGACGATGTCAATTAAGCCAGACAAGATTCGTGATGTGATTGGACCGAGTGGTAAAGTGATTAATCAAATCATCGAAGACACTGGTGTTAAGATTGACATTGAACAAGACGGTACAGTGTACATTTCTTCTACAGATGCTACTGAAAACGAAGCTGCGAAGCGTCTTATTGAAGACATCGTTCGTGAAGTTGAAGTTGGAGAAATTTACAACGGTAAAGTTAAACGCATCGAGAAATTTGGCGCGTTTGTTGAGCTATTCAAAGGCAAAGATGGTCTCGTTCACATTTCACAGCTTGCAAAAGAGCGTGTAAATAAAGTCGAAGACATCGTCAAAATTGGGGATCGACTTGAAGTGAAAGTTACGGAAATTGATAACCAAGGCCGTGTGAACCTTTCTCATAAAGTTCTTCTGAAAGATGAAGAAAAAGAAGAAACAAAAGAGAAGCCGGTTGAAAATAAAAGCGAATAACTGAAAAACTTGGTCCACTACCAAGTTTTTTTTATTTTCCTTGCGCGAATGAGCGCATACATAAGAACGATTAATTCCAGTCATTCTCGAAGCCCTTGTGCATAAAATAAGGACAAGGGAGGAATGCACGGATGAAACGTATACGATTTATTCAATTTATCGTCGGAATAACGGTCATATTTATAGGCTTTACCGCATTTCAAATTCCTCATTTTACCGATGAAACGGTAGACACGTGGAATGAAGAAGTGGAAACGATGACAACGACAGAAACGAATGAAGAGATCATAGAAAAGATTAAACAAGCAAAAGCAGAATTCGATGAATTGCCAATTGATGCGGTAATTGATCCGGTCTGGAAAGGCATACCAGGTTATAACGGTCGAGTGGTGGACGTTGAAGCATCGCTCAAAAACATGGAAGATGAAGAACGCTACATTGAAGAGTTACTTGTATTCGATGAGGTAGCCCCGGAAATTGGTATGGCTGATCTTGATGTGACACCATTTTACAAAGCACATCCGAACAAGCCTCAAGTTGCCTTTTTAATTAATGTGGCGTGGGGAAATGAGCATCTTCCAGAAATCATAAACAAGTTAAACGAACACGACGTAAAAGCAACGTTTTTCCTTGATGGATCGTGGACGAAAAGTCAGCCGCGGCTAGCACGTATGATTCAAGAAGAAGGTCATGAGATCGGGAATCACGCGTACAATCATCCAGACATGGCAACGTTATCTGAAGAAGAAATCAAAGATCAGTTAGAGCGAACGAACAACATCATTAAAGCGACATTGGACGTTACCCCAACGTGGTTTACCCCTCCGTCTGGAAGTTTTAATGATAAAGTTGTCGAAATTGCTAGTGATATGGGAATGTATACCGTATTATGGACAGTAGACACCATTGATTGGCAAAATCCATCAACCGATACGATGGTGGAGCGAGTCGTAACGAACATCCATCCAGGTGCAACGGTGCTCATGCACCCGACAAAACCGACTGCTGAGGGAATTGACGAGATGATCGTTCAAATTCGCGAACAAGGATTAGAGATTGCACCGGTTTCCTCCGTCATGAGCGAGCAAAGAGCAACAGGACCACAGATTGAAAGTGTTGAGGAGGGAGAGCATTGGTTCAATGCAAAACATTACCGAACGGCGTTCGAATCGTAACAGAGGAAATGGCACACGTCCATTCAACTTCAATCGGTATATGGATAAATGCCGGTTCTAGAAATGAGACAGCAAAGGAAAACGGAATCGCCCATTTCATTGAGCATATGCTCTTTAAAGGGACAGACACGATGAATGCACAAGACATCGCCGTTCGTTTTGATCGATTCGGTGGGCATGTGAATGCGTTTACATCGAAAGAGTATACGTGCTTTTATACGAAAGTATTAGAGCGTCATGCTGAAGAAGCGGTGCGCCTTTTAACCGACATGTTTTTTTCGCTCGGCATTTTTAGAAGAAGAGATTGAGCGAGAACGCCAAGTCATTATTGAAGAGATTCGCATGGTTGAAGATACCGCTGATGATGTTGTCCATGACCTTCTAGACGTTGCAGCATTTGGTGATCATTCAATCGGACGACCGATTCTCGGTACTGAAGCTTCCATCAACTCATTTACGAGGGAAGACTTACTCAATTTTATGGAGCGGGAATATCGACCAGAGAACATCGTCATTTCAATCGCCGGTAGAATCAATGAGCAGCTATTAGCGGTCATTGAAGAAGCCTTTACTCACCATAAGAGAGGTGAGCGTAAGACGTGCGACTCTGCGCCGACTTTGATTCAACCTAAACACCTTATTCGCAAAAAAGCTGTTGAGCAAGCGCATTTATGCTTAGGGTTCCAAGGGGTTCCTCTAGTGGAAGACAACATTTATGCAAGTGTACTTTACAACCATTTGCTCGGCGGTGGTATGAGTAGCCGACTGTTTCAAGAAATCCGTGAGCAAAAAGCGCTCGCCTATTCCGTTTATTCGTATCATACGTCATACCAAGACACGGGTCTTCTAACTGTGTATGCGGGAACAGCAACTCATCGTTTAGACGAATCTTATCATGCTATTATAGATACCGTTAAAAAAATTCGCTGTGACCGATGAGATTACTGCAACCGATGTAGAAGATGCAAAAGCACACGTATTAGGAAGTACGGTCTTAAGTCTTGAAAGCCCGAGCAGTCGTATGAATCGAAATGGTCGCAATGAGCTTGCGATTGGTAGTCACCAAACGCTTGATGAATTGTCGGACCGGATTGAAAGTGTAACACACGATCAGGTGAAATTATTTGCGGAGTCGGTGTACAACAGTCCGATTGCCCTTTCTCTTATTAGTCAAGAAGGAAAAGCACCGAGTTAACGTTCTGAACGCCTCCTCTTTTTCATAACCTATATGGAAGAGGAGGCGTTCTTGTGAGACTTAGTGAAATGAGTGCAAAGGAAATCGTTGACTATGAACAAGGTGAACGTCTCGGTGTCCCGGGACGCCTAGATGCGAGGATTGATGAGACGACAGGTGAAATTCACGCGTTTTTGTTTCCGACAAATCGCTGGACACCATTTCGACGATCTGAAGACATGCTAGAAATCCACTGGCGGCACATCCATACGATCGGAGAAGACATGATTATCGTCGATCGATCTAAATAAACCATAAGCTGCTTGGGCGAAAACGCCCAAGCAGCTTTTTTGTGGGGACAGTCCCCCGGCATAGTAACGTATTACCGTAATGGGGGACTGTCCCCCACAAGAGTGCAGTATTAACGCGTCAGGGGACAGTCCCCAGTCATTTCGTAACTATGGTCACCGATTTGTCTGGACGCTCATAATCTAAACATGTGTGGAATTAGTAAAGGGGGGAAGGTGTTCATGCTGCATGTTGCCATACTCGGTGGAGATCGTCGTTTTCTCGCGTTAATTGAGACGCTTTCTGCCTATGTTGATACGTTGTATACAGTTGGGTTTGATGAATCAGCTGACAATGTAAACGTCGTACGAAGCAGCTTGGAAAACATCCCTTTTGAACAATTGTCTGCGGTCATTGTTCCGGTTCAAGGAATAGGAGACGACGGTTCAATTGATGTTTTAAATGGTCAAAGCGAACAATTATCAACGGCTCATGTTGAACGTACAAATAAAGATTGCATCTGGATTACTGGTGTTCGAACGGATTTTTTTACAAAAGATTAAAGATCGAAAAGTGATGAGCTTTCTCGATCGCGAAGACGTCGCGATATTAAACTCCATTCCTACCGCTGAAGGTTGTCTTCAATTAGCGATTGAAAAGACAGATCACACCATTCACGGATCACAAGTCTGTGTATTTGGCTACGGAAGATGTGGGCAAACGATTGCAGACGTTTTTAAAGGTGTTGGCGCGAACGTGACCGTTACGACAATGGTTGAGAAAGAAGAGGCTCGAGCGGCTCAAAGGGGCTTTCAAACGTTATTGTTTGCTGAATTTGAACAATCACTAGATTCGTTTGATATTGTCATTAATACGATTCCGGCGCATGTGTTTACACCTAACGTATTGCAACAATTAAAGCCATCAGCGTTTTTACTAGATATTAGTAGCAAGCCAGGAGCGTTTTTAAAAGAAGATGTAACCTCCTTGTCCAATATCGTTATGAACGTACCGGGTTTACCAGGGAGAGTTGCCCCACGAACAGCAGGAGAAATTCTCGGTGAAGCGACGAGGAAGATCTTAGAAAAGGAGTTTCGGCATGGATCTTAATGGGAAAAGAATAGGGTTCGGTTTAACAGGTTCTCACTGTACGTTAGAAGAGGTTATTCCGCTAATTAATACACTGAGATCTAAAGGTGCAGAAGTTGTACCATTTGTAAGCTGGACGGTGCAATCGACAGATACGAAGTTCGGTAAGTCCGCGCATTGGATTTCAGAGATTGAGAAGGCAGCAGACCATGAAGTCATTAATTCAATTGTGAAAGCAGAGCCATACGGCCCAAGAACACCACTTGATTGTATGCTCATTTCACCGATGACGGGTAACAGCTTAAGCAAGTTTGCAAATGCGTTAACAGATTCTCCGGTCTTAATGGCTGCAAAAGCAACGCTTCGCAACGGTTCACCCGTTGTTGCGGCGATTTCCACGAACGATGCACTCGGTCTTAATGCGAAGAATTTAGCGACACTTCTAACGATGAAGCAAGTCTTTCTCGTGCCATTTGGTCAAGACGATCCGGTCAAGAAGCCTACCTCACTTGTTGCGAGAATGGAAGCAATCCCGTCAACAATTGAAGAAGCATTAGAAGGTCGTCAATACCAACCGCTCTTAATCGATAAATATAACGATTGACGTGTAATGGCTGTTGATTAATTTACTAGACTCTTATATCGTAAATAGTAGCATGTGACATTGCGAATCAATGCACATTGTTGAATGCCTTGAGGAGGAACTAAACAAATGACAGAACACACAGGTTATAACGTAGCCGTTGTCGGCGCCACAGGTGCAGTCGGACAACAAATGCTAAAAACACTCGAAGAAAAAGACTTCCCGGTTCGCTCTCTTAAATTATTATCATCACCTCGCTCCGCTGGAAAAGAGATTGTATTTAAAGGCAAGACGTATACGGTTGAAGAAGCTGCTCCCGAGCAGTTTGAAGGTATGCAAATTGCCCTGTTTTCAGCAGGCGGTTCAATTTCAAAGAAACTGGCTCCAGAAGCTGTCAAGCGTGGCGCCATTGTTATCGATAATACGAGTGCGTTTCGTATGGACGAAAATGTACCACTCGTTGTACCAGAAGTAAATGAAGAAGACTTAAAGGGTCACAACGGAATCATTGCGAACCCGAACTGTTCAACGATTCAAATGGTCGTAGCACTAGAGCCAATTAAGAAAGCGCTCGGTTTGAAGAAAGTGATCGTGTCAACATACCAAGCCGTTTCAGGTGCAGGTCTTGATGCGATTGAAGAAATGAGAGAACAATCGAAGGATGTTCTTGAAGGAAAAGAAATTGATCCTAAAGTGTTGCCAGTGTCTGGTGATAAGAAACACTATCAAATCGCCTTTAACGCGGTCCCACAAATTGATCTTTTTGAAGAGAACGGATATACGTTTGAAGAAATGAAAATGATCAATGAAACGAAGAAAATTATGCATGACGATGCACTAGAAGTAGCTGCTACTTGTGTAAGACTTCCAGTTGAGACAGGTCACTCGGAGTCCGTTTACATCGAGACAGATGGAGAAGGAAAAAGCGTAAAAGAAATCCAAGCGATCCTTTCAGAAGGTGCTGGTATTACGCTTCAAGACGACCCATCCACGCAAACGTATCCGTTAGCGACAACATCTGTAGGATTGCCAGACGTATTTGTCGGACGTATTCGTAAAGACCTCGACAAAAACAATGCGTACCACATGTGGATCGTTTCTGACAATTTGTTAAAAGGAGCTGCGTATAACTCAGTGCAAATTGCAGAAAGCCTGATCAAGTTAGGTATTGTTAAAGAAGGACAATCATCATGACAATCGTCGTTCAAAAGTTTGGCGGAACGAGCGTACAATCGGCTGAGTTGCGAGAAATCGCAGCTCAGCACGTGCGTTCTGCTGTTGAAAGTGGACACAAAGTTGTCGCTGTTGTCTCCGCAATGGGGCGCAGTAACGACCCGTACAGCACAGACACGTTGCTCGGGTTAATCGATGGAAACGATGCGCACGTTCCTAAGCGTGAGCAAGATTTGTTGCAATCGTGTGGAGAGATTATTTCAAGTGTGGTGTTTACGAACCTTCTTATCGGTCAAGGTTTGAAAGCGAGTGCGCTTACAGGCAAGCAGGCAGGGTTTGTAACGAACGACACGTTTGGAAATGCGCGTATTACAGAAATGAAAACCGATGCGATTCTTGAACGGTTCAAAGAAAGTGACGTTTTAGTTGTCGCTGGTTTTCAAGGTGAGTCAACGAAGGGCGAGTTAACGACGCTTGGACGTGGCGGAAGTGATACGTCAGCGACAGCACTCGGTGCCGCTTTAAACGCGAAGTATGTCGATATTTTCACCGATGTGGATGGCATTATGACGGCTGATCCTCGCATCGTAAATGATGCGAAGCCATTAAAGACGCTCACGTATTCTGAAGTGAGCAACATGGCATATCAAGGGGCTAAAGTGATTCATCCAAGAGCGGTCGAGATTGCGATGTACGCAAAGATTCCACTTCGCATTCGCTCGTTGCAGTCTGACTCAACGGGAACACTCATTACGATGTCTAGAGATCAACTTCCTGGTAGCGACGTGGAAGAACGGCTCGTTACAGGCATTACGTATGTCAAAGATATTTCGCAAGTAACCGTTCAAAAAGCTGAAGATGACCACGCAGCAGCATCTTTAATCTTTACGAAGCTTGCTGCTGAGGGGATTAGCGTAGACTTTATTAACATTAGTCGTTATGAGGTCGTCTTTACCGTGCCTATGCATAAAGAACAGCATGTGCAAGAAGCGGTAAAAACGCTCGGTTATAAAGCAAATCTTTTGCCACGATGTGCGAAAGTAAGTGCCGTTGGTGCTGGGATGACTGGCGTTCCAGGGGTCGTCTCAAAGATTACGACCGCACTACATCAAGAAGAGATTGAAATTCTACAAGCGACCGATTCACATACGACGATTTGGGTGCTCGTACGTGAAGATGAAATGGACTTAGCAGTAAACGCATTGCATCATATGTTCAGACTTGCAGAAGAACAGAACTCGTAATAAACATCTACAAAGTCCTAATGATCGAAGGTCATTAGGCTTTTCTGTGCCTATATTTGCCTTGTTCTGACTTGTTTTATCCCGACGTATTGAGTTATACTACTAGCAGTTCATTCGTTCGGTTAAGGTGCATAAGCATGTAGCATGTTTTTGCGATTATAGACGGACAGGTCGCTTAGACGGAAAAGCGACAACAACTAGAATAGATGAAGTAGGAGGAACACATGTCTAAGCAAGAAGAGACACAAAGTCGAGTACGTGTGTTTGCCCTGGGCGGACTCGGGGAAACGGGCAAGAACATGTACGTTGTAGAAGTTGATGAAGAAATGATTGTACTAGATGCAGGTCAAATGATTCCGCAAGATGATATGCTCGGAATCGATGTCGTAATTCCTGATATTTCTTATTTGGTACAACATAAAGACCGAGTAAAAGCCATCGTGTTATCACACGGACACGAAGATCACACAGGTGCGCTTGCCTACATTATTGATAAACTGCAAGTCCCTGTATACGGTTCAAAGTTAACAATCGGACTTATTGAAGATGATCTTAAAGCGAAAAACCCATCCGATAAAACGAAGCTAAAGGTCGTTTCACCGGGCGGCAACATGAAAGCAGGGAAAATTCGCGTTGAGTTTTTCCGAGTGAACCACAGCATTCCTGATTGTTTAGGGATTGCCATTCAGACTCCGCAAGGGTATGTCGTGTACACGGGTGACTTTAAGATTGACCAAACCCCACCAGACCGCAAATTCTCAGATATTGGTCGCATGACCGATTACGGTAAAAAAAGGCGTACTCGTATTGCTTTCAGATAGTACGAATGCTGAAGTGCCGGGTACAACACCGTCTGAGAAAGACACAGAAGCAGGAATTAAGAGCGTGTTCCGTGAAGCAGAAGGACGCGTCATTGTTAGTACGTATTCTTCAAATGTGTATCGTATTCAGCAAGTCATCGATGCGGCAAATGAAACAAAGCGTAAGCTTGCGATCGTTGGAGATTCAATGATGAAGGTCATTGATATTTCGAAACGCTTAAACTATTTACGTGTGCCTAAAAACCTCGTCATTTCTGTAGATGAGCTTAGTCAATACAATACCGATGAGGTTGCGGTACTTTGTACCGGAAGTTTAGGTGAGCCCGTATCTGCACTTCACAGAATGGCTAAGGGTAGCGATCGTCAACTTTCGATTTTGCCGAAAGATACGGTGATTATTTCTGCAAGCCCATCACCGAGCAATGAGAAGTCGGTTGGACGTGTCGTTGATCAGTTGTACAAACTAGGTGCAGAAGTTGTTACGAAGTACCCACAAGTAAACGTTTCTGGTCACGCGAGCCAAGAAGAACTCATGTTCATGCTTAACCTCATGAAACCGAGACACTTCATGCCAATTCAAGGTGAGTTCCGCATGCAATTTGCCCACGCGCAACTTGCACAGACGACAGGTGTTCATCGCGATCGTATTCATATCGTGGATAATGGTGACGTGCTTATGTTCGAAGACAAAAAAGCAATCAAAGCGTCAAAAGTACCTGCTGGGAACGTCTTAATTGATGGACTAGGAATCGGTGACGTTGGAAACATCGTTTTACGTGATCGTCGTTTGCTTTCTAAAGACGGAATTCTCGTCGTCGTTGTGACACTTAACAAGAAGACGAGCGAATTCGTTTCAGGACCAGACATTATTTCTCGTGGGTTCGTCTACGTGAGAGAGTCTGAAGAACTGCTTGAAGAAGCAAAACAAAAAGTCTCCGACACGTTAAAAACATGTATGAGTGACAACGTAAACGAATGGTCTTCACTTAAAAGCAACGTGCGTGACGTATTAAGTCGTTTCCTTTATGACAAAACGAAACGCCGTCCGATGATTTTACCTATTATTATGGAAGTGTAATAACGAACACCTGCTGATCTTTCAGCGGGTGTTTTTTTTGGTGTATAAACCGTTCGATGAGATCAATACTAAGTGGGAAAAGGAGGTTTTTTTATGCCTGAAGAACAACCTGCGCCCGATAAAGGGAAAAAGTCGGATAACGTTGTCGACAAAATCCAAGCGTTTGGCCAAACGAGCGTGCCGACCGCAGAACAATCCGACATTCATTGCATCACGATCATCGGACAAATTGAAGGTCATATGCAACTCCCCCCACAAAATAAAACGACAAAGTACGAGCACATCTTGCCTCAACTCGTCGCTACGGAACAAAACCCTAAAATTAAAGGATTATTGCTCGTCTTAAACACCGTCGGTGGTGACGTGGAAGCAGGACTTGCGATTGCAGAAATGGTTGCAAGCATGAGCAAGCCGACCGTAACAATTGTTCTTGGTGGCGGTCATTCAATTGGTGTACCCGTCGCGGTTGCAGCAGATTACGCATTTATTGCAGAAACTGCAACGATGACGATTCACCCTGTGCGTTTGAATGGACTAGTCATCGGTGTGCCACAAACGTTTGAATACCTTGAGAAAATGCAAGAGCGTGTCATTCAATTTGTGACGGGGCACTCCAACATAAAAAATGATTTGTTCAAAGAATTAATGTTCGACAAAGGAAATTTAACGAGGGATATTGGGACGAATGTTGTCGGCCAAGATGCGGTTAGATACGGATTGATTGATGAGGTAGGCGGGCTAGGACCTGCAATTCAGAAATTACGACAATTAATCGATGAAGGCGAGGCGCCTTTGCAATGATTTTATATACCCCACTCGCTTATGAAGAAATTTTTCCGAATGAAGAAGGAACTGAATCATGTTACGTAGAAACTGAAACAGGTGTCGTTATGCTTGAGAAAAACATTGAAGGTGAATGGGTGGTCGGGAAATTGATCAGTCCGAACCCGAGTGATTATTTAGACCCAAAATACGAACCGGGTACACTTTGGAACAGCTAAGATGAACAACGATATGTTGCTCATCTTTTTTTATGATCGCAAGCGATGTAAGACGTTTGTAAGCTTTGAAAGAAGCGGTTTATGTTATAATAAACCAGCAATGCCATCTCTGACCATGTTTGATTTTTGTTAGGGGGAGGAGTGCAGTGGGGAAGAAAAAGAAGAAAAAGAAAAAGCAACAAGATTGGACGACGCAATTGAAGTTTGAGTTGAGCGGAATTGCGATTGTCATGCTCGCGCTCATTGCGACGTTTAATTTTGGTTCAGTAGGTACGATTCTCATTCAGTTGTTTCGGTTTTTTTGCAGGGGAATGGTATCACTTTATCACCTTCTTGTTGTATTTGTTTGCGCTCACGTTAATTTTTAAACGAGTGTTACCTAAAGTATGGACAAAGCGACTTACAGGTCTCTATTTAGCGATGTTTACGGTCCTTTTATATACACATTTAAGTTTGTTTGAGAACTTACAAAGTGTTGGTCCTTTTTCAAACGGTTCCGTGTTAATCAACACGTTAGAACTTTATCGCATGGATTTGCTCGGACAAGCGGATGATCTCGGTGGAGGTATGCTCGGTGCACTTGGGTATGCGACGGGGACGTTTTTGTTTGATGTTGAAGGAACGTTTGCAGTTGGAATTATTTTATTTGTCGTTTCGTTTATTTTACTTAGTGGCAAGTCGATTCGCGATGTGTACGACTATGCTTCCTCTAAAGTGCGATACGGAGCAGGAGTCGTTTGGAACTTTACAAAAGGTATTCAGACGAAAGTGAAAACGAACCAAACCGCAACGTCGAATCAACAACAGCCAGCAGCGAAGACAAAGCCAGTTGCAGAGAACAAAGGCGAACCATCAGTCAAAGAGCAAAAGCAAGCAACCACAGATCATGAGCGTCCTGTGATCCATAACTTCCAAGAGAATACGTATGCGAAGGAAGAAGCGAAACCTAGAAGAGCGTCAGAGAAAAAAAAGACGACCAAGACGATGAAATGGCACCGCTCGTTACGACCGAACGCTCAAATGAAGATTATCAGCTTCCAGCGATCGATTTGTTACAATCACCGGTACAAAATCATCAAACGAGTGATCGTAATCAAGTGTCTACGAACGCGAAGAAACTTGAAGATACGTTAAAGAGCTTTGGTGTACAAGCTCAAGTAAATGAAGTTCATTTAGGACCTGCTGTAACCAAATACGAAGTACAACCTGCGGTTGGCGTAAAAGTCAGTAAGATTGTCAGTTTAACCGATGACATTGCCTTGGCACTTGCTGCCAAAGACATTCGAATTGAAGCGCCAATACCAGGGAAATCTGCCGTCGGAATTGAAGTACCAAACCAAGATGTTGCGATGGTAACCTTGCGTGAAGTAATCGAAGGCTCAAAAAGCGACAGTGTCTTATCTGTCGGACTTGGTCGCGACATTTCAGGTGAGCCGATGATGGCAGAATTGAACAAAATGCCGCACCTTCTCGTTGCAGGTGCAACAGGAAGCGGGAAAAGTGTCTGCATTAACGGCATTGTTACGAGTATATTAATGCGAGCAAAGCCTCACGAAGTGAAGCTCATGATGATTGACCCGAAAATGGTTGAACTGAATGTGTACAACGGCATTCCGCATCTATTAACCCCGGTCGTAACCGAACCGAAAAAAGCCGCCCAAGCGCTCAAAAAGGTCGTCTCTGAAATGGAGCGTCGTTACGATTTGTTCTCTCATAGCGGTAGCCGGAACATTGAAGTATAATGCGATGGTCCGGAAGCACAATGAGAAAGACGAAGAAGAGGAAAAGCCTCTTTTACCTTATATCGTCGTGATTGTCGATGAGCTTGCTGACTTAATGATGGTCGCTTCAAGCGATGTGGAAGACGCGATTACGCGCCTAGCGCAAATGGCTCGTGCTGCAGGCATTCATATGATTATTGCAACGCAGCGTCCTTCTGTTGATGTCATCACGGGTGTCATTAAAGCGAACATCCCATCACGTATTGCGTTTGGTGTCTCGAGTTCGACCGATTCAAGAACGATTCTTGATTCGTCAGGTGCGGAGAAGTTACTCGGCCGTGGCGATATGTTGTTTTTACCAGTAGGTGCTAACAAGTCAACGAGAATACAAGGCGCGTTTATTTCAGATGATGAAGTAGAAGAGATCGTTAACTTTGTCATTGATCAGCAAAAAGCACAATACGAAGAAGAAATGACGCCAGACGATGTCGTTGAGACGCACGAAGAACCAACCGATGAACTGTTTTACGATGCAGTCGACCTCGTGATGCAAATGAACACTGCATCGGTCTCAATGCTACAACGTAGATTTAGAATTGGGTATACGAGAGCAGCACGACTCGTTGATGAAATGGAAGCACAAGGAATTGTCGGACCTTATGAAGGTAAGAAACCGCGAGAAGTATTAAAGCGAATGGATTCAGAAGACATGACAGATGCGAAGTAAATAGAAAAAGGTGATGTACATGGCAGAAGTAGAAACATTTCAAATCGGTAGCATGAATGTTCATTTTCAACCGAGTAAGAAATACAAAACAACGACGTTTGTCTTGCAAATTAAAGCGCCATTAGCAAAAGGTTCAGCTGCTTCTCGTGCACTTCTTATGCAAGTGTTACAAGCTGGAACGAATAACTTTCCGTCAAGACGTGCGATTCGTAAACACTTAGACTCGTTGTACGGTGCATCATTTGGCGGTGATGTCAGTAAAAAAAAGGTGAGCAGCACTTTCTGACGTTTTTCATGGAAGTGCCTCACGAGAAGTTTTTACAACAAGAAGACGAACCACTCGTGAAAAAGGCGCTCTCGTTTTTAACGTCAGCGCTCTTAGAGCCAGTGCGTGAAAACGGAACGTTTAAAGAAAGCATCGTTCACGAAGAAAAGCAAGCACTCAAAAGTAAAATCAAAAATATCGCAGACGATAAAGTGCGCTATGCGAACGGTCGCCTTATTGAAGAAATGTGTAAAGACGAAACGTATGGCATTCACCCTTATGGTTCGTACGATGAAGTCGAAGCACTCACTACACAAGACTTAGAACAAGCGTATGAATCACTGCTTGAAAACGATCAATTTGATTTATTTATTACGGGTCCAGGGAAAGTGGACGAATTAACGCCAGTGTTAAATGAGAGAAAAGCATCGTTTAAAAGTCGAGCAGTTGAAACGAGCACAAAGGTGAACGGTTCTACGAATAACGGTCGTGAAGTCATTGAGCATCAAGACTTGCAACAAGCAAAACTTCACTTAGGTTTTCGTGTACCGTATACGGCAAGTGATGAGGAGTATGCAACTGTTCTTGTTGCGAACGGGATCTTCGGTGCGTTTCCACACTCAAAGCTATTCGTAAACGTGCGAGAAAAGGAAAGCTTGGCGTATTATGCGGCGTCTCGGTATGAACCGTATAAAGGCTTAATTTTTGCAATGGCTGGAATCGGTTTTGAACAGTTTGAAAAAGCAACAAAGATTATGACCGAACAGCTCGATGCCCTTAAAGCGGGTGATTTCACCGAAGATGAACTAACGACAACCAAGCTAATGATTAAAAATCAAATTCTAGAACAAGTCGATACTGCCCGGGGCAATATTGATTTAATGTATCAAAATGTCCTCACAGGTCGCGAACGCTCTGTTGAAGAGCGAGTGAATGAAATTGATGCAGTTACGCGTGAAGACGTTGAACGCGTTTCAAAAGCGATTGAATTAGATACAGTGTACTTGTTAACGGGTAAGGAGGAGCGTGCATAATGGAAAAACTACATTACGAACAGCTCGGCGAAACATTATATAAAGAGACGCTCGACAATGGCCTAAAGGTCTATATCTTGCCGCGTCAAGAAAACAACAAAACATTTTCCATCTTCACGACGAATTACGGCTCGATTGATGATCAATTTACGCCAATGAATGAAGATGAAGTCGTAAAAGTTCCCGATGGGATCGCTCATTTTCTTGAGCACAAGTTGTTTGAAGACGAAGAAGGAGATGTGTTCGATACGTTTTCCCGTCGCGGGGCGCAGACGAATGCGTTTACGAGTTTTACGAGAACGGCGTATTTGTTCTCAAGCACGAGTGGCGTCAAAGACAACGTAAAAACACTCATTGATTTCGTGCAAAAGCCGTATTTCACTAAGGAATCTGTCGCGAAAGAGCAGGGCATTATCGAACAAGAAATCCGTATGTATGAAGACGACGCAGACTGGCGCTTGTTTTTCGGATTGATTGCGGCTCTTTATGAAAAAAGCACTGTACGCGTAGATATTGCCGGTACGGTCTCATCCATTCAAGACATTACAAAAGATATGTTGTATCAATGTTATGAGACGTTTTACCACCCATCGAACATGGTTCTCTTTATCGTCGGTCCTGTTGATCCAGACGAAATGCTAACGCTCGTAAAAGAAAATCAAGCCGGAAAAACGTTCAAAGAGCAAGGGGAGATTACACGCATTTATGGTGATGAGCCCGAAACGAGCTACAAAAAAGAAGATACACTTCACATGAACGTGCAAACGCCAAAAGTGTTGCTCGGATTTAAAGAAGCCAATGACGATTACCCACTTGAAGGGTTAAGCTATGAGCTCGCGATGCAAATGCTTTTAGACATCATGTTCGGACCGAGCTCAGAGGCGTACGAAGAAATGTATCGTGAAGGTATTATCGATAGTTCATTTTCAACAGACTTTACGATGGAGCGCTCGTTTGGGTTCTCAGCAATCGGTGGCGACACGAAAGATCCAGATGCTCTCGTAAAGAAAGTGCGTGAGACGATCCGCTCTTACAAACAAAAAGCATTAAGTGAAGAGGAAATGGCGATTACGAAAAAGCGTAAAATCGGTTCTTTCCTTAAACAATTAAACAGCTCGGAATTTATCGCAACGCAGTTTACTCGCTACGAAATGAATAACGATGATTTGTTTGAAGTCGTTCCGAAACTTGAGGCGTTAACACTTGATGATCTTGAGAAGGTTCTTCAGCGTCACTTCGTGGATGACCATAGTTCAATCATGAAGGTATTGCCAAAGTGAAACAGAGCGTTTTAATTACTGGAGCGAGTGGCGGAATCGGTCAAGCGATCGCTACATCCCTTTCGAATGCAGGGACACATTTGTTCCTGCATTATTTTAAAGGAAAAGAACGTGCTGAAAAGCTAAAACAAATCTGTAAAGCGAACGGTAGCGAAGTGACGTTGATTCAAGGTGATTTAACGTCGTCGCAGAGTACGTCGGCTTTTATTAATGAACTTGAAGTGCCGATCGACGCTTTTATTCACGCAAGTGGTCACGATTTATATGGCTTGTATACCGATTATACGGATGAAGAACGGGATGCCCTTATGCACCATCACGTCTATTCGGCGATGGCGATTGCAAAACGAGTGTTACCAACGATGATTCAAAAGAAATCAGGTCGAATTATTCTGATCTCCTCGATTTGGGGTGAAGTTGGGGCGTCAATGGAAGTGCTGTATTCGACGGCAAAAGGAGCTCAGCTGGCGTTTGTTAAAGCGTTAGCAAAGGAAGTCGCCATCTCAGGGATTACTGTCAATGCCGTCTCACCTGGGGTCGTTGAAACGAACATGATGGCTTCGTTTTCAGTAGATGAGAAAGAAGAACTCACTTCACGAATTCCAGCAGGAGTGTTCGGGACGCCAGAACAGATCGCTTCGGCATGCTCGTACTTACTTACAGAAGAAGCGGCATACGTGAATGGTCACGTGTTCTCCATCAATGGAGGCTTTAACGGGTAGGCATGTATAATTTTCTCGCTTTGATTCACACTACACGTGTAGTGACTTATGAATGGAGGAGGAAGATCATGTCTGTTCTTGAGAATTGGGACCACTGGAAATCGTTTTTAGGCGAACGCCTAGAATCTGCACAACACGATGGCTTAAACGAAAATGTCGTTTCTGACGTTGCATTTGAAGTTGGCGATTATTTAGCGAATCAAGTAGAACCACAAAACGAACAAGAACGAGTGCTAGCGGATATGTGGAAAGTCGCAGACGAGTCTGAACAACATGCGATTGCGAACATGATGGTCAAACTCGTACAAAAACATTAAACGTTAGGCGCACCGATCCCAACATTGGTCGGTGCGTTTTTTTTGTTTGTAGACAAAATACTATTCAAATGGTTGAAAATAACGTAAAATGACAGATGTATACTTAACCAATATATGTATATAGTTAGAGGAGGCCACTATTTATGGCGGAAAAGAAAGAATGGTATTTCGAATATCAAATTCATCAAAACCGACCCGGTCTTCTTGGGGATATCTCCTCTCTACTCGGTATGTTATCGATCAATATCGTAACGATTAACGGTGTTGAGAACAACCGACGAGGAATGCTCATTCGCTCTGCAAATGATGATAACATCGCGCGCTTGCGTGACATATTAGAAACGATGCAAATTATTACGTTAATGAAGATTCGACAACCGCGCTTACGAGACCGTTTGGCGGTGATGCACGGTCGTTATATTGAACGCGATGCGGATGATAAGAAAACGTATCGATTCGTTCGTGATGAACTCGGCTTGCTCGTTGATTTTATGGCTGAATTGTTTAAAGAAGAACGTCATTATCTCGTTGGAATTCGTGGGATGCCACGAGTTGGAAAAACCGAATCAATCGTTGCAGCAAGTGTTTGCGCGAACAAACATTGGTCGTTTATTTCATCGACTTTACTTAGACAAACCGTTCGTTCGAAGCTTGCGGATGATGAACGAGGTGAAAATCTCGTCTACATCATTGATGGGATTGTCACGACGATGAGAGCAAACGAACAGCATCGCAATTTAGTGAATGAAATCATGCAATTGCCAGCTGTAAAAGTTGTTGAGCATCCAGACATATTTGTTCGTGAAACTGCGTATACGTTACAAGATTTCGATTGTATTATTGAACTTAGGAATAATGATAAAGAGAAGATCACATATGAAATGGTAGAGTCAGGTTTCTCCTCTTTTGATATTAGCTAGGTAGAAGGTGGTAAGATGACAGAATTAGGTCAGTTTTTGCAGTCAAAGCGAGAAGAGTTTGGCTGGGATTTAGAAGAAGTTCAAAAGCGTACGAAAATTCAGAAGCGTTACTTGTTAGCCATTGAGTCTGGCGACTATGGAGATTTGCCCGGTGCTTTTTATGCCCGAGCCTTCATTAAAAGCTACTCAGAAGCACTCGGTCTTGAACCAGATGAAGTGTTCCAGCAATTTGAATCGGATTTACCGAAGCCAAAACAAGAAGCTGTTGATCTACCTTCACGGGTTGAACAGCAAAAGACACGAACGAAAGAACGGAAGAAGAAAAGCAATTACATGCCCGCTATTTTTATCGGATTGTTCTTGATTGCCATTGTGGCAGGGATTTGGGCGATTATGGCGTTTCCATCTGGAACAGATGAAGCGGCTCCTGAAGAAGAAGAGTCGATGAATATCGTCGGAACGACACCTGATGAGGAAGAAGACGACGAAGTGGGCGATGATGAAGGCGAAGAAGACACATCTTCAACAGAAGGCACGACTGAAGATGACGATGAAGCTCAAAACGAAGACGAAGACGAGCATCAACGGACGAGACGTTGACGTTTGCAGAGACGAACAACAACGAGTCATTGTTTACGGTAACTGGTGATTCATTCGCAATTGATCTTGAATTTGATGGTGAGAGTTACATTCAAATTCTAGACGAGCGTAACGGAACGGTCATTGGCATGGACGGCGTTTTCTCAAGTGATGAATCATTTGAAGTTGACGATCAAGATTCCATTACGATGAACGTCGGGAATACGTATGGTGTAACGATTACGGTCAATGGCGAAGAATTGGAATATCCAGTGGACACGCATCATCACTTTATTACATTAGAGTTAGAAGAATAATGAGTACGGTCTGCTACTTGACGGTAGCAGACTTTATGTTTTTCTTTTCAATCGACTTACATTTCGGTAGACTATAAAGACGCCTGTTTTCGATTAACTTGCTTTTCTGTTAAACTATAAGCGTGTTTGCAAAAGGAGGATCGGTTTTGAACTTACCGAATCAGATTACGCTCGCACGAATCGCATTTATTCCTATTTTTATGTTTGTCTTTTTATATCCATTTGATTGGGGAACGGTTTCTGTTTTTGATTCCGAAATTCCAGTTAATCATCTCGTAGCGGCATTGATTTATGCCATTGCGGCGCTTACCGATTGGGTAGATGGATACATAGCTAGAAGCCGAAACCTAATTAGTAACTTCGGCAAATTTCTAGACCCTTTAGCGGATAAATTACTCGTCACTGCAGCTTTACTCTCGCTCATTGAGCTTGATATGCTACCTGCGTGGATGGCGGTTGTTATTTTAACTCGCGAATTTGCGGTAACAGGCATGCGCCTCGTTGCAGCTGCAGATGGGACCGTGATTGCGGCGAGTCCACTTGGGAAATGGAAAACAGTTTTTCAAATGGTTGCGATTTTCTTTCTTATGGTTCATAACGTACCGTTTGAAGGGATGGGATTCCCACTCGCAGATCTATTGATGTGGATTGCCGTCATTTTGACGATTGTTTCTGGAATCGATTATTTCTGGAAGAACAAACACATTTTTAAAGATGCCTAATTGAAGGAGGCATGCTGAATGAATGCTGAAATTATTGCAGTTGGAACGGAACTATTACTCGGTCAAATTGCGAACACAAACGGTCAGCACATCTCTAGCCGACTTGCAAATCACGGAGTAAATGTATACAAACATACGGTCGTCGGTGACAATAAAAAAACGAATACAACAAGCGATTATCGAAGCAAGAAAACACCACGATCTGATTATTTTTACCGGAGGTCTCGGGCCGACGGAAGATGATTTAACGCGTGAAGCATTATCAGAATTAATTCAAGTTCCCCTCATCTATGATGAGGCGGCACTTGAACATGTGGAGCAGTTTTTCACATCAAGTGGAAGAACTGTAAGTGAAGCCAACAAAAAACAAGCGCTCACGTTTGAAGGTGCAGACGTGTTTCACAATCACGCTGGACTTGCATGTGGTTCGGCATTGGAGCACGAAGGAGTTCTTTATTGTTTACTACCAGGTCCTCCAAGGGAAATGCGGACGATGGTAGAGCGAGAATTGGAACCGTATTTAGCAACGATGAATACGTCGGGTAATTTCTTTGAGTCACGAGTGCTTCGTTTTTATGGAATTGGGGAATCCAGTTTAGAGGCTAAACTGAAAGACATGATCTCTGCACAAACGAACCCAACGATTGCACCGCTCGCAGGGGAAGATGAGGTCACACTCCGACTTACGGTGACCGAAACGAATACAGCGCGAGCAAAAGCGTTACTAGATGAAACGGAACGAGAAATTTATGCTCGAGTGGGCAAATATTTATACGGTTTTGACAACGACAGTCTTTATTCAAAAGCATTAGAAGAACTCGCTCGCACGAAGAGTACGATTGCGACTGCAGAAAGCATTACAGGTGGCGGCTTGGCCTCAAGTTTGACGTCAATCAAAGGTGCGTCACAAGTCGTTGTCGGTGGTTTTGTTACGTATAGCAACGATGCGAAAGTATCGCAGTTAGGCGTTCGTCAAGAAACGATTGACGCATATGGTGCTGTGAGTGAACAATGTGCAAAAGAAATGGCAGAAGGCGTACGCGACCGGTGCGGTTCAACGATGGGCATTGCATTAACCGGTGTTGCAGGACCTGATGAGCTCGAAGGGCATCCTGTCGGAACGTTGTTCATCGGTGTTGCAGATGGAAACGAGACTGCAGTCTTTAAGCGAGTCTTAAGTGGAACGAGAGAAACAATCCGTAGGCGGGCAGTGAAAGAAGCGTGTCACGTACTACTGTTACAAAAGAAAAAAAGGTGATTAATAGATGAATGTATTCGACCATGAAGCAATTAAACCTCAACTAAAAAAAGCAATCAAAGACATGGGCTTTGAAGAGCCGTCACCAATTCAAGAAAAAGCGATTCCGATCGTTCTAGAAGGAAACGACGTTGTCGGTCAAGCTCAAACAGGAACAGGGAAAACAGCCGCTTTCGGAATTCCGCTTCTCAACAAAATCCAAGCGAATTCTGACGTTCAAGCGATCGTCTTAACACCAACACGAGAACTTGCGATTCAAGTTGCTGGAGAGCTTCAAAAGCTTTCTGCACATATGAAGCTTACGACGTTGCCGATTTATGGTGGTCAATCGATTGGTCATCAAATCAAAGCGTTAAAACGAGGGGTACAAGTCGTTATTGGAACACCTGGGCGGATTCAAGACCACTTGCGTCGAAAAACGTTAAAGCTTGATCAAGTGGAGACGTTTGTTTTAGATGAAGCCGATGAAATGCTTGATATGGGCTTTATCGAAGACATTGAATCAATCTTAAAGCAGACGAACAAAGACCGTCAGACGCTTCTCTTCTCAGCGACGATGCCAGGACCAATTCGTAAGTTGTCTCGTCGTTATATGAATGAGCCAAAAACCGTTTCAATTTCTAAAAGTGAAGTGACTGCACCGAGCATCGAGCAGTTGTACTTTAAAGTACTTGAACGAAACAAGTTAGAATCTCTGTGCCGGATTATTGATCGTTATAGCCCTGAACTTGCAATTATTTTCTCTCGGACGAAAAAGGGTGTAGCGGAACTAACGGAGTCGCTTCAAGCGAGAGGTTATTTCGCAGATGGACTTCACGGTGATTTAACACAATCCCAACGGGATGCAGTTATGCGTAAGTTCCGTGACAGTTCCATTGAATTCTTAATCGCAACAGACGTTGCTGCAAGGGGAATTGACGTTGATAACGTCAGTCACGTTATCAACTACGATATTCCACAAGACCCAGAATCCTACGTACACCGTATTGGACGTACAGGACGTGCTGGAAAGACAGGGCAAGCGCTAACGCTCGTCACACCGCGTGAAATGAAGCACCTTCGTTCAATTGAACAAGAAATTAAGATGCAAATTCCAACGCGTGAGATTCCGACGATTGAAGAAGTCGTTGAGAAACAACAAGACGCATGGAAAACACAAATTACGAATGTCATTTCGGCGAAAGACGACGTATCGATCTTTGATGACCTAACCGATGAACTGTTGCAAGAGTTCAATGAGCGAGACATCATTCAAGCGCTTCTCTCAATGAATTATCAAACGGAGAACAACTTGTCTGAAGAAGGCTATAGCTTTGGCGACACAGGTGCTGCTAAAGGCATGGTGCGTTTCTTCATTAACGTCGGACGAAACGTTAACATGACGCCGAAGATCTTAATTGAAGAAGTAGCAAATGCTGTTGGCATTCCAGGTAAATCAATCGGACGCATTGATATTTTCGAAAACTTTACGTTCATTGAAGTGCCAGAAGCCGTAGCGCCATTTGTGTACGAAGGATTACGCCACTCACGCTTAAACGGTGCAAGAGTGAACTTAGAACCAGCAAAACCTCGTCCGAAACGAGAGAACAGAAAGCCTAACCCATCAAAAGCGTAAATCGAAAAGAGCCGTAACGTGATGTTTACGGCTTTTTCTTGTGGGATGAAAAAAAATCGAATAAATGTTCGTATTTTTGCTTGGCAAACGAAAAAAAAGTTCGTTATGATGTGAGCAGAGGGAAATTAATAGAGAATTGATGATAAAGTCGACGTGATTTTTTTAGATATAAAGGAGACGAATAGAATGAATGATCGTAAAGCCGCGCTGGATCAAGCGCTTCGAAACATTGAGAAACAATTTGGTAAAGGTTCAATTATGAAGCTTGGTGAAGAGTCTGAGCGCCGAGTTTCCACGATTTCAAGTGGTGCACTTGCGTTAGATATCGCACTTGGAGTAGGCGGGTATCCTCGTGGCCGAATCGTTGAAGTGTATGGACCAGAATCTTCAGGTAAGACGACAGTTGCCCTTCATGCGATTGCAGAAGTACAACGTAACGGTGGCCAAGCTGCATTTATTGATGCAGAGCATGCCCTTGACCCTGTTTATGCGCGGAACCTTGGGTGAATACGGATGAACTCCTTCTTTCTCAGCCAGATACAGGAGAGCAAGGATTAGAGATTGCTGAAGCGTTAATTCGAAGCGGTGCGATTGACATCTTAATCATTGACTCTGTTGCTGCACTTACACCGAAAGCTGAGATCGAAGGTGACATGGGGGATACGCACGTCGGTTTGCAAGCGCGTCTCATGTCGCAAGCACTTCGTAAGTTGTCAGGTGCGATTAGTAAATCGAATGCGATTGCGGTCTTCATTAACCAGATCCGTGAGAAAGTCGGAGTGATGTTCGGAAATCCTGAGACGACACCAGGTGGACGTGCACTTAAGTTCTATTCTTCTGTTCGACTTGAAGTACGTCGTGCTGAAGCATTGAAACAAGGCAATGACATCGTCGGGAATAAGACACGTCTTAAAGTCGTGAAGAACAAAGTGGCGCCACCGTTCCGTCAAGCGGAAGTGGACATTATGTACGGAGAGGGAATCTCTAGAGAAGGTTCATTGCTTGATATTGCGACTGACATTGAAATTGTCGACAAGAGCGGTGCTTGGTATGCGTACGAAGGTGAGCGACTCGGTCAAGGTCGTGAGAACGCCAAGCAATACTTGAAAGAGAATGAAGACGTAGCTTCTGAGATTGAGCTTAAGATTCGCGATCATTTCGAGCTGAACGGTTCGAAAGAAAAAGAAGTAGAAGGCGACAAAGAAGAAGAGATGGCGTTGAACTTAGAACAAGAGTAAACGTTCGAGGAGCAAGGGGTAGCTACCCCTTGCTTTTCTTTTTAATAGCAAGGGTTTTAACGGTTTTTAGAGCAAAGGTTTGTTGACATTTGTAAGAATTGAAGTATACAATTAAATGGAATGAATAAAGTGCTTGTCGCCGCCGTACATTATAGGTTTGATTTATTGACAGATTATCCAAGCGGCATATAGTTCTTCATTCTTTCATAAACTTGAACAAGTTTTGTTCATATATGATCCATTCATAGCACAAATGATGATGAATGATGGAAGCAGATGGAAACATTTGGTACGACAATGAGATGAAACCCAAATGTAAGACCAACACCGATCTAGCTGCTCTCTCCGTTTTTCGTCGGCAAGCCCGCAAGAATTGAAACAACTTTATAGCAAAGGAGGTGTATCCTTGATGGGTAACGATCCAGTATTTGTGATCATCTCCATTTTGCTGATAGTTGTCGGTGGGTTCATCGGTTATATCATCCGTAAGAAGATTGCCGAGCAAAGATCTCTAGTGCCGAACAAGCTGCTAAGAAGATGATAGAAGAAGCGGAGCGCGACTCTGAAGCTAGCAAGAAGGAATCGATCCTCGAAGCGAAAGACGAAGCTTACCGCATTCGATCCGAAGCCGAAAACGATATTCGCGAACGGAGAAACGAAATTCAAAAGCAAGAAAGTCGTCTTCTTCAAAAAGAAGAAACGCTCGACCGTAAGAGCGAATCTCTCGATAAGAAAGAAGAGACACTTGAAAAACGAGAAGAGTTTCTCGCTGAAAAGCAACGTGAAACCGAAGCGATGAACAGTAAAATGGAAGATTTGATTGCAAAACAACAAGAGGAGCTTGAACGTGTGTCAGGCATGTCGAGAGATGAAGCAAGACAAATCATCAAAAACGACCTTGAGAAAGAACTTGAACACGATTCAGCCGTTATGATCAAGTCGAACACCGAACGAATAAAAGAAGAATCGAACAAGAAAGCGAAAGAAATCCTTTCACTTGCATTGCAGCGTTTTGCTGCAGATCATGTCGCAGAAACGACTGTTTCTGTCGTGAACTTACCAAACGATGAGATGAAAGGTCGAATTATCGGACGCGAAGGTCGAAATATCCGCGCGCTCGAGACGTTGACAGGCATTGATCTCATCATTGATGATACACCTGAAGCCGTCATACTTTCTGGTTTTGATCCAATTCGCCGTGAAATTGCACGCACGTCTCTTGAGAGACTCGTGCAAGATGGGCGTATTCATCCGGCACGAATTGAAGAAACCGTTGACAAAGCAAGACGTGAAGTCGATGAACGGATTCGCGAGTATGGTGAACAAGCCACATTTGAAATGGGCATTCACAACTTGCATCCTGATTTGATTAAGATTCTCGGAAGACTTCGATTTAGAACAAGTTATGGTCAAAACGTGTTGAAACACTCGTTAGAAGTCGCGCACTTAACAGGGCTCATGGCAGCAGAACTCGGAGAAGATGTAACGCTTGCGAAGCGTGCCGGTTTACTCCATGATATTGGAAAAGCGATTGACCACGAAATTGAAGGAAGCCATGTTGAAATTGGTGTTGAATTAACGAAGAAATATAATGAACATGCGGTAGTGGTGAACAGTGTAGCTTCTCACCACGGAGATACAGAAGCGACGTCGGTCATTGCAACTCTCGTGGCAGCAGCAGATGCGTTATCAGCTGCTCGACCAGGTGCAAGACGTGAAACGCTTGAAACGTATATACGCCGACTCGAAAAGCTTGAGGAGATTGCAGAATCATTTGATGGTGTTGAAAAGACGTATGCCATACAGGCGGGTCGCGAAGTCCGCATTATGGTGAAGCCGGATCTCGTAGACGATGTGCTCGCTCATCGTCTCGCTCGTGACATTACGAAACGAGTTGAAAACGAATTAGACTACCCGGGTCATATCCGAATTACTGTAATTCGGGAGACACGGGCGGTGGATTACGCAAAGTAAAGCAGCACATTATGTGCTGCTTTACTTTTTTCTGAAAAAACATGCTGTACACTAGGCGTTTTAACACGTTTTTAAGCGGGTATAGTGTATCATCGCATGAAAAAAGGTGAGGTAACCGTGCGAATTTTATTTGTTGGTGACGTTTTTGGTCGCCTGGTAGAACGATGGTCTCGGAATACGTTCCGAAACTAAGAAAAAAGTACAAGCCCCAAATGACTATCATTAATGGTGAGAATGCTGCTAGTGGTAAAGGAATTACGGAGAAGATTTATAAAGGATTTCTAGAAGCGGGAGCTCAAGTTGTTACACTTGGAAACCATGCTTGGGCACGGCGAGAGATTTTTACGTTTATTGATGATGCAAAGAAACTTGTTCGTCCGCTCAATTACCCAGAAGGCACTCCAGGTCAGGGAGTCGTCTCTGTTAATATTAACGGTCAAGAAGTTGTTGTCATTAATGCAATGGGGCGCACATTCCTTATGGATATTGACGATCCTTTCCGAGCGGTAAAGAAAGAAGTAGAACTTGCAAAGAAACGCACACCTTTCGTTTTTGTTGATTTTCACGCTGAAGTTACGAGTGAAAAGCAAGCGATGGGTTGGTATTTAGATGGAATGGCAAGTGCAGTAATTGGAACGCACACGCACGTTCAGACCGCTGACGAACGAATTCTCCCAGGTGGGACCGCGTATCTTAGCGATGTAGGAATGACCGGTCCATATGACGGCATTCTAGGTGTAGACCGTGAACTCATCTTAGACAAGTTTTTGACCGCGCTTCCTACTCGTTTTGAAGTCGCTGATGGGAGAACGCAGTTAAGTGCTGTCATCATTGATCTTGATGATACAACAGGAAAAGCGAAATCAATTAAACGCATATTGATCAATGACGATCACCCTTTTTATGAATAACTGAATTTTTTAGGTTCAAGGCATAGGAAGGCAACTGCTGCAATATAGTGGGATAACGGTGCCATTTAAAACCGATAGGAGGACAATTTCATGGAAGTATTAAAAGTATCAGCTAAATCTGTTCCGAATTCAGTAGCCGGTGCCCTAGCAGGAGTCATTCGTGAAAGGGGTGCAGCCGAGATCCAAGCCATTGGTGCAGGAGCGCTTAATCAATCCGTTAAAGCAATAGCCATTGCAAGAGGATTTGTCGCACCAAGCGGGATTGATCTTATCTGCATTCCAGCCTTTACCGACATCGAGATTGATGGTGAAGAACGGACCGCCATTAAGCTTATTATTGAACCTAGATAATAAGAGTTGCAAAAAGCTTGGTGTTGTCACAACATCAAGCTTTTTGTTTTGCAAATGAACAACTGTAACAAATAAAGGAGAAGTTATCTGTGAATCAATTAGAAACAACCATTAATCGCATTGATAAAAAAAGGATACAAAGCTTATAAAGACTTGTTAGGTAGCCACAAATACCACAACTTTACATTGCACATTGATCACGTTCAAGCAGACCCCTATGCAAGCCCGTCACGCATTCGCGTGCGTGTGCCTCTCAATAGATTAAAAGTAGACGAAACACAGTACTGTGATGAGCGCTATGTAGCGTTCACAGATTATCTCGCAAGAAGCGTTGATCGTGCCTTAAAGAAAAATGGCGTGCAAAAAGACGTGCAGATTGACCGTCCGAGTCAGCAGATTCTCGATCGTACAGCCGTGACAATCGATCAAACGAGTGTAGACGTAAGACTCTCACTGCATTTACCAGCGAGAGGGCGGACGATTTTAGGGAATGAAGCGAAGAAACGTCTTCTTAAGCAGTTGCCACAAGTCGTTGAAGACGGGCTATACAAGCTTGATGTAACCGCTCTACAAACGCATCTTGAACTGTACGATGATCAAACGTATCTACGTCAATTCCTTCGAGATGAAAACGCGGTTGCTTTTATCGCAAACGGCTCAGTACTGCCAAGAGAAAGTGGCGTGAGCGACCGTCCGAATACGTCTGACGACGTAAAGCGATTTAAGAGCCAACGAGTGATGAAGTAACCGTTACGCTCCCACATCACGGGAAGCTTAGCGGCATGCTCATTAAACGAGGGGTAACGGTAATTGTCGGTGGCGGTTACCACGGCAAAAGCACGTTATTAAAAGCGATTGAGATGGGCGTCTACCACCATATTAAAGGCGATGGACGAGAGTTCGTAATTACCGACGACTTGGCGAGTAAAATCCGCGCAGAAGATGGAAGAAAAGTGACGAACGTCGACATTCGTCCATTCATTAATCAATTGCCGAACAAAAAGAGCACCGAACATTTTTCTACGGAAAACGCAAGTGGCTCTACGTCGCAGGCGACGAACATCATCGAAGCAATGGAAGCAGGTGCGAATACATTGCTCATCGATGAAGATACGAGTGCAACGAATTTCATGATTCGTGACTTACGGATGCAACAACTCGTCGCAAAAGAAAAAGAACCGATTACGCCGTTTATCGATCGCGTACGTGACTTGTTTGAAACGAACGGAATATCAACTGTTGTCGTTGTCGGAGGAAGTGGCGATTATTTAGAAGTCGCTGACAACGTCATCATGCTCGATGAGTACGAAGTGAAAAACGTTACCGAGCGTGCCAAAGAAATCGTCAACAACGAACAGAGCGAGCGGAAGCGGACAACTGCGAACACGCTCGGGCAAATGAACGCATCAAGAATGATTGACTCCCGTTCTTTTGATGCAAGACGAGGCAAGCGTGAAAAGGTGCAGGCAAAAGGGCTTCATACGATTATTTACGGCAAAGAAGACATCGACTTAGCCAGTGTCGAACAACTGATTGACCCGTCACAGACACGAGCGATTGCCCAGACACTTCAGTATTTAGCAACAAACTATGTAAACGACCAACGAACGCTCTCTGAGCTTCTAGATTTATATGAAAAAGACACCGAGAATCACTTAGATGCATTATCAACGTATCCGGGAAAACATCCTGGTGATTTTGCAAAACCGAGACGACTTGAAGTGGCTGCTGCCATCAATCGTTTGCGTTCATTAAAGGTGAAACGTTAAAGCTCTTCAATTTGAAGAGCTTTTTCGTTTCAAAACGGTGACGATGGTTGTTTTATGACGCCTAAGCTTTATAATTTAGTCTTGTATGCACTGTAACATGGACGTAAGGGTAAGAAAGAAAGGGGATGGCTATGAGCGAGCAAAACCGCCGTCACAATGAGACCCATAAAAACGCTAACGATAAAGGGAATTCTCTAGATCATAAAGATTTTGGAAAATACTTCGATTTCTCAAACGCAACATTCGAGAAAAACGATGAAGGTAAAGATGTGATGAGATCGGTGGTCGAAACATCATCGTTAACGACCCGCCGAACTACCGTAAAGGTCAACGTCGTAAGCGCAAAGACGTGGAGTTTCATTATGATTTTAGTGTGCCTGAACAAATGAAACAAATCGGCATTGGCAAACGTTATCTCATTCGTACATATGGCTGTCAAATGAATGTTCACGATACAGAGAATATGGCAGGTATTTTAGAAGAGCTCGGCTTTACGAGCACGGACGATACGAATGAAGCAGATGTGATTTTACTCAACACTTGTGCCATCCGTGAAAATGCCGAAAACAAAGTGTTCGGTGAGATTGGTCACTTAAAGAGTCTGAAAGTTGAGCGGCCAGAAGTCGTCGTTGGAATTTGTGGTTGTATGAGCCAAGAAGAAAGCGTCGTCAATAAGATTATGCAAAAACATAATCACGTCGACTTAATTTTTGGTACACATAACATTCACCGACTACCAGAACTTCTTCACGATGCGATTCTCGGTAAAGAAATGGTCATTGAAGTCTGGTCAAAAGAAGGCGACGTTGTAGAGAACATGCCACGTAAACGCGCCGGCAAGACGCAAGCTTGGGTAAACATCATGTACGGCTGTGACAAGTTTTGTACGTATTGCATCGTACCGTACACACGAGGAAAAGAGCGTAGCCGTAAACCAGAAGACATTATTGCGGAAGTGCGAGAGCTCGCCCGCACTGGCTACAAAGAAATTACACTCCTCGGTCAAAACGTAAATGCTTACGGAAAAGACTTAGAAGAGCCAAGCAGTTTAGGGAAGTTAATGGATGCGATTCGCAAAGTTGACATTCCACGCGTTCGTTTTACGACGAGCCACCCTCGTGACTTTGATGATGAATTGATTCAAGTACTTGCCAAAGGCGACAACTTACTTGAACACATTCACCTTCCAGTTCAACACGGAAACAACGACATTCTCAAGTTAATGGGTCGTAAGTATACGCGCGAGCAATACGTTGATCTTGCCCGCCGTATTAAAGAGGCGATGCCTCATGCGACGTTTACAACAGATTTGATCGTCGGATTCCCGAACGAGACAGAAGAGCAATTCCAAGATATGCTAAGCTTAGTTGAAGAAATGAAATACGACAGCGCATTCACGTACATCTATTCACCACGTGAAGGCACGCCTGCTGCTCGTATGGAAGACAACGTGGCGATGGACGTAAAGAAAGACCGTCTCCACCGCTTAAATGAAGTCGTAAACCGCCTATCTGCAGAAAGCAACGAGCGCATGCAAGACCAAGTCGTTGAAGTGCTCATCGAAGGCGAAAGCAAAAAAAGATCCAGAAGTCCTCTCAGGTCGAACACGAACGAACAAACGAGTCAACGTGCGCGCACCAAAAGAGAAAATCGGACAACTCATCTACGCAAAAATCACTGAAGTAAAAACGTGGTCGTTAGATGGAGAACTAGTAGAATACAGCGAGGTGCAGAACGCATGACAGAACCAAAGTACAATAAAGAAGACATTATGGCAAAAGCCCAAGAACTAGCACAAAAGATTACTGAAACAGAAGAAGTAGACTTTTTCATCCGTGCAGAAAAGCAAATTAACGAAAACGAAAAAGTCCAAAGCATGATCGAAGAAGTGAAAGCAAAGCAAAAAGAACTCGTCAATTTGCAACACTACAAAAAAAAGTGAAGCGATGAAAAAGACTCAACGCGAAATCAACCGCCTTCACAAAGAAATCGACGAGATTCCAATCGTACAAGAATTCAAACGCAGCCAAACCGAAGTAAACGAGGTACTCCAACTCGTTTCATCAACAATTTCAAACGACGTGACTTCGCACATCGAAAAAGCAAATAAATAGTAAGCGGAAAACAGACCTGATTTCTTCAGGTTTGTTTTTTGTGTGTAGGCGTAGGTGTAGCAAGAGAAGGCGTAGGTGTAGCAAGAGAAGGCGTAGGTGTAGCAAGAGGAAGCGTTAGTGTAG
>NZ_BAXL01000030.1:0-42723 GCF_000698185.1 Geomicrobium sp. JCM 19055
CAAACAACCAACCCCAAAATGGGGTCGGATTGGGGTCGATTTTAAAATCAGCCCTTTTTTTTGTGAAAAAAAACTGGCTAAATTTGTCAGCGGCAGTTCGATCAATATCAACAAGAGCATGACCATAAATATCCATGGTCGTACCAATATTGCTGTGCCGTGCTCGCTCACTAATTGACTTCATTGGTAGGTTCTGACTAATCAGGAAAGTTATAGACAGGTGGCGTAAGTCGTGGAATCTAACTTTAGGTAGTTCGTATTTTACGATAAACCGACTCCACCAAGTGGATATACTGTGTGGATTTAAAGGACGTCCATATTCATTACATATAATAAATTCGTTGTCTGGGTATTGCCATTGGTTACGCATCCTCATTTTTTTGCTTCTTATTTTGTTTTACTCTCCTCATTATTTTTTTCCGTTAGCTCGGGAGGAATAGATGCTGTCCCCACAATATGATTCTTAATTTCTTCAATGTTAAACCCTCCACCTTTTCGATCCGTCAAGCCTTGATCAAAGGTTATTGCATTGTCATCTTCCAGAATGTGCCGTGCTTCTAATCCTACTATTTCACCCTCACGTGCAGAGGTAACAAAAGCTATCCAAAAGATGATCTGTTTGTCCTCTGGTTCATTACTGATCGCTTCTATATATGACCAGATTGTGTCATTGGAAAAAGTAAGCTTTGACTTTTTCTTTTCTGGAGCTGGAAGCTGTACTTCCTCAGCTGGATTACTTTTTATAAACCCATAAGATTTTGCACACTTTAACAGGCTATTAAATGCTTTATATGAATTACGAATCGTTGATGCTGATAAAAAACCTTCCTTACCGTCTAATCGTTTACCAGGCTTTTTTTTAAATCCTCAACAAAGTTGATAACGTGAATAGGTTTCAGATCACTAATCTTAATCCTTCCATAAGTAGGTAGGATTCTACGTTCAATGAGATTTATATTTTCTTGCAATGGTCGTGAACGATAGGTTGCAGGTGCATATTTTGTTAACCATTCATTCTTATATAACTCTTCAAGAGTCATTTTCTCTGGCGCTATATAGTGTCCTGACAATATTTCAGCTTCAAATAACGAGAGTAGTTTTTTTGCTTCTGTATCATTTTTCGCTTTGACAGTCTTTCTTTCTCTAATAGGTACACCTTTAGCATCATACCCTATATTAATATTTAACCTATACCTACCTTTTCCTCGCTTTTCAATATTCGCCATTAAGCTGCACCCCTTGATAAGATATATTTTGATTGGATTTGTTGCGCTCTTACTTCTGCATGTGCAAGTGGCACTTGAAAGCGATGCGCCAATTCGTCGACGGTGATTAATGAATCTCGCTTGTACTCATCAATCACTAAGTTAATAGGCATTGAAGCATAGTACGCGAATCGGTTCGCTTGTATCTCCATGAAATCGGCTACGCTTTTAACAGCTTTTCTTTGATCTAAATCGTGTAAATAGAAATGTCCAAGTTCATGAAAAAATGCCCAAACTTTTTCATAAGGTGATAGATTCTTATTTAGAAATATTATCTTAATACCTAATGTTTCTTCTGAACGAGTTCTTCCCTCGGTTACTCTTAAATAAATTCCTAATTTCTCAGCAATTAGTGTGGGGTTAAGGCAACTTATAGATTTCACCTTATTCTCGTGGTATAGGTCGAGAACTATCTGTTCTATTGTTGATATATATATTTTAGACCCCTCCTTGATAAGAATGTATGTTCGGTTTATAGTTAAGAGAGAACGCCGTTCTGGACGGCGTTAATTCAAATTATTTGTTTATGCCTACTATTTCATAAGTCGCGAAGCATCGACAACCGTCATAGTATGGCGGATGATTTACGCCGATTACAGCATTAGATACATCATCTGTATAACCATCTAATTCATTGCACTTTTTGCAAACTCTTTCATCTGATAAAGAGTTACTAGTAAAGCTCATTTTAATTTGTGGGTTTTTTTGCTAACTCTAGTTTGTTTTTTTGCTTTCTCTAACCTTTGTTCATAATCCATCTGATCACCACTTATTCTGTTGTTTCCACTATTTTTTTCAAATGATGCATTGTCGTTAGAAAAAGACCATTCTGATAGTTTCACATGTTCGCCTGGATATAGAAGCTCATATCCAATAACTGAATCTACTGTTGCACCAGCTTAACATTCGTATCGCCCATATCAACAAGTTCAGTTTTATATCCATCTGGAAACATCCCGTTTGCGCCCATTAATGTTTCGACAGTCACATCTGTTTCTTGTTCAGCATTAAATCCTTGCGCCATCCAAGGACTTACAGGTTCGTTACTGTTATTTGTAAAAGACATTTCGATTGCAATAATCTGTATGCCGTCTTCGAAGCTGCTTTCCATTTGTTCTATTTCTTTAATTTCAAAAACATAGTCGCCAGTATCTAAGTAATAATCGCTAACTTCACCAGCATCAGTTGGCTCTTCTTCATTTTGTTCATTATCTAATTCAGTCTCATTATCACTTTCAGCAATTTCTTCATTGTCAGCTGCACTCACGTTTTCCTCCGAAGCATTCGAACCATCTCCGCAAGCCGATAAAACTATAACTGAAATTAGACCAGAAATTAATAAATACTTCTTCAAAATAAAACCCCCATAATAATTTATATCTATATTAATAGTGAAATTAATACCATAATTGGCTGAAAAACCCTTTTAATTGTGTAAAAAGAAATGCGTAATATAGATCGTGTCTAACTTGAAATATCAGATAATTAATAACATGGGAGAAGATCAATCTTCGCCCAATCTATTCCTTGACCGTTTGAATTCCTCGTCACCCTCGTAAGCCTTCTCAACCCGCTCTTTAGCTCTACGAAGTCTACGTAATTCAAACTCTACAACTTCATCAAGTGCCTCTTTTTCTTCAGGTGTGATGTCATCTGCGCCACCGTAGAAGTAGGTTTTTACTTCTTGGTCATTAATAGGCGTTTTATTCGTGTCTTTTCCTAATAGATAGTCGGTGCTGACATCAAAATATTTAGCTATCTTTAATAGCGTTTCATAATCAGGTTCCCTTGATCCGTTTTCATAGCCTGAGTATGTTGTCCTCGGAATCCCTAATCGTTTGGATAACTCGGTTTGACTGATTTTTAATTCAGTGCGTAATTTAGATAATTTATCAGAGAGCATAGCCATACTCCTTATAATGATATGTCTCAAGTATACATGACTCAATAAGAGTCATAAACAATTGACTCAAAAAGAATCAAAAAAAAGTTGACATGACTCAAAATGAGTCTTATACTAAAAACACAGAGACGCAATACGAGTCAATGGGAGGTGTGATGCATGAGAAAATGGTTAGCTGATTTAAGAGATGAAGCAGGTTTCACTCAACAAGAGCTAGCGGATAAGCTTAATATATCTAGAAGTCATCTATCAAGTATTGAAGTTGGGACAAGACTTCCAGGAGGTAGGACAGCTAAGAAATTGGCTGACGAGTTGGGTTTTGATATGAATATTTTTTTTGAAGATAACAGACTCAAATCGAGTCAAAAAAACTACAGCATAGGAGTGATTTGATGAATCAACTAACAAAGATGTTCGAAGGTAATGAACTCACTATGATCAATAGGGATGACGAAGTGATATTCCTACTCAATGATGTATGCAGCATTTTAGGGATCGGTAACTCGAGACACGTAAGGGCAAGGCTAGAAGATGATGTCGTTTCAAACTACCCCATCCAAGATTCACTTGGTAGAACGCAACAAGCAACCTTTATTAACGAAGACGGACTTTACGATGTGATTCTAGACAGTCGTAAACCCGAAGCTAAAGTATTTAGAAAATGGATTACTTCAGAAGTTATTCCTTCCATTAGAAAAACAGGTGGTTATCAGGTTCAGCAACATCCAACAAGCCAACTAGAGATATTACAAGGCGCAATTAACCAAATGGTTGAACAAGACAGGAAATTACAAGAACAAAGTTTACGAATCACCACAGTTGAAAACAAACTCACTCACACATCAGAAGTATTATCGCTTAATCAAGTTGGATGGAGAGAGAAGGCAACTAAGCTTTTGAACAAAATTGCTTTGCAACGGGGCGGTTACAAGGCATATGCAGATGTTCGAAAGGAAAGTTACCAACTCCTAGAAGGCAGAGCGAAATGTAGCCTATCAACTCGATTAACTAATAAACAACGCAAGATGGCACATGAAGGAGTAGCAAAATCTAAGATCGACAAAGTGAACAACATGGATGTTATCGCTGATGATGCTCGATTGATGGAAATTTATCTAGCAGTTGTAAAAGAAATGGCGATCAAGCATGAGGTGGAGGCTTCTTGAACAAACAACAAATCGTTAAACGGTTAAGTGCTATACAAAAGGATGTTACAGACACAATTGACTACAAAAAAAGAACGATATGTGATGAAGCATGAAGAGGGCGGAAGAGAGTGGAGCAGCATTATCACAAGAGAAGCATATTTAGAGCATTGTTTGGAAGTCATCAGTCAGGACCTAATCATGCTAGAGATTGATATTGAAGATTCATATAAGAGTAAGAAAGGAGAGAGTAGCGATGAATAAGAGGACTTGGGACGCCCAGCAGGTGGCGGATTATCTCGGCGTCCATAAAGATTCAGTGTACAAGATGGTACGGAAAGAGGAGATACCTCACTTTCGAGTATTGAGCAGAATTTTCTTTTTAGAGGAAGAGATTGAAGCGTGGATTATGAATCAATCAACAATGAGGGTGGGCTGATGTTCTAATTACATTTTAGTTTGAGCAACAGCTAGCGAGCAATGACAATTCATCATATCTCAAATTGGGGGTGAAAACATTTGTGGGAGCGCAAGAGTTAGGGCAAATATTGAAAAGCGCTCGTATTAACAAAGGTTGGTCACAGATTGTACTTGCTGCAGCTTTAAACATCGATCAAGCCATTGTGTCGCGAGTCGAGACGAGCAAAATGATACCTGATTTTTACACCGCAAGAGAGTGGGCAAGGCAGTTAAATTGCCAAGATGCAGTAATGATTAACTTTTTAGGATCAGATGCACCAATTATTATTCAACAGATGGCAGAAGCCGTAACAGGAGTTGTTGGGTTTATCACAATGATGGGAGTTTTTATATGAGCGAAAAAGCACAAGAACTCTTGCTAGTCGGTCTATTCACCACAGGAATCATCGCGGCGTTAATGGTCGCTCACATCACATTTTAGGAGGGAGAACATGCTTGAAAACGGGATGGTGCTACCTCATAAGTATCTCGATCCGGTGGAGCCAATGGAGATAGGCAATTGCAGTGGATGTGTATACAGCGTCTACGACGGAGAGGATCATTTAGAGTTTGACGACGTGCTGTTACACGATGACTCGACATGTCTTACAAACTATATCAGAGATAAGGCGGAGGTGCGGAAATAATGAGAATGCTAGCGCTCGATAAGCTTAGAAAGCGAGAGTTGACACGCTTTAATACGAGTAAGGATCGCAAGGAAGTTGTGGAGTTTATTAATGTAATGATTGCAGAAAACGGCTACCACTACGGTGCAGCCATCGCATCTTACTACACAGGCTATGACGCTTACACAGTCAAAACCATCTTCAAAATGCAAAAAAAGAGCCGTTTGAGCGGGAACTCAAAACGACTCGGGGGTCTTTAAAACCAAATTATATCTCCATTGTACCGCATCCCCCACGGGCAATCAATGGGAGTAACGGAGGACGTTATGACAGTAAGAGAGTTAATCGCAGAGTTATTGGACTTTGATATGGATGCATCGGTACGCATCCGAATCAACAGCGACAAAGAATATGAATCAACAGAGGTAGAAGAGGTACAAGACTTTATGAATTACGATCAGATCGGAAACCGCGTATTTATAGAAACCACTACGGATTATGTACTCGTTGATGAAACGCACTATGAAGAGTTATTGCAGATTAAGGAGGACCCGACAGCATGACACAAGCCCTTTTAAACACATCAGAATTAAGTCATTCGGAATGGTTAGAGCAACGTAAACGTGGCATCGGAGGTTCGGATGCATCTGCTGTTGCTGGTTTGAATCGTTGGAAATCACCAATTGTCGTTTATATGGAAAAGACCGGGGAGATTAAATCCGAGTCCTCTAACAGCGAAGCTGCATACTGGGGCAATGTGATGGAAGACACAGTGGCAAAAGAGTTTACCCGGCGCACTGGATTAAAAGTAAGACGTCGCAATGCTTTGTTGCAACACGAGGACCACGAATGGATGCTTGCTAACGTTGACCGCATGGTTGTTGGTCGTAATGAAGGGTTAGAGTGCAAGACCGCATCAGAGTACCTTAAAGGCGACTGGGAAGCTGAGGAAATCCCAGCAACATACTTGCTTCAATGTCAGCACTATATGGCAGTGACAGGTGCGGATGCATGGTGGATCGCCGTACTAGTTGGAGGTAACAAGTTTATCTATAAAAAGATTGATCGCGATGAAGAGTTAATTGGTCAGTTGATTCAAATTGAAAAAAAGCTTTTGGGAAGATCATGTGCTTGCTCAAAATCCACCATTACCTGATGGGTCACAAGCTTCTACTGAGTTTCTGAATGCTTTATATAAGAACTCGGAACCTGACTCGGAAACAGAGCTTGAGGATGATGCAGATGAGTTGATTAGCCAATATATGCAGGCAAGTGACGAAGAAAAAGAAGCAAAGAAACGTAAAACTGAGGCTGAAAACATCCTTAAACAAAAACTTGGTGAATACGAGAAGGGCTTTGCAGATCGTCATATTGTTACTTGGAAAGGCGTCACAGCTGAACGCTTTGATAGCAAAAAAATTTAAGGTTGATTATCCAGATCTATTTGATAAATACGCAAAAGCGTCATCATACAGACGTTTCGGCGTTAAGGAGGCTAAATAATGGCTACAAATCAATCAGTAAAAGGTGCTCTCGCAAACAAAAGTAATACAAATCCTGCAAAACAAGAAAACAGCCCGGCAAATACAATTTCTGCTTATCTCAAAAAGATGGGACCAGAGTTCGAACGAGCAATGCCTAAGCATATGGATGCGGATCGATTGGGGAGGATTGCTTTAACTACGATTAGGCAAAACCCCGATTTACTTCAAGCTTCTATTCCATCTTTGATGGGAGCCGTGATGCAAGCTGCACAGCTAGGTCTAGAGCCGGGTTGATTGGTCATTGTTATCTGGTCCCTTTCAATAATAAAAAAACGGGTACAAAAGAGGTTCAATTCATTATGGGTTACAAGGGCATGATTGACCTCGCTCGAAGATCTGGTCATATCAAAAGCATATATGCTCACACAGTCCATGCGAATGATGAGTTTGAGTACGAACTAGGGTTGGAGCCAAAACTCGTCCATAAGCCAGCAACAGGTGATAGAGGGAATATGGAATATGCATATGCAGTAGCGCATTTTGTTGACGGCGGCTACCAATTTGAAGTTTTTAGTCACCACGACATTGAGCAAGTTAAAAAGCGAAGCAAAGCAGGGAATTTTGGTCCTTGGAAAACTGACTACGAGGAAATGGCTAAAAAAACAGTTGTTCGTCGGATGTTTAAATATTTGCCAATCAGCATTGAGATTCAACAGCATGCATCACAAGACGAAACGGTAAGACGTGACATTACCGAAGAAGCTGAAAAGGTAGATAACATTATCGATCTACCAAACTATGAAGATCCCAACAACATTGATGTGCCTGATGAAGAACAAGACGAACAAAAAGACGAAAAGCAGAAGCAACAAGGATCAGCCGAAGAAATCGCCTTAGATTTTAAATGATCTATGAGTACCACGTGCCGATCCCTTACGAGTATTTAGAGATCGCAGAGCATAGCCCAAATAAGAGGAAAACCTTTTCGACGTTCGCTCGTGGCTACATCAAAAGCCAATATCCAGAGTTTGAGTTTATCAGGATCGAAAAGATGAATGCGATTTGTAGGAAAGCTACGGTGGAAGAGTAAAAAGCTTAATAACAGAGGAGGGGGAGGAGGCATGGCAGCTAATCCTCAGGCTGAAAATGGTTATACGAGAGTCGCAAATGAAATTATGGAAGTCGTTCAAGAATACAAGTTTAGCGCTAATGAATTAAAGATCATTCTTTGCATATGGCGCTATACTTACGGCTTTCAAAGGAAAGAGCATAGCATATCATTGTCATTTTTTTGAAAATCACACTGGCATAAATCGAGGAAGACTTAATCAATCCTTAAAATCCTTGATCAATGATCAGGTTATTACGGTTAAAAAAGGCGATGCAAATGCTAGTAATATATACGCATTTAATAAACGATATAGCGATTGGAAAAAGTCGAAATACAACTGTTTTAGTAGTGCACAAACTGATACTAGTGCACAAAACGATACTAGTGTACAAAGTGATACTGCAACTAGTGCACAAAACGATACTAGAACTAGTGCACAATTCGAACCCCAAGAAAGAAAGGTTAAAGAAAAAGAGAAAGAAAGAGACGTAGTAGAGCGCATAGAGAATCCACATGAGTTCTACCAACAGAATTTTGGAATGCTTAGACCTTATGTTTCTGAATCAATTTCTGATTGGTGTGAGTTCTTCTCAGACGAGATTGTAATTGCAGCTTTAAAACTTGGGGTGAAACAGAACGCTAACTCGTTCTCATATGTTGAATCAATCCTAAAGGGTTGGATGAATAAAGGGCTTAAGAATATTGATGACATTCGCGCCCATGAATTAGGCAAGAAAGGTAACTCAAAAGTAACTCAGTTTCCGAAAGCGTCTAGCAGGCAAAACGATCCTAGATTTGCAGCGTTAGATGCATACCGGCAGAAAAGGGGGCTAACGAAGTGACAGAAGAACAAGCACTTTACATCATGGAGTCCATTTCGGACGTTTACCCTCGGTTTGAATTAAGCGAGAAAAAGATCGAATTTATGATTCCGGGTCTGTTGAAGATGGAGTATACCAAGGTCGTTGATAATCTCAAACGGCATGTAGCAGAAAAACCATTTCCGCCGACACTCTCGGAGATCGCTGCTTACCCATCGGCAGAGAACGACACGTTAGCCAAGATGGAGCAGTGGGAGCAAGAAGCGGCGAACGTACCTCAGGAAACAAAAGACCAGTTTCGCAAAGAGCTACAACGGCTCATGAAGGAGAAAGGCAATGAGTGAGTACGTAGAAGCTGAACAGAGCGTAATTGGATCGCTATTTGTTGAACCAGAGCTAATACGTGAAACCACTTTGCAGGATGTTCATTTTTCACAAGTCGCTCATCGAAACATGTATCAAGCAATGCAAAAGCTCGATGAGCAAGGCGTAGAGATTGAACTGGCATCGGTTGCGACAGCACTTGGGGATCGGCTAGAAGAAACAGGCGGAATCATGTACCTCACAGAGTTGGTATCATCCATCGCCACAACCAGCGCATTTAAACACTATGAAACTATGATTTTTGAAGGGTTCAAATTACGAGCGAGTCGCAAGTTAGCGATCAAGTACGCCGAAGACCCAGACAACGAAGCGCTAGACAAGCTCATCAAGCAGCTAGGTGAGGTAAGCGAAACAGGAACAAGGTTGGAAGAGAAAGACCTTAGGTATTGGCTACAGGAGATTTCGGACGACATTAGTTCGCCAGAAGTACAGAACCAAAATGGATTCGCGACAGGCTATAGCGACCTTGATCGAATGACAGGTGGTTTTCAACGGCAGGACCTAATCATTGTTGCGGCGAGACCATCGATGGGTAAAACGGCTTTTGCGCTCAATGTGGGGTCGAATCACTGTCGCGAGAGTCATAGGTCTCGAACTCATCTATTCTCGCTAGAAATGGGCGCCAAATCGCTCCTACACCGTGTTCTGTCGTCAGAGGGTCAAGTCGATGGGCAACGTTGGCGGTCACCGAGTCGTTTTTTTACAGAAATGGACTACGAGAAAGCAACGAGAGCAATAGCAAATGTCCTTGATTGGAACCTAGAAATCTATGAAAACATGAACTCAATTGCAGAGATACGCTCGGCGATCCGTACAGCAGTTAAGAATCACCCAGACGATGATCACCTCGTCATTATCGATTATTTGCAATTGATCCAAGCAGTTGGGAAGTACGAACGTAAGGACTTGGAAGTAGGTGCAATTACACGCGAGTTAAAGCAATTGGCTCGTGAGCTAGATATACCAATCATCGTTTTGTCACAGCTTAGTCGAGGCGTTGAGAGTCGGCAAGATAAGCGACCGATGATGAGTGATTTACGAGAGTCAGGAAACATTGAGCAAGATGCAGACGTCATTGCTTTTCTTTTCAGAGAAGACTACTACGACAAGGAATCCGAGAACCAGAACATCATTGAAATCATTTTATCCAAGCAACGAAATGGTCCAGTAGGCAATGTGGAGTTGGCTTTCATCAAGGAGTACGGGAAGTTTGTGAATCTAGATCGGAGATACGAACAGGGAGGCGATTAACGTGAAAGTTTACGTCACACCAGAAGAGTATGAAAGCGCAGCAGAAATTGGCGTCAGTAAACGCAATGTCTATGACCGAATTAACAGACAGTATTGGGATAAAGAAAGAGCGATTAGCACACCGTTGATTGACCGGTCTAGAGGGAGCAAAAAAAGCATTAGCTGAGTCAAACAACATCAGCGCACCTGCATATTACTACCGGATAAACGTTAAGGGATGGAGCAAGGAAAAGGCAGCAACGACACCGCCAATGAGCAAACAAGAAGTTTCGAAAGTAGCGAGTGAAGCCAGATATAAGAATGTGTGCCCTTTTACAAAACTAGCGAAGGAAAACAACATCCCTATGAACGTTTACAGGCAGAGGGTGGACACTCATCAATGGACAAAGCAAAGAGCAGCGACTGAGCCAGTTAGGAGACGGCGCAAATGACATTAGAGCAACTAGATTTAGTGGACCAGTTAGTGCCTAATCGTAAGTATAAAGGGTTAACGCTTAGTCAACTTGCAATGGCGCACGCTAAATACCGCAAGGATCGCCCCGAGATTGAGATGGAGTGGGAGTTACAAAGCAACTTACCGTATCCGTATCACATGGACGACATAGGGCGCATCATCAAAAACGCTACGGATGTGATGAGGGATAAGGACGTACCGTTCCACATTGTGTGGGAGAGGGATTTGTGGCTGGTAAGGCGAGAGAGACGTGAGGAGGCGGAGTGATTGAACATTAAAAAACCAGTGTTTACTAAGGAGCAGGCGAAAGCGTTCGAACAAGTGAAATCGGATTATAACATCGGGGTTGCTTTGAGTATTCATGCTGACAGTGGCGATCATTGGATTCATGGGCTAGAGTCACTTAACGGTCTCTCTATGGACGATTTTTACGTTGCTATTCGTTGGGGCTATTACGAGGTCGAGCAGACGCCAGAGGAAGAATTTGTTGCTCATTACGAAGAGAATCGTACCTTAAAAGATAGCCATGAAAATAGAAATGGTCATGCAGGAAGTTACTTGGCAGGATACTTGAACGGTATGAAGTATAGCGCTCTTACGTTTAATAAAGTTGAAATATTAGACTCCATCAACAAGGAGGCGGAGTGATGGAGGAAATTTACAGAACTTACAACGAGACAGAGGTAAGTGAGATCGTTGTTAATGTCGAATGCCCTCATTGCGGCGAGGAATGGCAAGAGGAAAACCCTGAGTGTGGAGTAACTTATGAATTAACTTGTACTAACTTTTTTTGACACTTTAGAAGAAGGGTGCGGAAAGAAATTCAAAATGCACTTTGACGCAAGTTGATGAACAACATGACGAAAATGTGAAACAAGGAGGCGGAGTGAGTGAAGTGCGCTGAATGCGAGCACTGGAAACGAATTGATCTTAACGATGGCTTATGCAGCAGAATCCATAAACGGCTTTACATCGAACTACACACTGGTTGGAGTGGCGGAGTTGTTGAATCGATCGAGACGGACGAGGACTTTTATTGTGCTGAGTTTAGTAAAAAGGAGGCGGCGGGCGATGAGTGATAAAGACCGAACAATGGCAAGGGCGCTATTAGCTTGGGGATTAGGATTTGTTGCCGAGCAGGAGGAAAGAGATCAGCGAACCTTAAAAGAGCGTCAGGAGCAAGAGAAAGGAGGCGAAGGGCGATGAATCCGAGTGAACGAGTAGAGTTGTTTTTTTGAGCCTGGCATAGAAAAATTACAAAGCAAAATAAACGAGTTTATTAGAAATTTAGTGTGGTGCGATATTGTGGATATCAAGTACGAAACATGGAGAGATACAGATGAGTCATACATGGCTACTGCAATGGTGATTTATAAGGCTAAACCATTATTAAAAAAAGGATGAAAGGAGCGAAGGGCGATGAGTAGATATAAGTTTCGTGGTAAAGCGACAAGCGTTGAGCGATTAGATGAACTTGAGATATCTCACAAAAACGGTTGGGTGTACGGTAGTCTGATCTGGAATAACGGGAGCCCGTTTATTGTTGGAGATATTGGCGATCATGACGAAGATTTCATACAGCCCGAATGGTGGATGCCTGTTATTCCTGAGTCAGTCGGTCAATACACAGGACTCTGCGACAAGCACGGCACGGAGATCTTCGAGGGGGATGTAATCCAGTATACGTTACCGGATGAGGGAAAAACGAGAACATTAGACGTTAAGTCCGTTAATGGTCAATACCGTACAGATAGATCGACAGTATATGCCGTTCATAGAATCTGTGAAATCATCGGCAACATCTATGAAAACAAGGATTTACTGGAGGCATAAGCAACATGACGTACTGCAAGAAGCTAGTGGTAACAGCAATTATCGCAAAAGAAAACAGAATAGTAAGCGCGGGGAAAAATAACCCAATAAATGAGTGCAACAACACTGACTGTCACGTAGATGGTCATTGCATCAACACCGTACATGCTGAGGCAGCAGCCATCATAAAGGCAGGCAGTAAAGCTAGAGGAGCGACACTGTTTGTATCGCACGAACCATGTTGGCAGTGTCGCAAGATCATCATAGCTGCAGAAATTAAGACGGTGGTTTATTACAATGCGTATCCAAATCCACTCAATGAGCGTTTTGTAGGTGATGTTGAGTGGATACACGAGACTGGGGAGGGATTACATGACTTTGTTCGACCAGTTGGATTCTAAAGCAGAGCAAGAAATCTCCTTCACGATATACGGCGAACCAGTCGCACAAGGCAGACCGAGAGCAGGGCGAGACCATAACGGCAACATACGGATGTACGATCCGCAGAAGAGTCGTGACTTTAAGCAATACGTCAAGTTGGCAGCAGCAGAGCATAGACAGATAAGTTACTGAGTGGCGAACTAGAGCTAGTGGTGGATGTGTACAGGCAAATTCCGAAAAGCCTAGCTAAGTACAAGCGAGTGCTGGCAATAGAGGGAAAGCTCAGACCAATTACAAAGCCTGACGTAGACAATTACGTAAAAGGTATCAAAGATGGGCTGTCAGGCATCATTTGGCAGGACGACAAGCAAGTCGTGAGCATGACGGTGCGTAAGTGGTACAGCGAAGAGCCGAGAGCTGAGATTACAGTTAAGGAGGTAGGGCAGTGAGTGATGATCAAATGTTAAGAGAAGTGCTCGAAAGACGGAGACAATGGGGAAAGACAAGAGACAGTGATTTTGTTTGGCTCGTTGAACGAGCTGAGAAAGCTGAACGGTATAGAGAAGCGCTTGTTAAAGCAAAAGACGCATTACAGGATATTGTGACCGAATTGCGTCCTAGTGACGGTGAAGATGAGTATTTGGGGGAAGCGATAGACACAATCATAGACGTATTGGAGGAATCGGAATGAGCAAACAAGAGTGGGGCGTGTGCATTGAAGGTAATCATGGTGGAAGATTGTCAGAGTTTTTGATAATGAAGATGACGCGGTAGAAAATGCGATTGATCTTTCTGTCGCCCGCAACAACAGATATGAGGCTTTGCCAGTTCATAAGAAAAATAATGACGAAGAGTGAGCAGATCAAGTGGCAGCGTAAGGTGATTCGTGAGGAGTTCCAAGAAGAAGAGGTCAACAAACGTGCTAGAGAAATTGCGGAGAGGGTTTTAGGGTAAAGGTTATCAAAGGAGGTGACCAAAATGGATATTATATGGCTACCTATTCTGATAGCAATGCTGTTACCATTCATTGTTGCATTTATAATTTATGCGGAGAAAACAAAGAAATAAAAAAATAAAAAAAGACCCCTTGCGGAGTCTGTACCCACAGAGATTATACCACATACGCAGGAGGGGTCGCATTGAGTAAAACGGCGGAGATTGATTTGAGCAAAGATGCGGTGCTAATCATAAAGGATGGCAAGTTGACGACAGTGACGCCAAAACCATTCGGGGTAGACGAGGTTATTTGGAGAGACGGGGCAGTCTTTGACGTAAATCGTCAAGAGCGAGTAAGGATCAACGGACAGAGCGAGATTTAAGTCTTAATAGATTTGTAACAAGGTAATGTAATAAATACCCAGAAGGTATGATCGTATGTACCTATGTAAATGGATCTATATGGAGGTGAAAATCTTAGCTTCCACATATCAGTTCTGGGTAGTCATCTGGATTGGCTATGATAGGAAATTTAGAAAGCTGAACATAGTCACGGGCGCAACTGATGTTAGGGATGTTGAGGCGGAGTTTTATGAAAAATTAAGGTTGGAAAAATACAGGGACATTGTAGAAATATCTGAGATAACACGGCGGAGAGAGATTGTAATTGAATAACAGCCTTACGGAAAAACCGCGGGCACTGATTAATGCAGCATAGCTGTGTTAGTTGGTGCTCTTTTTTATTGGGAGGGACGAGATGAAGGAGCAGAAACCTAAGAAGAAGCCACAGAAGCGAAAGGAAACGCACTCAGAAGCGTTTTGGGAGCAGATGATGGGGCAAAACAAGCAAACACTGAAAAGAGGCAAAGGCGGAGCGTACAAAGGCAAATAAGAGCAAAGGGGCGGGTTGGATGTTAGATCTAGTGATCGAGTACAAGCAAAAGCGCAAAGAGTTGGTCAAGTATCGGGAGACATTGCAACGTAAACCTATGGAGACTGAGGCGGAGTGGACGGAGCTAAAAGCCGAGAAAAACGAGCATGAGATCATTGGCGGGATGATCCGAGACTTGGAGTATGCGATTGAGTGGATGGAGACAAGTAGGCGACCAGGTGCAAAGCGAGATATTGAGCGACGATCCGTACACCAACGCACAATTTACATGGAGCCTAGCGCATTAGAGCGATTACGGCATAACATGTCAGAGGACAAACAAATTAGCCAGGCTGACCATTTCCGTATCGATGACGCTTTATCTATGCTTACGGCTAGAGAGCGTGAGGTTTATGTAATGGTCAAGGCAGAGTTGCTCTCGTTGGAACAGGCAGCACAATATTTGGGTGTGAAGAAGGGTACGGTACAAAAGCAGTTAGAACGCGCAGAGTTGAAAGTGAATAGTCAAATTGCTACGAGCCTCTTCTCCTTTGTGGGATGAGGCTCTCTTCGTCTTACGGTTGCCATTTATATTAAAAGGGGTTGATATTAATTTTAACTGAATAGGGTCAAGATAAGCAGATTTTTATAAAATCATTCCCAATAGGAGTTGGTTGAGTTAATCCTTTTCGTATCTCTAATGATTCATCGCCATTTCGCCCAATTTCATGCTTCAATTTCTTATAAATTGAAGTGTTTTTAAACTTATCGTAGAACGTTTCATCGCTTATAAAATTACTGTATGATATATATATTAATCCTAATCTATCGAGGTTTGACATGGATGAAGAGATTAAATTATGATCTGAAACTTTCGGGTTTTGCAAAAATACATTAGTATACCTTGTAATATAGGCTTTGTCTTTTTTAGTAACTCCTCTATATTCACAGATTGGAAATTGATAGACACCTTTAAATAACTTCAAGTTTTGTGCATCTAATGGAGACAATTGTTTTATTAACTCCACAAAAGAAGGGTGAACCAAATCAGATTTTCTGTTGTCAATTGATGCGGAAATAAGACTTGAAAACATCTCTCTTAATTCTTCAGAATCAATGTAGTATTTAGAAGCTTCAATCGCTGGTCCGACTACATGCAGTTTTGGCTCTACTAAATTCTCTTCTGGAATATTCTGTGTTTTATCTTCGATTGATTTTTTTAAATTCAATTAGGTTTTCTTGATGTTTAAACTCTTGTTTTTTTACCCATAAATTGACGTGATTACCTATGCACAATTCCCAAAAGTTTGATAGGGAATTCCCTATCGATTGTGCCGGAGCCGAAAGAGCGTTATCAATGAATTTAGGTACAATGTTAATTTCAGTATTACCCATACATACACCACCTTATAACTAATTATAGGAGGTTTTTAATGTGGAGACAATATATAGTCACCCTTTGTTGACAACTTGGTTTATAATCGTCATAGGGTTCTGGCTAACAGTAGCAGCTAGTCAAATAAATAAAAAAATCAATTTAAAGCTTTTCGTCATACGGTTGCCACATATAAATGAGAGCCATTCTAATAAGCCACAGCGAGGTTGGTCGTTGTAGCTTTTTGGTTTAGTGCTTTTTATAATCAAAGATATTTCTAGTACTTGAGACACGCTTTGCGGGCTTTCTGCTACTCGTTTTTAGTTTATCTATATGTATAACCCCCTCTCTAAGTCCTGTATTTCGACAATTTATGTGGAATTTCTTCATTTTTTTTGGCAAATAGGAGGTATTTTAGCATGGGTGTCGAAGTTGGGAGAGACAAATATTTAGGGGGTTGAAGAATGAGATTTACAGAGGCTTTGAATTTAGAAGAAAACCAAGAAGATGTTGAGTTTTTTTGATGGTTTAGTTCATAAGGATGTCCCCGTATTTATAGACCCGTCAAGATTACAGTTGTTAAATAATGAGTGGTGTCAAGAAGCATATGTAATAGTCGAAACATTTTTTTGAAAGAGTCTTTAATCTTTTTCATGAAGGCTTAGACCAAGAGGCGGAAGCTATTCTTTTAAATGCGAATGAACCTGAGGAGACTCGCTTAGGGTTATCTCATGATTCATCAAAAGGCACTGGATCATCTTCAGAAATGCTTATTAGGATTTTTAGAAATATAAGAGATGAAGGGTTGTTTCGTGAAGGGATAGTTACTAGACCTAGAGATATGAATTTATTTGTAAGGGATTTTAATCTTGACAGAATGTCTGATTTATTAACCAATTTATTAAGAGACAAGCTTTGCGAGTTCACCGAAAATCAGTGTGACTTATACGATATAGAGATGTCTGAGCCGCGGTTTCTTGGGTACGCATGGGACCCAGAAATCTTGAATTGGGTAGAGGTCAACAGGAGGGGGCTGTATGTTAATGGCGAGCAACTTTTGTTGGTTCCGAAAATAATTCTTGCAAGAAATTTCTTAAATGATGTTGGGAGGTTTATCAATTCTACAGTATTTGAATGGAGAAAAAAAAGCACCATTTGGATAACGACACAAATTTAGTTCAAAGAAGATTCCACAAAACTAAAAATCAGTATGTCAATCATCCCCAACAAAAGTGGATTTAAGGGAACACGAAATCAGATCTGAGGAATTGTCTAATAAAGACTATGCAATTAAAATGGTAAGAGAAAAAGAGGATTTAAAAAGAGACTTTGACAGAAGGTTTGAAAATGCTATGGCTGGCGGCGGTAATGAACTTAATGATGATGAAATTGATGAAATTGTAACTAAAAAAGAAGAAGAGGATTAATCTTTAGCCACTCAAATAGAGTGGCTTTTTTTAATGGAGGTTGGTGATATGTAATGAAAATGACAGTGAAGCAAAGGCGTTTTGCTGACGAATATATCATATGCGGTAATGCAGAAGAAGCCGCAAAAACGGCAGGTTATTCTGCGAGGGGTAACACAACAAAGCTACTACAAAATACTACAATTAGAAATTACATCGACGAACGTCTCGCTGAAATAGAAAGCGACAAGGTCGCAAAGCAGGAAGAAATCATGCAATATCTCACAAGGGTTAAGCGCCGTGAAGAGAAGGAATACACCGTTATCACAGTTAAGAAACGAAAAGAGTATTGGAAGCCTGACAGCAACGGCACGATTCGGAAGTTTGTAGAGGAAATCGAGGAGCCAATGACTGTTGGATACCCCGCAAAGTTAGCTGACGCAAACAAAGCCGCCGAGCTTCTAGGAAAACGCTACGCCATGTGGACGGATAAGCAAGAGGTGTCTGTTGAAGGTGCTGTTCAGTTTGTTGATGATATAGGTGATGAGGATGGCGGTTAGAAAGCTTTCTGAGTTTATCCCACCTGCGTTTCGCTCGTTATGGAGAGCTGCGCTAGATCCCGACATTCTGAATGTTGTAGCGAAAGGCGGTCGTGGATCGGGAAAGTCATCAGACATTGCTCACATCATCGTACAATTACTCATGCGATTAGCCGTAAACGGTGTTGGTATCCGTAAGTTTGACAACACAATTGAGCTATCATTGTTTGAGCAGATTAAATGGGCAATTAGCGAGCAAGGAGTGGCGCACTTGTTTAAAGTTAACAAGTCGCCTATGAAGATTACCTATATCCCAAGAGGCAATTATATTGTGTTTCGAGGAGCGCAGGAGCCAGAGCGTATAAAGTCCCTCAAATCGGCAAATTATCCATTTGCAATTGCTTGGATCGAGGAGCTAGCAGAGTTTAAAACAGAAGACGAAGTAACAACCATCACTAACTCACTTTTACGTGGAGAGTTGGGGGATGGTCTTTTTTTATAAGTTTTTCTATTCATATAATCCACCAAAACGGCGTCAAAGCTGGGTGAACAAGAAATATGAGAGTCATAATCAACCAACAAACACGTTTGTGCATCATTCGACTTTTAAGGATAACCCATACATCTCTAAGGATTTCATAGAAGAAGCCGAGGCAACTAGAGAACGGAACCTACTGCGTTATCGATGGGAATACGAGGGTGAAGCAATCGGTAGTGGTGTAGTGCCTTTCAACAACCTTAAATTTGAGCCAATACCTGATGAATTATTCGCAAGTTTTGATAACGACAGAAAAGGTCTAGATTATGGTTATGCAAACGATCCACTCGCTTTTGTTCGTTGGCATTATGACAAGAAGCGTAATGGCATCTATGCAATGGATGAGTTATACGGTGTGAAAATTAGCAACCGAGAGTTAGCGAAAGAATTACACAAGCGAGGCTATCAATCGGATCTGATATATACCGATGTGGAGCCACGAAACAATGATGAGATGAAAAAAAGAACACGGCGTTAAGAGGTTGAAACAAGCCAAAAAAAAGGTGCGGGTAGTGTGGAGTACGGCGAGGAGTGGCTAGACGACCTAGACTTCATTTGGATCGATCCGCAACGTACACCTAACATTGCTCGAGAGTTCGAGAGTATCGACTATGAGACGGACAGGGACGGCAATCCGCGCCCTCGTTTAGAGGATAAAGATAATCACACAATAGACGCCACTCGTTACGCTATGGAAGCTGACATGAGGCAGTCTGCTGTAGAGGTATTAAAGTAAGGAGGTGCAGAATGTATCCAGAGGGATCAACACTTACAGAGGAATATGTAGATATTATCAAGCGTGGCGGAGACGTTGGATTGAGTGAGATGGTGCAGAAGTTAATTGAAGAGCATGATGCTTCTCGCTTTAAGGAGGGAGAGCGTTATTATTTCAATGAAGGGGACATTAAACAACGCCAGAAACAGTATTACAAAGATGGAGAATTGGTGGAGGATGAGTCCAAGGCGAACCACAAGAATGCTCATGGGTGGCATAAGCTACTTGTTGATCAAAAGGTAGCCTACTTAGTATCAAAGCCAATCGTCGTCGAGAGTGAAAGTGATTATTTCATGAAGCGTCTTGATGATTTCTTCGGGGATTTCTTTAATGACATGATAAATGAGTCTGTTAAGAATGCATCTAATAAGGGTGTGGAGTATTGGCATCCTTATATTGATGAAGAGGGCAATCTTGATTACTTGCAAGTGCCACCTGAACAACTCATACCGATCTATGACTATTCAAATCCTAGGCAACCAATGGAAGCAGCGTTAAGGTACTATCAAGTCAGCATTTATGGTGAGAAGGTCATACGTGCGGAGTGGTGGGAAAGAGATAAGGTTACGTATCTAATTAGTGGTGGCGGTACGTTTACGCTTGATCCTAACGAGGAAGTAAACCCAGCGCCTCACTATTACTATGATGAAAGTGGCTATGCATGGGAGAGAGTACCTTTTATTCCGTTCAGGAACAATCAAGAGGAAAAGAGCGACCTCACTTTTTATAAAGACTTGGTAGATGATTACGACCGACTAGCATCGGATGGATCGAACAACTTTGAAGAGATTCAAGAGCTAATCTATGTGTTGAAGGGCTTTGACGGTACAAACCTTAGCGAATTCCTAACAAACCTAAAGCATTACAAGGTGATTAAGACGGATGGCGATGGCGGTGTGGATACCAAAAAAGCTGAGATACCTATGGAATCGTTAGAAACGAAGCTCAACCGTACGCAAGACGATATTGTGGCGTTTGGTATGGGTGTTAATCCTAAGCAGGATGCGTTCGGTTCAAACCCATCTGGTGTATCGTTAAAGTTCTTGTATAGCTTACTGGACATGAAAGCAAGCACAATGGAGCGTAAGTTCACTTCTGCGTTAAAACAATTGGTTTGGTTTATTAAGGAGTATCTAGCAATAGCCGACAACCACACGTTTGAGGAGAAAATCAAATTTACGTTTAATAAGACGATGATTTTCAATGAAAACGAGAGTATCGATAATTCGGTTAAATCGGCTGCGGTCACAAGCCTTGAAACAGCGTTATCGAACCATCCGTGGGTAACAGATGTAGAAGCAGAGAAGAAGAAAATACAAGAAGAAAGGGAGAAGATGAGAGACCCGTATCACGAAGACTTGAATGGTTACACCGATCATGATGAAGGTGATGAGGATGACGGTTAATAGTCGCAGATTGATAGAGCGCTTAGAACGTCTGTCCCGTGGTGCAGAACGAGAGATAGCTAAAAAAACATGCAGATACACTTGTGTTTGTTCGAGACCTTTTAGCTGATCAATACAGGAAATATGAGAATGACGGCGTTCTAACGTTTGAGGTAATGATTAAATATGATCGCTTAGAAAAGTTAGAAAGCGAGATAATTAAGCGAGTTAATAACATGAGTACTAGCGTTCGCAATGATATACACCGTCAATTGGGGAGGCAATACACAGAAACTTATTATCAAACGGCTTTTAATATTGAAAGAGAGACAAGGGCTAGACTTAATTATTCTGCTGTTAAACCTAGCGTAATTCAGGCGTCAACTAATAATTCATTTACAGGACTTACTTTGAACGAAAGATTATCTCGTAATCGTCAAGATTTAGTTTATTCTATACGAGAAAGCATAACTAAAGGGTTACATCAAGGTCAGTCATACTCTCAAATAACCAATGCGATTAAAGGTGATTTAGAGGGTAATGTTGCTAAAGCTCGAAGAATCGTGCGTACTGAGGCGCATAGAGTACGCGAAAAAGCGAGTTATGAAAGTGTAGCTCATGCTGAGGAACAAGGGATAATCATGAAAAAGCAGTGGAATACCGTTGCTGATGAGCGCGTGCGAGATAGACACGAAGGGTTAGATGGAATACGAGTAGGTACTGAAGAAGAATTTGAAATTGATGATTATGCTGCACTTTACCCAGGAGGGTTTGGAGAGCCGGAAATGGACATTAATTGTCGTTGCTTTGTTTCTTACGAAATTGAAGAGATCAAGAAGGTCCAAACAAATGAAGCGGCAGCATCTATGACATATGAAGAATGGAAGTCCGAACGCCTAGCATCTTAGCAGGCGTATTTTTTATGAGGAGTGATTGATTTGAGTAAAGAAATAGAAAAGTACCTCAAACAGATTGCGAACAATACGGGTGAGATCGCAAAGCAATTAAAAGAACAAAATCGTCGTGAGAATAAAGCGAATATCCACCCGGTTGTTGATGGCTCAGATCGTGAATTAGAGCACCACGATCCAACAGAGCAAGAAAAGAAGATACACGACATGGACAACGCAATGCACCAACTACAGAAACTAGGAAAGATGGCAGGAGATTTACAAGAAGTGGAGCGTTCATTAAAAGGTGCAACTCGTAAACAAGACTATAGGCAAAACGCCCGCCAAAGGTAGGCGTATTTTTTATACTTTCGTAGCCATGCGTTAAATGGCTATCCTATCGCGGTCATGCGCGTAAAAACAGTGTAAGGAGATGAAGAACATGAAGCGTAACTTTTTAACAGATTTAGGATTAGAAGCAGAGACAGTCGATAAGATCATGGCGGAGCATGGTAAGACCGTTAATGATTACAAGGAGGATGCGGATAAGGCTAAGAGATTAGAAAAGCAAATTGAAGATAAAGACAATGAGATCACAAAAAGAGATGACCAATTAGAGGAATTGAAGAAGAAATCCACTGGGGACGAGGAACTTCAGAAAGAGATTAATCGTTTAGAAAGCGAGAATGAACAGTCCGCAAAAGACTTCCAAAAGAAGTTGGACGATCAAGCGTTTGATTTTGCAATAGAGAAGGCGTTGAGAGATCAAAAGGTTCATAATCCTAGAGCTGCCAAAGCACTTTTAGATACTGAATCAATCAAGCTGGATGGTCAGAAGTTGCTAGGGTTCGAGGATCAAATCACAGCACTTAAAGAGTCTGATGCTTATTTGTTTGAACAAGAAGACACAACGCCTGCTGGATTAAAAGGGCGCACACCTTACGGCGGAGGGCAACAACCGCCTACGGATAAAAACCCATTCAGCAAGGAGCATTACAACCTTACTGAGCAGGGGCGCTTATTCAAAGAAGATCCAGAGAAATACAAATTATTAAAAGCGCAAGCTAACTAGGAGGAATTTATAAATGGCACAAGTAACACGTATTGGGGATGTAATTCAGCCAGAAATTTTCACGCCATATGTAACGCAAAGAACAATGGAACTCTCAAATGTACTGAATAGCGGGATTGCTACCAATGAGGCAGAGTTTAACGCCTTGGCATCGGGTCCAAGCACCTCGTTAATATGCCTTATTTTAATGATCTGACAGGGCAGTCTCAGACCATGAAAGACGACGGGGCGCTCGATACCAAAAAGATTGGCACAAACAAAGACGTGGCTCGTAAGCACGGTCGTGCAGATGCATGGGCGGCAAACGGACTGTCATCTTTACTGTCCGGTGCTGATCCAATGGGTGCAATCGGAAACCTCGTAACGGATTATTGGGCGCGAGATCGCCAGCGTGTGTTGCTCGCTACACTAAGTGGTGTGTTTGCCTCAGATTCTATGAAAGGAAAGACTCACGACATCACAACGAAAGACGGAGACGCTAAACTCATTAGCGGACGATCTTTCATTGACGCTACTCAGGTGATGGGTGATGCAAAGGACTCTCTGACGGCGCTCGTCATGCACTCAGCAGTTGAAGCGTACCTTGCCAAGCAAGACCTCATTGAATACGTACAGGAATCTAATCAAGGTGTTCGTGTGCCAACGTTCATGAATAAGCGTGTCATTGTAGACGATGCAATGGGTTTTGACACAAATAACGGACAAGCAAATGCGTACCTATTTGGTGCTGGAGCGCTAGCGTGGGGGAATGGATCACACCCTAACATTATTGAGACTGAGGTAGATCGTGATTCTCTTGCTTCTTCTGGTGAAGACTTCTTGATCAACCGTCAAATTTATATGTTGCACCCAAGAGGTATCAAATGGACTGAAAACAGTGTAGAGGATGTATTCCCTACTAATAGCGAACTTGCTAATGGTACTAACTGGGAGCGCGTGTACGATGAAAAAGCAATCCGCATGGTTAACTTCAAATTCAATATTGAGTAGGAGGCGCAAATCATGAAGCAGAACGTATTAGACGCTATTGATGAGCGAATGGAGTACAACTATAAATACGGTCATCAGAGCATACGTAACGATGAACTACGCCGTTTCCGCGAGACTGTTGAGGAGATGGAGGAACCAGAACCACCAGAGCAGCCAGATCCGCCAGATGAGGGTGGGGATGACGAAGAAGATAATGACGGCGGTGATGAAGGTGGTGAAGATTAATGGGTCTAGCAGGATTCCAACGCAAGAGGCGTAAGGAGGCTGAGGAGCGTGCCAAAGCCGAGCAAAGGAACCAAGAAGGACAAAAGGTTAAAACGGAACAAGAAGGCAAAGGGAAGAAAACAGAGGAACAACCCAAAAAGTTCGAAGAAATGACAGTAGCACAGTTGCAAGCCTACGCGGAAGAAAAGAAATTGGCGTACACCAAGAGCATGAAAAAAAGATGAGCTTCTATCATTGGTGAACAGCCATGAATGATAAGCTTCACGAAGAGATCAAGCTATTGGTAGGCTTTGAAGAAGATCCAAGCTTGCAAATTAAGATTGAAAGCGCAATTGATTACGCCATTAATTATTGCAATAACGATTTTAGGGATGGGGACAATCGTTTGTCTTTACCTCCTGCTGTTAAGCTAGGCGTAGCAAAGCTTGTTGAATCCTTTGAACAGACAGCAAATGTATCTAGCGAATCCGTGGGAGGCGAGTTATCCGTCTCCTTTTTTTAGTGCAGACACATTGGCGGTAGCGCACCCTTATTTCAAGCCATTCAGAAAGGTTGGCTGGTAGTGTGGCAAAAGTCACCGTTAAAGACACCAGTAAAAATAAAAAACTAACAGCAGATCTTAATAAACTTGGAGCAAATAAGATCAAAGTTGGTGTTTTTGGTGATGCAGATTCGGAAATGGTCAAGATTGCAGGAGCGCATGAGTTTGGAGTGACAATAACTCCCAAGAGTGGTAAGTATTTGACTATCCCATCTCACCCAAAGGCGAAGGGTAAGAGTGCAGGCGACTTCCATGATTTATTCTTTATCCCGACACAAAAGGGGAATGGTCTATTAGCGAAAGAAAGAGGCAAAGAGAGTTTTGATGTTTATTTTGTATTGGTAAAGTCAGTGACGATTCCTGAACGCTCTTATTTACGGACTGGTTTTGATGAAAACATTGATGACATTATGAAAAAAATAGAAGTGTTTGGAGATCAAGTGATTGCTGGAGGATTAGATACTCAAGCATTTTTGGATATGATCGGCACTGAATTTAAAGGAAAGATACAGCAACACATTAGAAAATTAAATGCACCTAGTAATGCCTCAGTTACTACAGCAACAAAGGGTAGTAGTAATCCACTCGTTGATGAAGGAAACTTGATTCAATCAATAGATTTTAAAATTGAGTGATGCGAATGAAACAGTCACAAGTTAAGCGTATCCTTAGAAAATATGAAATACCGATGTACGTAGAGGGGAAAGAAGAATCTGGTCGCTGGGAGGGTCCTGTATGGATTGAACCTGTTCAGGGTGCAGATATCCCTTTAGCGGCTCGTTCCACCCTGTAAGTGATGATGATTTGAACTTTGCAGAGGGCGGGACATTCACAGTCAATGACCGTAAGATACTCACGACGAAAAAGATCGCAAACGGCAAACTAGTAACGATTAAGGATGACAAATACAGAGTGATGCAGCAGAAGCCCCATGACCTATATGCGGGCTTTTTTGTGTACTACGTAAGGAGAGTGGACAATGAAGCGAAGTGAGTTGCTAGACACGCTCTTGTGGCTTGTGTGGGATGAGACAGAGTTAATTATGGTTGATGTAGAGTCCGATCATCCCAAGCCAGATAACTACCCTTATGTAGCCCGCAAGATCACATCACCGTGGTCGTCATCAAGTGAGAGCGAGCGCTACGAGGAAGCAGAGGGTGGCGTGAAAGTGGTTGTCACTTCACAGCCTACCTTAACACTGTCATTGACCGTCTACTCAGATAAAAAGGATGATGCATTAGATAGTGCGGACGAACTGTTAAAAGCTCTAAAGCGCAATTATATGCAGTTGTCAGAGCGAGGCATTGTTCTTGCGAACTTTGAACCTATGACAGACCGTACAGTGTTTGGTGATATTACGTACGAGCACCGCATTGGATTTGATATTCAAATTCGAATCGAGGACGAATACTCGTACACGGTAGAAGCCATCGACACTGTTATTTCAAATGAAGAAGCGATAGGAGAGTGAAAGCATGGCGATTAGAGACGTCGAGGTAACAATTACCCGTGAGACACAAACAGTGTCGCAAGCTGGGTTTGGGTTGCCATTGATCTTAGGCAAGAGTAAGAGTCATGAATATAAAACGTACAGGTCGATTCAAGAAGTGTCGGATGATTTCAATGTTAATGATGAGGAATACCGATTTGCGAATCGGATCTTTGCTCAAAGTCCACGACCGCAACGAGTGGCAATTAAGTCCATTGCTGATGAGAACGAGGATGGGGACGGAGCTTCACCCGATCAACTGGTCAGAGCGCTTAATAATACGGATGAAGACTTTTATTTCTTGTTATGTACCGATCAAAGCGATGACGTTGTGTCAGCATTATCAGACTGGGTTGATTCGCAGCGTAAGTTGTATTTCTATACAACCAACTCCATTGACAGCATTTTAGACCGAAATGCGGAGAGAGCAGTTGGCTTACTGCATAGTGATCCAACGGCGGCTGCGGGATGGGTAGGACGATGTGCACCGACTGATCCCGGATCAATTACATGGAAGTTTAAGCAAGTTAGCGGTGTAGGGTTGTCAGAAGGAATCAATGACGATGAAATTGAGTTGATTATTGATGATGAAAGTAATGGTAATGCCATCATCAGTCAAGGTGGCGTACTCCATACCACACCAGGGCGTACTACATCAGGTGAGTTTATCGACATCCTAAGATCACAGGATTTTGTAGAGGCTCGTTTAAAAGAGCGTGTATTTACTACATTAGTAAACGCACCTAAAGTGCCGTTTACGAACACGGGTATTGCGATGATTCGTGCAGCCGTTGAGTCGGTGCTTAAATCCGCATTCAACAACGGCATTATCGCGGAAGATGAAAACGGTGAGCCACTGTACAACATCAGTACACCTGATCGTTCAGACGTCCCACAAGAGGACAGAGCCAAACGTACACTGCCAGATGTTAATTTTGACTTTGAATTGGCTGGTGCTATCCACGGGGTAGCGATTATAGGCGCAATTAGAGTATAGGAGGGTTTTAGATGACACAGGTAATGGACCCAAAAGATTGCCAAGTTATTGTTGATACAACGTATATTACTGGGTTTGCTGAGGGATCAGTGATCTCGGCGGAGCAAAATGAAGATCGTTTCACCGTGCACACAGGAGCACAAGGAGAGAAGAGTTTAGGGCGTAGTCATGATGAGACAGGCGTAATCACGTTGCACTTAGCATCTACCTCGCCTTCATTAGCCTTTTTAAATGAGTTGTATAAACAAGGAGAACCATTCCCGATTTCTTGCACAAACAGCCGTACAGGCGAGTTTGTTGGTGGGGATCAAGCAATTCTTCAAAAGCCCCCAGGTAAAGAATGGGGATCAGAGGTAGCAGATCGAGACGTAGAAATCACAGTTTTGGATTATAGAGAGGAGTAATTTATCATGGCAGAGAAAAAAAGAGACGAATACAAACTCAAAGCAAAAGGTGTACGAAGCTGAAAGCGGTAAGAAATATACTTTTCAACATCCCGGGTCGTTGAATTGGGTTCGGGCGCGTCAGAAAATGATCATTCCAGAGACAAAGTTACTTGACCAAGTAGAGTTACAATTTTACCTACACGATAATGTGATCGTTGATCCTAAAGTTGATTTTGATTATTGGGATAATAACTTAGAGGACTTCGAAGAGGTAACCAACGAAGCGCAAATGTTTCTTAGAGGGGTCAAGAAGAAGTAATCCTGAACTTTCCTTAGAGGAAAAGAAAGCCGAACAACGCAAACACTACAGGGATCGAGCACAAGAAAACTGGTGGTTTTGGCGTCCGATTATCGGTGAAGGAGGCGGCACAATTGATGTTGCCTCTTTAACGAATGATGAAGTCTATGAGATGAATGCAGCGCTGGACATAATGAACGAAAACAGTGAGAAGAAGCAACAAGAAGCCAAGAAGAAACAAAAGAATAAGAAAAAAATGATGAGCGCCCTATATAGGGTGCTTTTTTTATGCTAAGAACGGGGGTGAGTGAATGGCATTAAGAGAATTAGAGGTTGAGATAGGCTTTAATATCGACACAGGCGTGTTAGATGATATGAACGAGAGTATCGACAGCGCAATGTCTGGTCTAGATGCATTAGGTCAGTCAGGTGACGATATGGGCGCTGGTATCTCTGGCGGTGCAGATGTAGGCGCTGAGGGCATTAGCGAGATCGGAGAGTCCGCAGAAGGTGCTGGCGGTGCAATGGAGGAAGCTGGGTCGACAGGCGCAGAAGCCTTAGAAGGTGTTGCAGGTTCCGCAGATGAAGCAGGCGGGTCTATGGGTGACATGGGCGAAGCGGGCGAATCTGCTATGGGTGGTGTCGAAGAAACCGCAGGAGGCGCTGAGGAAGGCGTTGCAGGCGTCGGAGAAGAAGCCAGCCAAACAGGCGATGCGCTAGGTGATATGGGTGATCAGGGCGGTATTGGTTTTGACACGATTGTAAAAGGTGCAGGGTTAGCAACAGGGGCAATTACAGCAATCAAAGGAATTGTTGTAGGTACTGGATTTGCGATGGTCAAAAGCTTTGCTGATACCGCCGACTCTATTGATCAAGCGGCAATGCGTACTGGTATGGCAACAGAAAGCTATCAGGAAATGTCTTATGCATTAGAGCGAGTAGGGATGAAATCATCTGACTCTGATCGTGCGCTTGAACGTCTCAATCAGCGTATGGGTATGGCAGCAGGAGGCAATGAAAAGTACGAGAAAGCACTCACTAACTTAGGTGTATCGATGGATGATGTGCGTGCAGGAACAGTCAGTACGGATGAGGCTTTCATGACAGCGATTGATTCTCTAGGAGAGCTTGAAACGTCATCTGATCGCGCAAGTGCAGCAGGTGAATTATTCGGTACTCGAATGGGGCGCCGTTTATTGCCAGCGATTGAGGCGGGTTCGGATGGGATCGGTGACTTTATCGATCAAGCTCATGAGATGGGGATTATCCTAAGCGACGAAACAATAGCCGCAGGGGTAGAGTTTGGTGACACTTTATCAGAAATCGGTGGTCTTTTCGGCGGGATGGGTACACAACTGCAAGCAGAACTGTTGCCGATCTTTCAAACATTTGCTGACTTTATCATTGATAACATGGGGACGATTCGTGTTGTCATAGAGCTTGTTGCGGGAGCCTTTTCCACGTTAGCTGAGTTTGCCCTAAGTGGTGCAGAAGCGGTCATAGGCGCATTTGAAGGTCTTTCAGAAGCGGAGAGTATTGGCGATGTGTTTATGGGCATCGTCGAAGGCTTCGGTAATCTGTTTGAAGGACTTTTTGATGTTGTATCATCCGTTTTACCTGAGATAGCAGCGAAGATTCCTGAATTTCTTCAAGATATTATTGGGTCGTACGCTGAGTTTTACCCAACGATGATGGAGACTGCGGTTGAATTTTTTTAGCACCCTTGTTATGGGGATCGCAGAAGCTTTGCCAGAGATCGTTGCTGGTATCGCAGATCTTGTCATTACAATTGTTGAAACAATAGTGTCTTTACTACCTATGTTTTTACAAACAGGTATAGACATTTTATTGACTTTAATTGATGGGATTTTAACTCTGTTACCAACGTTAATCGATACAGCATTAGACCTTATTTCAACTCTTGTTGAAGCAATAATTACTCAGGTGCCAATGTTACTTGAGGCAGGGGTAGAGCTATTAATTAAGCTTGTGGAAGGCATTATTACAGCCCTTCCTTTGATTATAGATGCTGCAATACAAATCATTGTCACAGTTGTTGAAATGCTTGTAGAGTTTGCACCGATGCTGATTGAAGCTGCAATAGGAATAATTATAACGTTAGTGAGGGCATCATTGAATTGTTACCTATGCTCATCATAGCGGCGCTAGAGCTAATTATTACACTAGTTACAGCAATTATTGATTTGTTACCGATGATTATCGATGCAGCAATTGAAATCGTTTTAGCTCTGAATATGGGGCTTATAAGTATGCTGCCAGAGATCATAGAAGCAGGTATAGAATTAATTATTGCTCTAGTCGAAGCTATCTTAGAGATGCAACCTCAACTGTATGATGCGGCAGTAGATCTAATAATAGCTTTAATTGAAGGTGCATTATCATTGTTATCTCAAATAGTTGAGATGGCTATGGAAGTTGGTACTTCAATATTGGACACCATTATTAATATGGACTGGTTAGGGCTTGGAATAGATCTTGTTCAAGGTCTAATTAACGGTATGTTAGGTATGGTTGGTAATGTTATTTCAGCAGCAGCAGATTTAGCTAACTCTGTATGGGATACGTTCACAGGAATCTTCCAAACCAATTCACCTTCTCGTTTGATGATGGGTCTTGGTGATGATATTGGTATGGGACTTCAAATAGGTATGGATGACAGTGCAATGGCAGTAGCCGAAAGTGCATCGCGTATGGCATCTGCCGCATACCCTGACGTGCATTACATCGATGATTACCGAGATACGGCACCAAGCAGTGGCGGAGGTAGTACGACTGTCTATAATCAACAGAACTACAATCTTGAATTAAAGTTTGATCAACCGCCTCGTAACGCAAGTGAAGAATATCATTTAGAGCAAGCGATTAAAAAGGCACTTAAAGACGATAAGGATAAAAGAGATGCAACAGCAGTCTAGGAGGTGGTGAGATGGCGTATTTTAGAGGTTCTTTTGGCGAGGTACATTTCAACATATTGAATGAGGATCGATCACGCGACAACGAAGTGACGGAGCATCCAGTAGAAGGTAATTCAATCGTTGATCATGTACAGCAGTTACCAACCGTCTACTCTCTTCAATGTGTTTATTACGGGGATAATCCTTCACAAGTGCATTTAGACTTGTTAGCGGCTAGGCGATCAAAAGAAGTCATCAAGTATAGAGGTCGAGCGAACATGAAAGAATGCGTGATTATGTCTATGACTACGAGCGTTGACCAAAATGATGCGAATGGATTTAGATTTAACGCTACCATTCAATCTGTTCGCTTTGCTCGCCCTTCCACCTCTGGACTTTCGGGCATCCTAAGAGCCGAGGTTGATGAGATCGGCAGCGCAGGGAGGGTACAAACGGTATGATCTTACCGATTGATGTTGAACGTGTGCCATATCGTTTTAATGTGGAATTAGCCGAGGAACTTTTTGATTTTGAGGTCCATTACAACGGAGCTGGAGATTACTTCACGGTAGACCTTAGGAAAAATGGAGAGGACGTTGTGATCGGTGAGAAAATCACCTACGGCGTGCCTCTTTTTTTATGCCTACACTGATGCTCGTTTGCCAGCAGTAACCATCACAGCCAGAGATGAGGCGGGTATCCAAAACAGGGTGAGTCGTCGCAACTTTGGTGAAACGGTGTTTTTAGAGGTGGTGGAATGATGGAACAGTTTGGTCGAAGAGCTGAGGTTATTCTTGGTTCTTCTTCTTATATGCTTCATCGATTCAAAATTGAGTTTAATGTCGAATTTGATGATCAACCAGACTTAAACCATGCAGAGATTAAGATATACAACCTATCAAGCAACTCAATTAATCAGTTAAGCGAGGGGTTGCCCGTGGTTCTAAACGCTGGGTATCAACAGGACGTAGGCGGAATCTTTTTAGGTGCTCTATACAAGCACTATACCGAATGGTCAGGCGTTGATAAGATCACAACCATTAAAGCTGTGGACGCCTCAGATCAATTGAGAAAGGTGTCATTTAGTCGGTCCTATAAAGCAGGCACAAATGCTGGGCAGATCATTACAGACGTTGCCAGAGCGGGCGGTTTATCAATTGGTGCTTTATCGTTACCTCGTAACCCCTCATACAGCCGAGGAAAGACGGTAAATGGCAGGATACCAACGATATTAAAAGAGTTGGCTAGGGATTGTGGTGCGAAGTTCCATATTGCTAAAGGTCAGGCGTTCTTTAGAGGCGGAAGAGACGGTGATAATATCCGTTTTAGATTTACACCAACACGAGGACTCATTGGATCGCCAGAACCTTTTGAAGAGGAACGAGATGAGCGCATTATTAGTGGATACAACATGACGGCGCTACTTAATCACAGGATACAAGCAGACTCAATCTTTAATATCGAGAGTAGATATGTAAACGGTCAGTATAGAGTGATGGAGGGGTCGCATGTGCTTGCGGGGAACGACTTTTATACGCACATTAAGGCGGTGTAGCAATGATTGTATGCAGGGTTGATAAGGTCAAAGGGTCAACTTATGAGTTGGACCCAATGTTTGTTGATGAAAATGGTCGTCGGCTATCGGTGATCCCTGAAGCCATTGCAATGGGTACAGATACTTATAGCAGAGGCGACCTTGTTTGGGTAGGAATATCTGAGCGTGATTACTCGGATGCAATTAGAGGCAAACGTGGAAACGGTAGTAACCAAGCAAAGTACGATCCCTCAAATGCCGTAATCATTGGAAGGGTGTAACGAATGAAGAGTCTTGCGTTAGATGATACAGGTGATCTGGTTATTAAAAACGGCAACATAACAATGGTCGATGAGGACCAAGAACTTATACAAAGTTTACGACTATTACTTCGGACGAATGTTGACGAATGGTTTTTAGATCCAAGTATTGGATTGTACCATGCGGAGTTTAGGGGCAAACGAGCAGATGAAGAGGATATGACGGCTGCGTTAGAAGAAGCCATAGAGCAAGAACCACGCATTGATCGCATCAAGAGCATTAGTTTTGAATACGACAGACCAAGGCGCAAAGTAAGCGTCTTTTTTATTGCGATTAAAACGGATGGTGAGCCATTAGAGGTTAGTGAGGTGATGGAACAATGAGCTTTGGATTAAACCGAAATGGTTTTAAGCGTAAGCGCTATGCAGATGTATTTAACGAATCTGAGCGTAGAGCAAAAGAGATGTTCGGAGAGGACATTAACACGGCTGCATGGACACCTGTAGGAATTATCCTTCGTATACATTCGTTTACAGTAGCCCAGTTATGGCAAGAGACAGAAAACAGCTACAACAGTGGCTTTGTGCATAAATCAGAGGGCAAAACGTTGAGTGGCGTTGCAATGAATCAACTGGTGCGACGACGCCCTGCTGAGTTTGCATCAGGAGTGCTTCTCTTTACAGGTGATGAAGGTACAGAGATACCAGAGGGATCACTGTTTAGTAATGATGATGGGGTTACGTATCGGCTCGCTGAACGTGTCGTAATTTCAGATGACACTACTCACGGGACAGTGGTTGCCTTAGAGGCAGGCGCATTAAGTAATAGTCCTGCTAATACGGTAACGGAGATTGATACGCCTGTTGCGGGACTAGATGAGGTCACGAACCCAAGAGCTATTGCTGGTGGACGTGATGAGGAAACGGATGGAGAATTACGCAATCGCTACGATCGCTCATTAACCTCTGGTGGATCGCCAACAACAAACGGCATTCGTGCTGCCGTCATTAGTGTTGAGGGTGTACGTACAGCAACTGTTATTGATAACACAACAGACGAGCTTGTAAACGGACGACCGCCGAAGTCTTTCGAAACCTACGTATTAGGTGGAGAATCCGAGGATGTAGCAAGAGAAATCTTCAGGCGCCGTGCAGCAGGAATTGAAGCACATGGGGATGAGCTAGTTGAGATTGAGGATGACAGTGGCAACATTGTGCCGATTAAATTTAGCCGTGCGGAAGAGGTCCAACTCGATATTGAGGTAGATATTACAGTAAATAACGAGTATCCGTCTAACGGTCATGAGCTTGTGCGCTCTGCAATCATTGAGTACATCGGTGGCACAGACGAGGACGGAAACATCTATACAGGCTTACAGACGGGTCAAAATGTAGTGTACTCGCGCCTTATTAGCATCGTTCATCGTGTACCTGGTGTTGCCTCTGTGGACTCGTTAACGCTTAATGGGGAGTCGGGGAATATATCCATTGATGCGATACAGGTAGCGCAGACTAATTATGAGCGAGTGGTGGTTTCATGACCATTACCAAACGTATGATTAGTCGATTAACAGACGCTTACAATAAGCGACCTGATAGCAATATCGGAAGGCTTCTTTATGTATTCGGCGCTGATTTTGATGAGTTGCAAGCGACAAACAAGCGCATTGCAGAGTGGCGAGACATCGATCATGCACAAGGCGAGGTGCTAGATGATCACGGTCATAACGTTGGGCAGTGGCGAGGCGCAGCTAACGATAGTGTATATAGGATATTGCTTAAATCGAAGGTTGCTAGAGATAACAGCACGGGTGATACCAATACTATTATTAATGTTTTAGCAATGTCTCTAGGCGCCGATCCGTCAGAGATACGAATTGAAGAAGGATGGACAGGTGAGAACCCACAACCTGCAAGTATTCGATTAATTGAGTTGCCTATATCAAGACTTAATGAAGTTGGTTTATCTAGCCAACAGTTCGGACGCATTGTAGCACACACTGTTGCATCAGGCGTTGGCGTACAATCAATAGATTTGCAAGGTACGTTTGAGTTTGGTAGTACCAATCTTGAGGTTGATGAGGATAAAGGATTTTCCAACGTAGAGATGGAGACAGGCGGTTATCTGGGCAGTATATACGTGCCGTCCGATGATCGAGACTTGCCACTATAGAGGAGTGAAACGATGGCAAACTTTGAAAGCAAGCTACCAGAATGGCAGGCAGAAGGTATCGAGCCAAATGATGATATAAAGCAATCAGGCTATCAGGAAGGCATGAAGCCCCCTGCTGAATGGTTTAATTGGATGTACAACATCACATATGAAGCTCTTAAAGAGATCCATGAAAAAGCAGAAACAACAGAGGGATCAACGCTAAAGAAAGAAGAAGCGATTGAAGAAGCCCACAAGAAAGCAATGGAATACGTCAGTGAACAACTCGAAGATTACGATGAAGATGTTGAGTGGGATAATGTTCTAAATAAGCGCTACAACGTCATTGATCTCTTGGATAATGGCGTTAGCGGGAATGACTATCCGACTGGCACATCTTTGATGAGATTAACAGGTTCTGATGACACTAGCTATCCGTTTAATTATGCCATCATCCGCACCGAGAAGTTGGACAGTTTTAGAATTGTGCAACAGGCATTTGCATTCCGAGGGACAACCAATACTGAGTTATACCTACGAAGGTTTCACCCTGAAAATGGTTGGTCGAACTGGGAGACGATTGATACTAGTAGCCAAATCGACCAAAAGATCGATAATGCCCTAGAGCGATACGAGAACGCATTATCTGTCGATGCTAAAACATTCGTAGCGAATGAAGACCAAGACCGATTCAACGTTGGATTTGCGCTGTCCCGTGATGACCATTTTGTACAAGTGAATGTGAATACCACCTTACTACAAACCGATCAGTTTGATTTAGACGGGCAATACGTAGTGCTGGGTAGTGGGCTAACAGAAGGCACATATGTTGAGGTTGTCGTTTATCGCAACATCAGTAGGCATGTAGACGGCATAGATATTGCTCAACTCGAAGCGCATTATGAAGACAATAACCGCCACGTCAACCACACAAAGCAAGAACGTTGGGACAATGCGGAAGGTAATGCGAATGGGTACACCGATCAAAAAGCTGGTGAAATCTACGAGAAGATCGAACAAGTAGAGGGTGTTATTGCCAATGCTCAAGAAACATTAAACAGTCTCAAAGCTGAGGTAGAAGGGTTAGATATCTCTAAGGAAGCCGTTGGTCTTGGTAATGTCTTGAATATTGAACAGGCTAGCAGAGAGGAATTGGCTGAGGTAACTCAGAGAGTCGAATCTCTGGATGAGTCTAATTCTGATATTGGTAACACTCTAATTAGTCTACAAGATTCAATTAGTCAAATTAGTGAAAGTACGGGTTATGTGATAGGCTCCTATGAAAACAATGACGATAGCGAACAAAGCATAAATGTAGGATTCAGACCAAAAATGGTTATTGTACACCACACTAGTGGTAGTGTTAGTGGTGCGCCTTTAGTTTACATGGCAACACGTGACCATAGTTCGGCAGTAGGTTCAGTGTCTATTTCATCAGGACTCAATTTTACAGTTAGAGGTCGTATGAATGAGAATAATTCGACTTATAACTACATTGCATTTAAATAATATCAAGGGCATCCACACGGGTGTCCTTTTTAACTATATTGATAAATAACGAGGTGATGACATGCCAAGACGCATTACGCCACATCAAACGAATGAAGAATTCGAAACTAAAGTAGGGGCGCAAAGTAAAGCTAATCGTTCTAAGCGTGAAGCTATAGAAGAAGCTAACGATCACTCAGATGGACGCCTTAATGCGCACATTCAGAACGAAGATATTCACCATACCCACCCGAACACAGGTGCACTAAATCTCATCAGTACAGACCGTTTTAACAATTTGCTTTTTGATGGAGAAAGATATGCTACACAGAGTTCTTATCGTGATCTTATGCGTGAGATCGCCAATATCAATTTACACCTTGAAGCTGAGGATCGTGTCATTAATGGTGCTACTATAGGCGATACTTTCACAGGTAGTGGTAGTGTAGATGACGGTGGCATAGGAATGTCCTATGTCAGTGGGAACGACTCAGGCGTAGAAAGAGACGAACGGGGCATTTTTGCGATGAATATGAACTTATCTCCTTCAATAAGAAGAACTGCTACTAATAACAACGGTAATGTGCCGACTATAGATGATTTTGAGAATAGCAATGGAGTAATTAGGAGAGATGTAGACTATGCAATTACAGAAGGACACCAACGTTTCCTGAAAGTTGGTGATAGATATTTTTATGTTATAAGTACCACTGTAAATGTCGAAAGAAGGCACATCATTTACATCAGTGAGGACGATTGTGAGACTTGGCAGGAACATGCCGTTTTAGAAATCGATAGTCGAACTAGTCGATTTTGTGCCATGGATACTGATGGCAGTAGATTATTCGTTGTTTATACCTATTCATCATCAAGAGCTGGGAACGCCGATCAAACTGACTTAATTATGTTTTGTACTGTCAGCATAGAAACTGGAAATATCAGTAACCATATGGGCATCAGGGGTATAAATAGAGCAAGTATACAATGGGGGACTACACATACACATCTTAGACCAACAATACACTACAACGAAGTTAACAATGAAGTTCACATAGCGTGTATCATAAACTACTCAGGCACAGAAAATAGGCATGGTAATACCTTTGAAGGAACACTTAGGCATTGGGTTTGTGGTGCAGAGAACTTCTCTCTTTCCAATTGGGAGTCACACTTCTTAAACTCAGCTCAGCAAAGTCAATTCGCAACAGACACATTTATTACCAGCAATTCTACTGGTATTCCCACACTAATATCTTTAGTGCTCTTCCGGAATACAAGCAATGCCGCCACTAATGGTATAAGAATTCGCAGAAATTATTTCGATAGTGGGTCATGGGCTAGTACCAATAGTGGGTATGGCAGTAACACACATTCTGGTACTGACATAAACTACCTATCAGATACGAACCTCAGCAACAATGGATTTAGGGATTATGCATTGAACTATCCATTATTCTTAGACGTTTATAAAACAGTGGATGGTGATCACTACGTGGCTTTTGACGCACTCTCTAACTCTAATACAACGACAGAACCTGTGAAGAAGTATGTTGAAGTGAGGCGTCTTATGGTTGGTGGGTCTATGGGTATTCGTTCTTTTTATAACACTCTTGGTAACTTTATTGCCAAGAACCCTAAGGTATTCATCGACAGCGAGGGGAATATCACTATTACGCTAATACGTCAAACCCCAACTGATTCGAGCTATAGGATACTTCGGTCAAGTTCGGGTACTTCCTTACCTGATACACTAACTGGAGGTAGTAGCAACCAGAAGAAATTTGAATTGCAAATGGTGAGAAGCAGAGAATTCGATGTTCTAGCCAATGTAGCCTCGGGTAATATGCCACCAATGATTTGGGCGCAACGTGATTCTGAGCGAGAGTTAACATTCTATTTCACGGGCTTTTGGAGGAATGTTGTTGCTATTGAAGAGGGCGAAGAGATAAGTCAAACCGCCAAGTATCGTCTGGAATATGATACCGACGAAGTAGTTTTGTGGTTACAAGTTACTGATGAAGTAATTGATGTTGAAGTGTTTCTTGAAGGGGTTGAGATGAGCAAGAGTTATATCGACACTCGTAATGGCAGAGAATATCAATTTACTAGGCAGGCTAGCGAGACGATGAGTGACGCTGAGATACAAATCGTATTCTTTGCAAAGTCAGCTGGTTCCTCCGTTATACATGTTCTGACAAAACTAATCGGCGGTGTTTCCAACGCCTAGGGAGGTGCGCAAGAATGTCTAAACCAAGACATAGGTTTCCTTCAAAAGAAGAAAAGATGATCGAGAGATTAGAAAAACTTATGGAAGACGGAAACATGGACAATCTAGACCTCATCGCAAGTATTTATGAGGAAATGATTGAGCAAAAACTAGATACCTATGAAATACTTGCCGAACAGTATGAGTTGATCCTAGCGCTGGTAGGAGGTGAGGATGATAATGATGAAACCGAGTCAGCGAGTAGTTAGTATGTATGTTGATTTAGTTAATGGCAAACGGCGTACGATCGATTCTGTGCCTGCCCATTTGCAAGAAGAAGTGAGGGTGAAATTAAATGATCCGCAGACTGATGCGTAGCATTCGCATTCGTACAAAACTAATCTTATTCGCCGTATTTGGCAAAGGAGCTGACGAAATGGTAACCGTATATGTAACGTTGATTGTAGCAGGACGAAGAGAGTTTGATTCTGTACCATTTACTATCCGTGACGAAGTAAGAAAAGACTTAGAAGCAATGGGGCTTAGTAGCTCAGGTCAAGTAGGGAAACTCATCTAAACGCCGATAGGGCGTATTTTTTTATGCTTAAAAGGGGGCATTGCATGGAGGTGATAAATAATCTTAAACCAGCACTAGCTGTAGTGTCGGTTTTTTTTATCATACTTGTTTGGTGGATGGAGTGTACTGATCGGTGCGCTTATTTTATTTATTACGTTTGATTATTTGACGGGTATTGCAGCAGCGTTTTACCGTGGCGAGCTGAACCCCAGAGTAGGATTCTGGGGGATACCTAAGAAAGTCTTTATTTTTGGTGTAGTGGCTTTAGCGCACATGATCGACAAGGTATACATTGATCAGATGGGCGATCCACTCGTGTTTGGTGAGTTTGAAATATCGGTGATGGTCGCTACGATTATTTACTATTTGTTTAACGAATTTATAAGCATTTGCGAGAATCTAGGGCGTATGGACATGAACGTACCAATTCCTTTGGCAAAAGCGATGGACATTTTAAAAGGGCAGTCTTACTACGAGGATAAGAGGAGAGATAACCATGATTGATATTTTAACATTAGCATCTATTATTGCCCCTGTAACAGCAGGGATCGTGCAAGGAGCAAAACAATTTCAGATTAGCAATCGCCTACTCCCTACAGTCGCTTTGATTGTAGGGCTTTTTCTTGGCTTAGTTGCTTTCCCTATTACTGACTTGGAAGTAGTAGAGCGACTATGGTCGGGTGGTATTAGTGGACTAGCAGCAGTTGGTTTGTTTGAGCTTACGAAGCATGTTAAACCAAGCAAGGAGGGATAACTTTGATTAAACCTACTTTAAGGTGGGGAAGTCTTACACCGATCCGTCAGGTTAGACGGATTATCATTCATCATCCCGCAGCTGTAAGGTACTCTTATCTGCAAATCCACAACCAACATCGCAACCAAGGCTGGTCTGGAGCAGGTTACAATTACTATCTGCAAAAGAACCATGAATTTTATGAGCTTAGAGGCTAAACGTCGGCGCACATGCTGCCAATAACAACAGCGATTCGTTAGGTGTTTGTGTTGAGGGAAACTATGATGTGGAGCATATTGATGAAGAGTTATTCTTACGTTTTGTACAAGAAGTACGTAAGCTTATGCGCCAACATGGTTTAACGGCAAATGATGTGTACCGTCACAGCGATGTTGGCAATACAAGTTGCCCAGGTCGCAATTTCCCGTGGGCAAGGTTTAAGCAATTGATTGCACAAGATGAAGAGGTCAAATCTATCGTGCATAATCCAAAGGAAGAGGTGAAATATGTGACTGCACTAGGATTTACATGGGGAAGCTCACAACAGCTTTTTGAAAAGGTATTAGCTGAACATGGTAATGCAAATGAAAAGAAAGCTTATAAAGATGGCGAATTAACAACTAGTGACGCTATCGGTGTGTTAACAAAAGCTACGTTGCACAAGGATGAGCCTAGTGATACGATCCCGGATGTACACCGTGAATTTATGGAATTGAAGGTTAGAGAAGGCGTCACCAATGGAGAGAAGCCAAATCATAGTGTGACAAGAGCGCAAGCCGTAACGATGATTGGACGTAATGAGCGTCTTAACCACAACACACGTAATGTTTGGACGCCGATCATCAAGGCTTGGGCAGATGAGTCGATCAATGGTGAAAAAGCAATTCAACCGTCTTGGGTTGATAAGATTGAAAGCGGAGTAATGACTCAGGAAGAGCTTTTGAGGTTACAAGGTGAACAGATCGTGCGTGGTCTAAAGCATGAATAATTGGAAAAACTTTCATGGGTAATTCGACACATTTAAAAAGACTAAAGTGCTATAATTAAGGTCCATCATTTGCTCGCAATGGTCGAGCGATTGCCCCGTAACTAACCGTGCGGGGTTTTTTTATGCAAAAAAGCGCACTCGGGGTGAATGCGCTCAAATAGGGATGAACTCGTATAACCCATCGTTTCAGGGTATTACTAGTATGTTATTTATATTCAATCTTATACATAAAAAAGCACGCCCCAAAAGGGACGTGTCAATCTATATACGCAGAAATTGGAGCGGGCATTACTAAGGTAACCTTTAAGTGGAATTATATTCATAAAAAGGATATTTTTTTGCTTAATCTATAGACAAATGTATATAGATTTGCTATAATTAAAGTATAGAAAGGAGGGAATAACTTGGAGTTAGCGAAAGAGTTAGCTAAGATTTTTAAAGACTTAGCAATCGGAATCGGAGCGCTTGGGCTACTCTACATCAGGCTTAAATCACAAAAGAAAAAGCCCAAAAGCAAGCAGAAACGCAAGAAGCCCCATCGCAAAAAGCGAAAGGCTAGGAACAGACTTTAAGGTGAGGGATTGCGCCCCTCACCTTCTATATTATCACAAGTTAGGAGGATTCAAACATGACCAAGATTGAAATTTCGTTTGCAATACTAATTGCGTTAGCGCTTTTATTTACAAACTGGTATGAAACAACTTTAGGAATTGTATCTATGAGCTTAGCGGTAGTGTGTATGATCACGATATTCTTGATTACTCGTAGCAAGAGGGGACAAAAGACATGAAGCACTCTATTAATAATAAAGAAGAGCTTATATCATTTGTGGATTACTTTATATTGACGCCAAGTGAAGTTATGGAGTTGTTAGACATTAACCGACAAAGGTTGTCTACTTTGATTAAAAACGGACGGTTAAAACCGATAAAGAAAGAAGGCGGAACAGCTGTCTATTATCGTAATGATGTAGATACATTGAAGAAAGAACTTGAATTAGGCAGGGAAAAGTATAGACCGTATGATCAATAACATAATGGGGGTAGGATATGAACAAGTTTAGGGGCTACCTATATAAGACTGCACGAATCATGGGTGATATAAATGCCATTAAAAAGGGTACAGTAGGGAAGAGGATAGCTCGTAGGATTGCAGGACGCTTTACAGGGAAAGCAATATTCAGACGTATATTTAAATAGAGGAACACGCCCGAATGTTGGACGTGTTCCAGTGGATTAGAATATCATAACCGTAGCTTATTTTTAGCAACTGTTACGTTATTATACACTCTCGATGTTGCTAATAATTTCAAATTTTAGGTAGTGAATTTCATCTTCTGTATCAAGAATGTGGAATTGTTTTTGATCGCCGTTTATGTGATGGCACTCACCAATAACCTCGTAGAAGAAACCATCATCCCAATATTCGAAGCGTATAAGATGCTTATACTCCATACACTCGGCAACGATCCTGCCAAAGTCCTCCCATTGTTGTTCATCGAGCACAGGTTGTTTGACCTTTTTGTTATCATGCTGATGCTTTAGCCATTCTTCTCGTTGCTCTGGCAGAATCATACGCATGGATTCCCAACGCATATTAGAGCCAGCCGTTAATTTATTGCCTTTCACGATGCGATCACAGAGGCGTCGATGATGTTTTGGAATTGCAGTACCCAAAAGTCATGTTTGTGCTTTAAAGTGAGCTTTTGGTCGCTATTATCAATATTGGTGATTTTACCGATAGCAGTTTGCTTGCCCTCATTATAATAGGTGATGCTAACTAAATTATTTAAGCCTTGCGATATATTAATTGTGTTAACGATTGTAGACCAGTCACGTTTAATCAATCAAACCACCTCCATAATCTAAGATATGTTATTAACTTAAATTGTATACGAACAAACGTTCCTTATCAATGGAAATATTAAATTGGGGTCGATAAGGGGTCGAATTTCTCACTTCCGACCCCAATAAGGATATGTAAGGGTAGGTTGCTTCACTTAAGATGAGCGAATTAACAAGGGTTTTCATGCATTATCGTATTATAAAAGTAAAAAAAATC